>DASYLW010000161.1:0-4836 GCA_036009385.1 Caballeronia sp.
CTTTTCCGAAAGATCACGCTCCCAACTGCTGTGCGCGAGGCGCGGGCACGGTTTCTTGCTTTTCCGGGAGCGAAAGACGCTTCCGATGCGTCTTGGCTTCTTTTCGGCTGCCGCACGCGCATCGTTATAAAGCGACGAGTCACCGCGAGTCGTGCGCTACTGGACCACGAGATGCACGCGAACGTCTTGATGGCTCTCGACAGGCTTGCCGTTCTCCGTTGCGGGGAAGAAACGCCAGTTATGCAGCGCGGTGAGCAACAACTGGTTCAGACGCGGCTGTTGCGTCGGCTGAACTAGTTGCACATCGACGGAGCCGTCTGGGCGAATCGTAAAGCGCGCAAGCGCAATGGCGTGATACGCGGCTTCTCGCAAGTCGTCCGGGATTTCCGGCAGCGGCTGCGTGATCGCACGAGCACCGGTATGACCGCTGCCCGTGGCCGCGGCGTCGGGCGCAGTTGCCGGGTGTTTGGCGTCGCTGGCCAATGACGTCGCCGATGCCGGCGCGGCGGATTGTGCATTGGAAGGCGTCGTGACCGGCGAGGGCGCAGCAGGCGGCGTCACCGGTTCGGGTGAAGGTCGTGCCGCGGCCAATGCAGGCGCGGCAGCGTGCCGGAGCGGTTCCCGGTGCACGGGAGCTGCCTGATGCATCGGCGGCGGTGCTGCATGTGCAACGTTCGCTGGCGGTGTCGACGGTACCGGATGCGCCGGCTTTTCCTGTGCAGCTTGCTCTGGCCTGCTGTTGTCCGGCGGAGGCGGCGGGGGCTCTATTTCGACAAGTTGCGCGTCGAGGTTCGGTGGGGACGCCGGCGTGGTCTCAGGCGTGACGAGCAGTGCTCCGACGAGCACGAGCGCTGTGCACCACAACCCGAACGCGATGGCCGTCGCAACGGCGATGCGTGTTTTCGGTTCGTCCAGCAAGGCCGTGTTGCTGCGGCCAACGTTACTCATGGTGAACGGCGATCAGGAAGTGCTGTACGCCGGCTTTCCGGGCTTCGAGCATCGCCTTGACGACCACGCCGTGCGACGCCGCGTCGTCGGCGGCAACCACCAGGTTGCCGTCCGGTTTCAGCAACGGACGCAGGTCGCCCGCTAGCGCCGCCAGCGGCACTGGCTGGCGGTTGACGAAGATGACATTCGCGCGCGTGACGGTGAGGGTGAGCGGTGTGTCCAGATTGAGCCGTTGCGCCTGGCCGCCCGGCAAGTCGATTTTCATCGAATCGAGCCGCTGCATCGAAAGCGATGCGAGCATGAACGTCGCCAGCAAAAAGAACATCACGTCGATCATCGGGATGATTTCGATCTTCCCGCGCCGAGCCTGTCTTGAGCGTTTCAGTTTCACGTGCGCGGCCCCGGCGCATGCTCACCGGCGAGCCGCAAATGCGCAGGCCCTGCCGCGCGCTCCCGGTCGAGCCGGCGTTGCGCCGCTCCTTCCGGATCTTCCTGGTCGAGTCGGAGCTGCCCGATCAGCCGTGTGCCGACCCGCTCGAAGTGATCGAGCAGCTCGCCGACCCGCCGGGAAAAATAATTGAACGCGAAGAGCGCGACAAGAGCGATCACCAGGCCGATCGCGGTCGCGATCAGCGCTTGCGCGACGCCGCCCGTCACGCCGGTCGGATTCACGACGCCCTGTCCACCGATCAGCCGGAACGAGTGCATCATGCCGATGATCGTGCCGAGTAGCCCCAGCAGAGGTGCGGCCGTCACGATGGTTTCGAGCAGCCACAGCCCGCGGTTCAGCGCGCGCTCGATATGCTGCGCGGCGGTCTCGGCGCGTGACTCGATCCACCAGATCGGCGCATTGCCGCCGTCGAGGATCGGCGCGGCGAAGCTGCGCAGCGCATGGTGCTCGGGTAGCGCCACAATCTGTGCTCGCGTCTGCGTAAAATCGACGACGGGGGCTTCGATCAGTTGGTCAATGCGGGCGGGAATTCGCGCGAACCGGTGCAGCGAATAAGCCTTGTCCAGGATGATCGCAAGGCCGGCCACCGCCAGGACGGTCAAGGGGTAGATGACCCATCCGCCCAGACGCACGGCGAGAAACAGTTCTGAGAAATCGTTCATGGTGTCGTGACTTCCTGCTCACGCGGCGGTACGCCGCGCGGGTGGTTTAAAAGTATTTCGTGATGCCTGCGTAGAACGCGCGCGTCGGTGCGAACTGCGCGGCGCCAACGCCGATTCCGGAACCGTCGCGCAATTCGTAGGTGCGATTGAGCAGATTGACCACGACCAGGCGTCCATCGAAGTTGCCGATCAGGGGCGCCTGGAAGTGATGGATGACTGCGAGGTTGACGTTCACATAGAACGGCACATGGTCCGTGTTCGCAAATCCGCTGCGCAGACCGCTGCCCAAGGTGGTATCCGCGCTGTAGGTCGTGCGCGCAAACGTGTAGGCGATGCCCGCCGAACCGGTGACCAACTGGTCATGGTCGAGGTTGACGGGATGGCTGGCGATGTACGCAAGTTCCGCGGGATCGAAATTGAACTGGCCTGAGATGATGTTCTCGCCAGTTGCGCGGCTGAGCGCCAGATTCGCGTACGCGGAAAAATGCTCATCCTTGTAGTTGGCGGTGAATTCGACGCCGTAGTCGTGGCCGGTCTGGTAGTTGAACGGCGTGTTGATCAGGGCGGTGCCGAACTGGCCTTCGTCGAGCAGATCCTTCGCCTTCTTGTAGTAAGCATCCACGCCTACCGTGATGGCGGAGTTAACGCGCTGCGTTACGCCGACATCGAAGTAGTCGCTGCGCTCGGGTTGCACCGGCGAATTTTGCGGATTCGCGGCCTGGTTCGTCGTGTTGTTGAACTGCGCCACCGTGGTCGGCGCGATCAGTTCGAGAGGGGGAGGCGTGAAGTACCGCGCGTAACCTGCATGCAGCGTGGTGCTCGGCGTCGCCTTGTACACCAGGCCGATGCGCGGGCTCAACTGACTGGCGTCGACGACTTCGTTCATTTTGTCGTAGCGCAGCCCGTAATTAATGATGAGCTTGTCGTTCACCTTCCACTCGTCTTGCACATAGACGCCGAAGAGCCGGCCGATCGTCTTGCTCGCGCTGTCGATCGTGGACGGCTGGTCGGAGGATTGTGCGCCATCGACAGTGGGAAACACCGAGACGCTGTCGCTGGCGACCGCGCGGTCCTGTTCGAAATACACGCCGGCGCGCAGCGTGTGCGAACTGTTCAGCCGGTAGGTGATGTCGCCCTGCAGCCCGTTGGCCCAGTTGCTGCGGAAGTCTTGCGAGGCGACGCCGTTAAACAGCAGATCGCCGATCGGGTCGGGATTGAACTGCGTGCGCGTATAGCGCGTGAAGTATGCGACCTGGTAATCGAACTTGTCGCCGTTCGTCCCCTGCAACGCGACGGTCGCGAAGTTGGTGAGCTCACTCTGGGTTTCGTTGAGCGCGGCCGAATTGAAATCGGTCTGGCCGTTGAGCATGAAGTTGGTCGGCTGACCCGGCGTATTCGGGATTTGGAACTGGTTGCTCGAGGTGCCAAAGACGACGCTGACCCGGGTGAGCGGGTTAATCAGGTACGACATGTAGCCGAACGCATTGCCTTGCCGAGTCTGATCGTGCAGCGGCGAGCCGTTCGAGGTCGGCGCTTCGATGCCGAGATCGTTGACGCCGGCCGAACCGCTGAAGAAGTAAGTCAGCGCGCCCTGGGTGCCGTACACATTGCCGCTTGTCTGCGCGGTGCCGTGGCTGCCGCCGTACATGTCTATCGAGCCGCCGTTGCCGTTCTCGCCCGACTTGGTCTTGATGTCGACGATGCCGGCGGTCCGCAAGCCGTATTGCGCGGGAAGCGCGCCGGTGAGCAGATCCACCTGGTCGATGATGCGGGTATCGAACGACTGGCCGAAGCCGGAGATCGGTTCCGGAATCATGATGCCGTTGATCCGGTACTGCAGGTTCGCGTGTTCGCCGCGCACATGAATCTGGCCGTACGAATCCTGCGCGACGCCGGGCGATTGCAGCAGGACCTGGTTGAGCGGCGTCGCTTCGCCTTGCGGCATGTTGCGGATATCGCTATCGGTGATCTGGTACACGCTGCTGCCGGTTTCCGGCGATAGTCCGTTGCGCGCCTGGTCCAGGCGCTGCGCACTGACCTGCACGTCAATTGCGTCGCTTTTTGCGAGCGCGACGGTAACGGAACTTGCCGTTCCGGGGCTGGTGGTGGCGACGCTGCTCCCGCTCGCAAAGCCGGTTGCGGTGACAACGATCGCATAGGTCCCCGGCGCGACGTCCTGCACTGAGAAATGCCCGCTTGCATCGGTTTTTGTTGTTCCTGCCGATGCCCCGGCGGCGGTTTGAAGAACCACGTTGGCGTCCGCTACGGGCTTGCCGAGACTATCCGTGACGAGGCCGCCAACCGAGCCGTCGCTCGGCGCCGCACAGACATGGCCTGCTACTGTTTGTGCGAAGAGTAGCAGCGCGGCGTGAGAGAAAAGTGTGCGATGTTTCATCGATTTGACTGTCGTTATTGAATAGATTGCATCGCACTGCGCGGTTAGTCCCGGGCGTAATCGCGCTCAGTTGCCCTTGTCCCAAGCAAAACCGCAGTGCGACGCTGCTTCTATCGCCACCGCTATGCCGGGATGAGGAACTTTTGCGCGGACAATGTGAAATGCACTGCAGATAGCAATGTTATAACATTGCTCATCAAAATGAAACAGCGTGGCGTTTGTTTTTTGCCACGTTCATCACTGCACTGGAGCGAGGTACGAAAGGTCACGCAGGGCCCGAGCAGGATTCGCACAACCCCTTGATTTCCGTTTCTTGGCCGTCCACGACGAAGTGAGCCGTGCGCGCGGCGTCCTCGAGCGTCCTTTGCAGCGCCTCGTCA
>DASYLW010000162.1:0-19345 GCA_036009385.1 Caballeronia sp.
GCCCTTGTTCGCGCCCGACGTATGCAGCCGGCGTTGCACGCCAAGCTTGTCCATCAAGCCCGTAAAGCCGAAACCGTCCATCAGCACGCCAATCGATCCGACGATGCTCGCCTTGTCGACGTAGATCTTATCGGCGGCGGCCGCGGCGTAGTAACCGCCCGACGCGCACATGTCGCCCACCACTACATACAGCGGTTTCGATGGATATTTCGCCCGCAATCGCGTGATCTCGCGGTTAATGATGCCCGCCTGCACAGGACTGCCGCCCGGGCTGTTGCAGCGAAGAATCACCGCTGCGGTGCCGTCGTCTTCAAAAGCGCTGTCGAGCGCCGCGTTTACGTTGTCCGAACTGGCGTCGCTGTTGGCGGCAATCTCACCTTCGAGCTCGACCAGCGCTGTGTGGCGTGCGGTTTTCGCGACTTTGTCGCTGGTGGAATCGAACGCGCTCCAGACCGCGATTGCCAGGATCGCAAGGAACACGAAGCGGAAAAAGATCCGCCAGCGGCGCGCGGCCCGCTGTTCATTGATTGCCGCGAGTGCAATGCGTTCGAGCGCGGCGCGCTCCCAGTTGTCGCCGGTATCGCCGATGGATTTGGGACGCGCCTTATCCGCGGAATCGGTGGAAATTTGATCGGACATGCGTCGCCTGGTTGACTGATTGAAATTGGAAAGTGGGTTCGTTTCGAATCGCGAGAACGAATCGCGAGTACAAGCGCAAGTACAAGACAAGCGCAAGAACGGTCAAGCCGGACGGATATCGTCGTCAGGAAGCCAGAAAACGGCGCGGCCTTCGGGTGTATCGCGATCTTCCGCTGCCACCCGTCGCAAACGCGCGCCGCGACATGGCCCACCGACGCATTTCCCCGTGTCCGGCTCGTAAATCGCGCCGTGAGTTGCGCACATCAAGTATAAGCCGGAGCTCTCGAAGAACTTGCCTTCGGACCAGTCCATCTCCATGGGCACGTGCGCGCAGCGGTTCAGGTAGCCAAAGGGTTTGCCGTCATAGCGGACGAAAAACACCGTGGCTTCACCGCCTTTGTCGACCGCTTTGTGCCGAACGCCGTCGCCGCCGTCGGCCAGTTCCTCCGACGCGCAGATCCGGACCGGCTCCAGCGGCGTTCCTGTCATGCATTCTCCCGCAGCCAGTCCCCCAGTGCCGTAACGTTATCGGCCACGAACAGCGGCTCCAGCGCATGCAGCGCCTTCGCCGGATGCGCGCCGTACGTCACGCCAACCGCCGCCGCACCGGCATTCTTCGCCATCTGCAGGTCGTGCGTGGTATCGCCGATCATCACGGTGCGGCTCACTTCCTGCCCGAGTTCGCGCGTAAGTTCATGCAGCATGGCGGGATGCGGTTTGGAGAAGGTTTCGTCGGCGCAGCGCGTGCCGTCGAAGAGGCTCGTCAGGCGCGACTGGTCCAGCGCCCGGTTCAGGCCCACGCGGCTTTTGCCCGTTGCGACTGCGAGCAGATAACCCTCGTCGCGCAGGTTCTGCAACATGCCGCGCACGCCGTCGAAGAGTTCGGTTTGCTCGCCCTTGATCAAATAATGAAAGCGATACCGCTCGGCAAGCTTCGGGTAATCGACGGGATCGAGCGTGGGCGCGGCAATCTGCAACGCGTCGCGCAGCCCCAGGCCAATCACGTAGCTTGCTGCTTCGTCGGCGGGAACGGGCAGGCTCAGGTCGCGGCACGCCGCCTGAATGCTGCGCGTAATGTGCGCCGTGGAATCCATCAAGGTGCCGTCCCAGTCGAAGACAATCAGGTCGAATTGCTGACGGGCCATTTATTGGGTCTCTCCAGAATTTTGTTTGAGTTGTTCGATGAAACGCCGGCATTCGGCCGGCAACGGCGCCTCGACCTGAAGCGTCTCGCCAGTCGCCGGATGCACGAGCTTCAGCCGGAAAGCGTGCAGAAACATGCGTTTGAGCGACGGATCGGCGTTGGGGCGTACCAGATTCTTGTTTAGCGCGAAATCGCCGTATTTAGTGTCCCCGGCGATCGGCAGGCCGATATGCGCCATATGCACACGAATCTGATGCGTGCGGCCGGTCTTCAGTTCTGCCTCGACCCACGCGTAATCGCTGAAGCGCTCGATCAGGTTGAACACGGTATGCGACGCGAGACCGTCATCCTGAACCCGCACGCGGCGCTCGCCCTCGGGCGTGAGGTACTTGTGCAGCGGTTCCTTCACGATCCGCCGACGGCCCCAACCCGCCAGCCAGTCGCCGTGCCCCACGGCCTGATAGCGTTTATCGATACGGTTATCGCGCATTTGCTCATGCACATTGATCAGCGCCGAGCGTTTTTTCGCGAGCATCAGCACACCGGACGTCTCACGGTCCAGCCGATGCACCAATTCGAGGAATTTTGCCTGCGGGCGTGCGTTGCGCAATTGTTCAATAACCCCGAACGCCACACCACTGCCGCCATGAACGGCGACACCCGCGGGTTTATCGATAACGATCAGATGATCGTCTTCAAATAGTATGGGGAATTCAGCGGCGGGCGCATTCGATGAAACTGGCGTTTCATCCAGTTGCGCCGTGCGAATAGGCGGTACGCGCACGAGATCGCCCATTTCCAGCCTATAAGCAGCGTCAATACGGCCCTTGTTTACGCGCACTTCCCCGCTGCGCAGAATCCGGTAAATGTGACTTTTCGGTACGCCTTTACAGACGCGGAGTAAAAAATTGTCGATGCGCTGACCGGCCGCATTTTCGTCGATCTCGATCATTGAGACCTGTTCGCTTGCGACCTTTTTATGGGATGTTTTGCCTAACTCATTCATTCTGAATATAATTTGCGGACAGTCTGGAAAAAGCCACTAAGCTGGCCGGATGTTGTCAGACTGTACAGGTGCAAGCAGTAAACCGTTATTTTACTTGCGCCCAGGGCCAGTTGCTCACCCGGAAAACGGAGTAACAAGTTGCACGCACGACGATATCGCACGGCAGGGACGGTGCCCACAGGCGCGTTCGGTCGAGTCGATCGTCGACACGGTAACGGATTTTTGGCGATCAAGAATTTTATCGGCGAGAGACAGTGAGGTCCGGTCTAAAACCCGGCTTCTTCCGGATGTGACCCGGGTATCAGGCAGGTATCTAAAAGATATCGGGCGGGTATCAGGTTAGGGTGAACGGAACATTGTCGCTTGGCCGTTGCGAAGAAAACGGCTTCTGCCGCAAGCTGCGCTGAAACGGGCGAAGCGTGGCAGAGGACGCAACAAGACGAGACACCCAACGCGGTTATCGGGCGCTTTGAGCACCCGGCCAACCGCAACGGCAATCTGCTGCAGGTTTGAAAAACGTCGGTCGGTTTGTTTGGTCGCTTTGGCTTTGCGCGAAAACCCTCCTCCCGTTTGACACTGCAGCAGGCCGCATCCGGCTGCTGCTGGCTGTGCTGCCGGCTCTTCGAGTAGTTTGAAGGACGTCGAGCCGAAAGCGCTGTGCCGCTTAAGCCGCGCCGTTGCTTCACGGCGTGTCAAAGTCTTTTCGCATGTGCCCCAAGGCTTGCTGCCCGTCACGACGCATTTCGTCGCTGGCCGGCCGCCAGACCTGTTCCAGGCAATTCTCCCCCGCCAGAACTCTCGCTCCAGCGTGCTTTGTGACAACACACACAAAAAAGCGCGGCGCGCCCGCCCTCCTGCTTCACGCGACTGACAACCGCGCGAATTCGCTCGACGGGGGCCGGTAGAGCCGCTCTGGAGCCGTCCAATGAAACGCATGCTGTTTAACGCGACGCAGCAAGAAGAATTGCGCGTCGCCATCGTCGATGGGCAAAAACTCATCGATATCGACATCGAAACCGCCGGGCGCGAACAGCGCAAAGGCAATATCTACAAGGGAGTCATTACCCGCATCGAGCCCTCGCTCGAAGCCTGCTTCGTGAACTATGGCGAAGACCGCCACGGTTTTCTGCCGTTCAAGGAAGTCGCCCGCCAGTATTTCAAGGACGGCGTCGACATGCGCTCCGCGCGCATCCAGGACGCGCTGCGCGAAGGCCAGGAACTGATCATCCAGGTCGAAAAGGAAGAGCGCGGCAACAAGGGCGCTGCCCTGACCACGTTTATCTCGCTCGCCGGACGTTACCTCGTCCTGATGCCGAACAACCCGCGTGGCGGGGGTGTATCGCGTCGGATTGAAGGCGATGAGCGTCAGGAATTGCGCGAAACAATGTCCCAGCTCGATTTGCCGGAAGGCATGAGCATCATCGCGCGCACAGCAGGGATTGGCCGTTCGGCCGAAGAACTGCAGTGGGATTTGAACTACCTGATGCAATTGTGGCGCGCGGTGGAAGCGGCGTCGCAAAGTGGTGTAGCCGGCAAGCCGATGCTGATCTATCTCGAATCCAGCCTCGTGATCCGCGCGATCCGCGATTACTTCCAGCCGGATATCGGTGAAATTCTCATCGATACCACCGAGATCCATGACCAGGCCAGCGCCTTCATGGACATCGTGATGCCGGATAACCTCTCCAAGGTTAAGCGCTATCACGACGACGTTCCCCTCTTCTCCCGTTTCCAGATCGAACACCAGATTGAAACCGCGTATTCGCGCACGGTGCCGTTGCCCTCGGGCGGCGCGATCGTGATCGACCACACGGAAGCGCTGGTGGCTATCGACGTGAACTCGGCGCGTTCGACTAAGGGCGCGGACATTGAAGAAACGGCAACCCGCACGAACCTCGAAGCCGCCGATGAAGTCGCCCGCCAGTTGCGCCTGCGCGATCTGGGCGGCTTGATCGTGATCGACTTTATCGACATGGAGTCGGCCAAGAGCCAGCGCGAAGTCGAGCAGCGCCTGAAAGACGCGCTCAAGCACGACCGTGCGCGCGTACAAATGGGCAAGATTTCGCGCTTCGGCTTGATGGAATTGTCGCGTCAGCGGCTGCGTCCGGCGCTCTCCGAAGGTAGCCATGTGACGTGCCCGCGTTGTAACGGCACGGGCCACATTCGAGACACCGAATCGTCGGCGCTGCAAGTCCTGCGGATCATCCAGGAAGAAGCAATGAAGGAAAACACCGCGGCAATTCATTGCCAGGTGCCGGTGGAAGTCACCGCTTTCCTGCTGAACGAAAAGCGCTCGGAAATCAACAAGATCGAGTCGCGCTTCAAGGTCAATGTCGTGTTGATCCCAAACAAGCATCTCGAAACGCCACATTACAAGCTGGAACGCCTGCGTCACGACGATACACGTCTCGACGAACCGCGTGCCTCCTGGAAGATGGCTGAAGAAGCGGCGCACGAACTGGAATCCGAAACGGGTTACAGCAAGCGCACCGAAGAAATCAAGCCGAAGCAGGAAGCGATGGTCAAGGGCATCACGCCGGCATCGCCCGCGCCTAGCGCGCCGCTGAAGGTGGTCGCTCCGGTCGCCGCGCCTGCGCCGGTGGTGGCTGCATCAACTGGCGGATTTATCGGCTGGCTGAAGAATCTGTTTGGCGTGCAGCCCGAAGTGAAACCGGCTCCCGCGCCGGTCGCAGCGCCCGCACCGGCTCGTCCGGCGCGTGGCGAACGGCCAGAGCGTTCGAGTGCAGGCGGTGACCGCAACCGCAATCGTCGTGGCGGTGCTGCTTCGCGTGATAGCGCTGCTGCTACTGGCGCGACGGCGAGCGCGCCGGGCACGGCGGGTGGTCGTCAACCGCGCCGCGAAGAACGGGAACCGAAGGAAACGCGTGAACCGCGTGAAGCACGTGAACCGCGTGAAGCACGTGAAGCACGTGAAGCACGTGAGACTCGCGAGCCGCGCGAGCCGCGTGGTGGACGTGAAGGCCGTGAGCCTCGTGAAGCACGCGAAGGCCGCGAGCCGCGCGAGGCACGTGAAGGACGTGAACCGCGCGAGGCACGTGAAGTACGCGAGCCGCGTGAACCGCGTGAGAATCGTGGTGAACGCGGTGGTGAACGCGGTGGTGAACGCACGCCGGAAAGTGCCGAAGCCGCCGATCGCGGTCAACGCCGCGAGCGTGGGGAACGTCCGGAACGGGGCGAACGCCGCAAGCCGCAGCCGGAAGCCGCCGTCGAAGCGTTGACGCAAGGTGAAACGGTAGTGTCGGAGTTGACGGACAACGCCGCTTTGGGTCAGGAGTCGCAGCAGAACGGTAACGCTGACGCATTGCAGGCCGACCAGGCCAGCGCAGCGCGTGAGGGCGAAGAGCGCCGTCGCCGCCGTCGGGGTCGTCGTGGTGGACGCCGTGATCGTGAAGAAGACGGCGTGACGGCCAACCAGGCCGGTGACGCTGCTGAAAACGAAGGCAATGCTGACAGCGAGCGGGCTCAAGCCGGTGTGTTCGACACGGATTCGTCAAATGAAGCCGATGACAACCGCGATTTCGCACCTGTTGTGGCTGAACCCATTGCAGCTCAATCCGTTGAGACGGCGCAGGCAGTTCAGGCACCCGTGCAGGAACCTGCGCATACGGTCACGGTTGAGCCGGTTCCGGCCGCCGCGATCAGCGTGACGGAGTTGCCGGAACCGGTTCGTGTCACGCAAGTGGCGCCGGTTGAAGCAGCGCCCGTGGAAGCAAAGCGCGCCGAAGCCGAAGGTTTTGTCGTGTCGCATGCAGCGCAGGAAGTGCACGCGGCCCAGCAAACCAGCGTAACGGTCGCCGAAGCCCCCGCGGCGGACATCTTCGAAAAGCCAGTCTCACGGCCGATCGAAAACCCGTTCGGACCGACGCCGAAGCTAGCGGAAGAAAAAGTCGGAAGTCCTTTCGACGATACCCCGAAGGCAGCGGAACCCGCGCCCGTCGTTGCTCACGCAGCGCCGGAAGCTCAACTCGCTGAACCCGTGAAAACGGCGCCGGTCGCCGCGACGCCGGAATCGGATCTGATTTCGCCGGTCGCATCGCCCGCGCCTGTTGTGGCTGAGGCATCCGCGCCGGTCGAATCCGAGCCGGTGAAGGCGTTCGAACCGGTTGAAACCGTGGCTCCCGCAGCGGCTGCTCCAGTCGCTCCGGCTGGCCCCGCTGCTCCGGTCGCGGCGGTCACCTTGAAGGAAGAAGTGCTCAAGCCGATGCTGGATACGGCGGGCCTCGTCTGGGTGAACACCGACGCGGACAAGCTCCGCGCAGCCCGTGAAGCCGCAGCCCAGGCTGAAGCGCCGAAACGTGTCGTGCGCGAACGCAAGCGCCTGCCGCCGCTCGACGCCGCACCGATGCAGCAAGTGGAAACGGGTAAAGACGCGCATTAAACGCGTCTGACGTTTGGAAAAGCGCCACGTGACTCCGGTCCGTGGCGCTTTTTTATTGGACGCGTGACAAATGCCCGTGAAAAGGCGACGGCAAGCCGCTTTAAAACCGCTCTTCCGCTAAAATGAATTGTTCGATGTCCACAGCAGCCGCCCTACTTCCGCCGCCGCACGAAAAACAAGACGATCATGTCCCGACGCATCATTCCTCTTACCGATGTCAGCGCGATCCCGGATTTTTCCGGCATCGCTGCGACGCCGCGTGGACTGCTTACCGACCGGCTGTCGCGTGAGTTGCGCGATCTGCGCATATCGGTGACCGATCGTTGCAATTTCCGCTGTGTTTACTGCATGCCCCGCGAAGTTTTCGATAAAAACTACGTATTTCTGCCTCACAGCGCCCTGCTCTCGTTTGAGGAAATCGAACGGCTGGCACGGTTGTTCGTCGAACACGGCGTTGAAAAAATCCGGCTGACCGGCGGCGAACCGCTGCTGCGCAAGAACATCGAATTCCTGATCGAACGCCTGGCGCTGCTGCGCACGCCGGAAGGGCGTCCGCTCGATATCACGCTGACCACCAACGGGTCGATCCTCGCCCGCAAGGCGCGCTCGCTGAAAGACGCGGGATTGTCGCGGATAACGGTGAGCCTTGACGCACTCGACGATGCGTTGTTTCGCCGCATGAATGACGCCGATTTCGCCGTCGCCGACGTGCTCGAAGGCATCGAAGTCGCGCACGCCGTTGGCCTGGCGCCGCTGAAGGTCAACATGGTGGTCAAGCGGGGCACGAACGACCACGAAATCGTGCCGATGGCGCGCCATTTCAAAGAGAGTGGCACGGTGCTGCGCTTTATCGAATATATGGATGTGGGGGCGTCCAACGGTTGGAACATGAGCGAAGTGTTGCCGTCGGCCGAGGTGGTCGCGCGCATCGCCGAGCACTTTCCGCTGCGGCCGCTCGAAACCCACAACGACGCCGAGACCGCGCAACGCTGGGGTTACCAGGACGGCAGCGGTGAAATCGGTGTCATTTCGAGCGTGACGCGCGCGTTCTGCAGTTCCTGCACGCGCGCCCGCCTCTCTACCGAAGGCAAGCTGTATTTGTGCTTGTTCGCCACGTCAGGCCACGACTTGCGCGCGCTGATCCGCAGCGGCGCGAGCGACGCCACGGTTGCAACCGCTATTGCCCGGATCTGGGAAGCGCGCAGCGACCGCTACTCGGAACTTCGCGGCAGCAACGCGTTACCTGCGGTCGATCCGGACGCACCGCGCGTCGAAATGTCGTATATCGGCGGCTGACATGGCCGAGCTCACGCAGCCAGCCGATAGTCCCGGTCATCTTTTTCCGAAGCGCGACATCACCGGCGTGGTGCTGGCAGGCGGACGCGGATCGCGCATGGGCGGTGTGGATAAAGGCCTGCAGCCGCTCGACCTCGAACCGCTTGCGCTCCATGCACTGCGCGCCCTCAAGCCGCAATGCGGCGCGATGCTGATCAGCGCCAATCGCAGCCTCGAGATCTATGCGCAACTTGGCATGCCGTTCCAGGCAAAGGTCGTTGTCGATACCTTTCCCGATTTTCCTGGTCCGCTCGCCGGGATATCAGCCGCACTGCATGCAGCGCACACTGAGTTCGTGCTGTTCGTGCCCTGCGACGCGCCTTTCGTCGATCCTCACCTGGCCGAACGGCTATTCGATAGCCTGAGCGCCGGACCAGCGGATATCGCGATGGCGGCAGTCGCCGATGCCACGGGCGAACGCCACGTGCACCCGGTTTTCGCGATGCTGCGCACGTCGCTGGTGGAGGATCTCGACGCGTTCATCCTTGATGGCGAGCGTAAGGTCCGCGCGTGGTACGCGCGCCACAAGGCGGTAGAAGTGACCTTCGCCAACGAGCGTGCGTTTTACAATGTCAACGATTTGCAGCAGCTAGCCGATCTCAATCGCAACTAAGCACCGGTTCGTTTCATTCTTGTGCTCAGGTTTGCGGCGAGGCCCCGGCTTGGTCAGCGCCGCACTTGGCTGCGCCAGCATCCTCGACATGCCAGCCTTTTCCACCGGTCCCCGCGGGCTTTGCATCGCGACTTCCGCTCCACCCATCAATGAACACACCCAGGCACTTTTCGAGCTGCGTCGCCGAGTACGATCCGAACGCGCTGCCCGTCAGCGCGGCGCAGGAGATCGTGCGCCAGTGGGCGTTGCCGCGCGGTCGTACCGAGGCGGAACACGTGCGTCTCTTCGACGCGCTCGATCGGGTGCTGGCAGAAGATGTTATCTCGCCGATCAACGTCCCCTTGCACGACAACTCGGCCATGGACGGTTATGCGTTCGATGGTTCGACGTTGCTGAATGGACCGGATGATGAACTGCGTCGCTTGACGGTCGCGGGTACCGCGCTCGCCGGACAACCGTTCGACGGGCATCCGCTCGCCGCCCAATGCGTGCGCATCATGACCGGTGCGCTGATTCCGCCGGGGTGCGACACCGTAGTACCGCAAGAACTCGTACAGCGCACCGGCGATGCCGTTACGTTCACCGCAGCGCGTATTGTGCGCGGCGCGAATCGGCGGCTCGCAGGGGAGGATCTCGCGCAGGGCCAGCCGGCATTGCGCCGGGGACGTATCGTGCGTGCGTCGGATCTTGGTTTGCTTGCTTCGCTGGGCATTGGCGACGTAGCGGTGCAACGGCGCTTGCGTGTCGCGTTTTTCTCAACAGGCGATGAATTGCGTTCCGTTGGCGAAGCGCTGGCGCCGGGTTGCGTCTACGACAGCAACCGCTATACCCTCTTCGCCATGTTGCGCCGGATGAACGTGGAACCGGTCGATCTGGGGATTGTGCGTGACGATCGTGCATCGCTTGAACGGGCTTTGCGTCAGGCTACGCAGGATGCCGACGTGGTGATCAGTTCGGGTGGCGTATCTGTAGGAGACGCTGACTTCACACGTGACCTGATGAACGCGCTCGGCGACGTGGCGTTCTGGAAGATCGCGATGCGTCCCGGCCGGCCACTCGCGTTTGGCCGTCTGTGGTCGGGCAAGCGTCCGGGTGAAGGCGAATCAGCGTTGTTCTTTGGCTTGCCGGGCAATCCCGTTGCGGTGATGGCAACGTTTTATTTCATCGTCCGCGAGGCGCTGCTCGCCATGTCGGGCGCGACGCCGCATGCGCTGCCGTTGATATCGGCGACGAGTTCGCAGTCGATCAACAAACGCGCCGGACGCACGGAGTTTCAACGCGGTATTGCAAGCCGGGACACCGCCGGGAACTGGCATGTGGTGATAACCGGGCCGCAAGGCTCGGGCGTGCTGAGTTCAATGAGCGAAGCCAATTGCTTCATTGTCCTGAAGCACGACGCAGGAAATATCGATGCAGGAGACAGCGTGGATATCCTGCCATTCGACGGCCTGATCTAGTTTCAAAGGCTTTTCGACAACCTGCTTCAAGAACCTGAACTGCCGTCACGACCTGAACGGCTAAAACGGACGGTTCGAATGCATTGCACTATGACTGACGGGGCTTTTCCTTCATGAAAAAACAGATTTCGTTCATCGCGCCGGGACAAACGGCTAAAGCGCTGATTCTCGTGTACCTGACCTTCAGCGTGCCTATCGTGTTGCTCGGCGTGCTGGTTGCGTTCTTCCGGTACGGCTCAGTCGAGCTGAGCACCGTGACAAGCGCGCTGTTGCTCAATGCAATTCTCGGCTTCATCTTGCTGTGGATTGCGTGCCACGCCTACAACTGGGTGGCGTCGCGATTCGGCGGCATTGAGATCGTCTTGTCCGACGCGCCGGAAGAGGCATGATGAGCGCTCAGATCCGACCCGCCACACCCGCCGATGTCGGCGCGATTTTTAGCCTGATGCTCGAGCTGGCCGAGTTTGAAAAACTCATGCACATGTTCATTGCAACCGAGGCCGGCGTGCACGACGCGCTGTTCGGCGCACGGCCGTCCGCCGAAGCGCTGGTGGCCGAAGAGAACGGGCAGATAGTGAGCTATGCGCTGTTCTTCCAGAACTATTCAACCTTCCTCGGCAAGCGCGGGTTGTATCTGGAAGACCTGTACGTAAAACCGACCATTCGCGGCAGCGGGCTCGGCACAAAGATGCTGCGTGCTTTGGCGGTGCTTGCGGTGGAACGCCAGTGCGGCCGCTTCGAATGGACCGTGCTCGACTGGAACCAAAACGCCATCGGCTTCTACGAGAAGATGGGCGCTACCGTGCTGCCCGACTGGCGCATCGTGCGCATCACCGGCGACGCGTTGGCTACGCTGGCTTCGCCTGCTGCACACTAAGTAAGGACTAAGCGCCGAGCTCTCCGGGTTCGTCGCGCTCTGCTGGTTCTTCACGTTCATCGCCGAGCAGGTTGGCCACCTGCTCGCCCGGCAATGCTTCCACGTCGCGAAGTTTTTTGCTCATCTGCCGCGTACGCGTTTCCGCCGATTCAATGGAACGCGTCACCGCCTCAAGCTGCGAGCGCGTCTTCGAGAGCACTTCGCCAAACTTCCTGAACTCCGTTTTCACCGCGCCGAGCACTTGCCAGACTTCACTGGAACGCTGCTCGATTGCCAACGTCCTGAAACCCATCTGCAGGCTGTTCAGTAGCGCAGTCAACGTAGTCGGACCTGTCACGCTCACTCGGTATTCCCGCTGCAGAAAATCGGTCAACCCCGGACGGCGCAGGATTTCCGCATACAGGCCCTCAGTCGGCAGGAACAACAACGCGAAGTCCGTGGTGTGCGGAGGCGCAACATACTTCTGTGCGATGGCCTTCGCTTCCGCACGAATGCGGCCTTCCAGCGCACGCGACGCCTCCTCCACGGCTACGACATCAGCGCGATCCTGCGCATCGATCAGCCGCTCGTAGTCCTCGCGCGGGAACTTGGCGTCGATAGGCAACCACACCGGCGTAGCCACCGCATTCGCGCCGCTCTGGCCGGGCGCGTCGTGACGGCCGGGCAGCTTGATCGCGAACTCCACGCGATCTTGGCTCTTCGGGATCGTTGCGACATTTTTCGCGTACTGGTCCGGCGTCAACAACTGTTCGAGCAACGATTCGAGCTGCACTTCGCCCCACGTTCCACGCGTCTTGACGTTGGTCAGCACCTTCTTCAAGTCGCCAACGCCCGCCGCCAGAGTCTGCATTTCCCCCAATCCGCGATGCACTTGTTCCAGCCGGTCCGACACCAGCTTGAACGATTCACCCAGCCGTTGTTCAAGCGTGGCGTGCAGCTTTTCGTCGACGGTACGGCGCATTTCTTCGAGCTTGGTAGCGTTGTTCGCTTCGATATCCTTCAGCCGCGCTTCGAGCGTTGCCCGCACTTCGCTCAGACGACGGTCATTGGACTCCGACATCTGCGCGAGCTGCAACGCGAGCGCATCGCCGAAACGCTTCAGCACCTGGCCTTGTTCATCGCGTGCGTGCTGGCTTTGCAGCGCGTTGCTTTCCGTTAACGTGACCAGTTGCCGGGAGAACGCTTGAAGCTGCGTGTTCTGGACATTCGCCATACTCGCGAGTTGCGTCGCGAGCGTCTGCTGGAATTGAGCGAACGCGGTACTCGCCTCGGTACGCGACGCGCGGGACGTCTCGGTGACTTCGCCCCTCACATTGCGTTCGAGCCGCTCCTGAGCGCGCGCGTGCGCTTCGGCCATATCGATAATCCGATCGGCCAGCGCTTCGAACTGCTCCTCAACCTCTGTTCCGCGCTTCGGCCGCAGCAACAGCACCAACGCGATCACCAGAGCGATCGCGAGGACAGCGGCTCCCACGCCCAACAGCGACAACAGGGTCATTTCTTCAGCACTTCCGGATTGATCGGGTTCGGCGGATTGCCTGCCCGCGGACCTTCACCCAGCGCGGCGATCAGGTTGTCCGCGGCGAGATTGGCCATGGCGCGGCGCGTGGATTCCGTCGCGCTGGCAATATGCGGCGTGAGCACCACGTTCGACACTGTCAGGAAATCGCGATTGAAATTCGGCTCGCCTTCAAACACGTCCAGCCCCGCCGCCGCGATCGTCTTGTTGCGCAACGCCTGGATCAGCGCAGCGTCGTCAACAATTCCGCCGCGTGCGATGTTGGTCAGCGTGGCCGTAGGTTTCATGCTCGCCAGTTCAGGCGCGCCGATGGTGTGGTGATTCTCGGCGGTGTACGGCAGCACCAGCACGACGTGATCGGCGCGCCTGAGCAAGTCCGCCTTCGATACATACTCGGCGTTCAGTTCCGCCTCGATCTCCGGCGCGACGCGCGAACGGTTGTGATAGATCACGCGCATGTTGAACCCGCGCGCGCGCCGGGCGAGCGCCTGGCCAATGCGTCCCATGCCGAGCACGCCGAGCGTCGAACCACATACGTCTGCACCGAGGAACGCGTCGTAGGACCATGTGCCCCACTTGCCCGCGCGCAGGAAGTGCTCCGACTCCGCGATACGCCGTGCGGCCGCCATCATCAGCGCCCAGCCGAAGTCCGCCGTGCTTTCGTTCAGTACGTCCGGTGTATTGGTGCCGAGCACGCCGTGCGCGTTCAACGCCTGCATATCGAAGTTGTTGTAACCCACCGCCATGTTCGACACGACCTTCAGATTCGGCGCGCCTTCCAGGACCTTCGCGGTGACGGGATCGCCTGCAAGCAAAGCGCCATCGCGATCGGCCATGCGCCGCGCGAATTCGTCGGAGCCGAGCGGTGCGCCCGGATTGGCATCGACTTCAAAATACTGCCGGAGACGTTCGATCACGTCTGGGAAAATGGGGCGGGCAACCAGTACTTTCTTCATCGACCTTCTCCTAAAAGAACAACCATCCGGCAAGCAGGAACAAGGGCAGCAAGATGACTGCCGACCAGCCGAGATACGCGAAGAATCCGGGCATGACAATGCCGCGCGATTCGGCAATAGCCTTGACCATGAAGTTGGGCGCGTTGCCGATATAGCTGTTCGCGCCCATGAACACGGCACCGCCCGAGATGGCAGCGAGCGTGGTGGCGCCGGTGGTCATCAAGGTTGGTGCATCGCCGCCGGCGAGGTGGAAGAACACGAGATAAGTCGGCGCGTTGTCGAGGAACGACGACAGCAGGCCTGTCGCCCAGAAGTACGCAATGTCGATGGGTTTGCCGCTTGCATCGGTCACCATGTGAATGATGCCGGCGAACGCGCCGTCCGCACCCGCGCGCAGGATCATGATCACGGGCGCGATGGTGATGAAGATGGCGGCGAACAACTTCGCGACTTCTTCAATAGGCGCCCAGTTGAACGCGTTGCCCGCACGCGCGCTTTTCGGCGTGAGCACGAGCGACAGGAGCGTCACCACGACAAGCAGCGCATCGCGCACGGCATTCTGCAACGCGACGTGCGTACCGAATACATCGAACTCGATGCCCGGTTTCCACAAGCCGCTCATCAGCACCAGCGCGACCACCGCCGCTAGCAAGACGAAATTGATCTTGCCGTCCACGCTCAACGGCGTTTTCACTTCGCTCCGATGGACTACTTTTTCCTTACCGAAGTAATAGCGGTCAAGCGCATAAAAAAGCGCCAGCAAAACCACGCAGATGAAGAGCGTTGGCGCAGCGAGATGCACCGTGGTCCAGAAAAAGCTCACGCCATTCAGAAAACCGAGGAACAGCGGCGGGTCTCCAAGCGGCGAGAGTGCCCCCCCGGCATTGGCCACTAGAAAAATGAAGAACACCACGCGATGCACAACGTGCTTGCAATGTTCATTGGCGCGCAGCAGCGGGCGAATCAGCAACATGGCTGCGCCTGTCGTGCCCATGATGCTGGCCAGCACGGTGCCAAGCGCGAGCAGCCCGGTATTCAGGCGCGGGGACCCATGCAGGTCGCCATGCAGGCAGATGCCGCCCGCGACCGTGAACAGCGCCGTCAGCAGGATGATGAACGGAACATACTCTTCCAGCATGGCATGCACGAAGGTCGCAAATGCAACCTGTGTACCGAAGCCAACTGCAAAAGGCACAAGGAATACGAGCGCCCATGCCGCCGATATCTTGCCGAAGTGACGATGCCAGGCATGCGGCGCGATCAGCGGAACGATCGCGATGGACAACAGGATGCCGGCGAACGGAAGTGCCCATAGCGGAGAGAGCGTGGCGCCATTGAGCGATGCCGCGGATGCGGTCAAGGGCAGCAAGAGCAGCACCAGCCCCTGCCATAAGCGTCGTCTGTTCAGGTACGTACTCATGCAGGAGCGCTACCGGTTGCTGCGGCATCCGGAGCATGCAGCCGTAAGCCCTGGTCGCTTGAATGCCGGCGTACGGCCGATGGTTTCATGATGCTGTCCTCGTTGGGCCGTGCGTCGTGGCGTGTGCCTCGCGGCATGTGAATCGATCAAGGACTCGATTATAACGAGCGCACCCGCTCGAATACCCTCGACCGAACGGCTAACGCCGGGCAGCATCGACTCTCAACAACAGCTGCTCGGGTTACAGTTCATCCACGGTTTTGGCGATGTCGAACACCTGGCGCAGGTAGGCCAGGTAAGCCTGGTCGTCGCACATGTTCTTGCCGGGGGAATCGGATAGTTTGGCCACAGGCTGGCCGTTGCAGCGAACCATCTTGATCACGATCTGCAGCGGCTGATAGCCAAGGTCGTTGGTCAGGTTGGTGCCCACGCCGAAGGCGAGCTGACAGCGGCCATGGAAACGTTCGTAGAGACGCAGGACCTTCGGGATATCGAGCGCGTCGGAGAACACCAGCACCTTGGTGCGCGGGTCGCATCGATTCTCCTCGTAATGGCGGATGAGGCGCTCGCCCCAGTCGAACGGGTCGCCGGAGTCGTGGCGGGCGCCGTCGAAGAGCTTGCAGAAGTACATGTCGAAGTCGTTGAGGAACGCTTTCATGCCATAGACGTCGGAGAGCGCAATACCCAGGTCGCCGCGATATTCCTTCGCCCACATCTCGAAGCCGAAGATCTGCGAATCGCGCAGCCTTGGGCCGAGCGCCTGGCAAGCCTGCAGGTATTCATGTGCCATGGTGCCGAGCGGACGCAAGCCGTGCTTCATCGCGTAGTAGACGTTGCTCGTGCCCGTGAACTGGTCGCCCAGGCCTTCCTTCAGCTTGAGGATGACCTCTTCATGCCACTGCTTGGAAAACCGCCGGCGGGTGCCGTAGTCGGCGATCTTGCAGTCGGCAACTTCGCGACGGCCGCCGAGCAACTGGATCTTGTCGTGCAGGCGGTCACGGCCGGTATCGAACGTCGGGTCGCGTTGCGTATTGCGGAAATAGACCTCGTTGACAATCGCGAGGATCGGAATCTCGAACAGGATGGTATGCAGCCACGGACCAATAATATCAATGTCGATCTCGCCATTCTTCTTGGCGGAGGGCTTGATCGTGACGGACTTCTCGTTGAGATGAAAGAGCGCGAGGAAGTCAATGAAATCGCTCTTGATGAAACGCATCCGGCGAAGATATTCGAGCTCATCTTCCTTGAAGCGCAAATGGCAGAGCTGGCGCACTTCGTCGCGTATCTCATCTATATACGGCACGAGATCGACATCCGGCGTGCGGCAGCGGAACTTGTATTCCGCGTGTGCTGCCGGAAAGTGATGCAGCACGACCTGCATCATCGTGAACTTGTAGAGATCGGTATCGAGCAGCGAATGGATAATCATGGTTCCAGACGAACGGCTAGGAAAACGAGTAAAGGCGCGAGTAGAACCGCCCACAAGCGCGCGGATAAAATCGCAAACGGACCTGGCACGCCCCGATGCACCGGCTGCTTTGCCCCTGGCGGCCTCCAGAGCATGTTACCCGAAGTGTCCGCCCGGAGCGGCGCCCCCACTGTGCCGAAATGCGCCGGACAGCGGGCGCGCAAGAGCTCACCGGTGCCCCATAAACAAATCACTAAACGATATAAGGCCTTCTAACCGCGGGTCGCGCTCAAATATACCGGTACGCTACAATATCGGTTTTGGCGCGCAGATCGTGCACAGTCGGGCTATATAGTTGGTAGTTAGGCTATAGCTGTATATCCCAGCCCCGAATAGAGACCCTCAGTTAGAGACGCTCGGTTCGCTGGTTGGACCCCGGCATTCATGTCGCCCTCGCCGCCTCCCCACGAATTCCGTATGCAGGAGCCTGAATGACTCACGTTGTGACCGAAAGCTGCATTAAGTGCCGCTATACCGATTGCGTGGACGTGTGCCCGGTGGATTGCTTCCGCGAAGGACCCAACTTCCTCTCGATCGATCCTGACGAGTGCATCGATTGCGCCGTTTGCGTTGCCGAATGCCCGGTCAATGCAATCTATGCCGAAGAAGATGTCCCCGGCGATCAACAGCACTTCATTGAACTGAACGCCGAACTGTCGCGCGGCTGGCCGAGCATCACCAAGACCAAGGCGCCGCTGCCCGAAGCCGACGACTTCAAGGACGTGAAAGAGAAGCTCGAACTGCTGGCGCGTTGAGCCTGAGGGGACGCACGTGGTCGCATCTTGTGCAACATCCTGAGTAACGCTTCGCTCGTTTGTGACTTTTTGAATTGAGATGAACGCAGGGTGTTGACAGGTTAGATTCCCCTCCATATAATTTCGTTTCTCTGCTGCAGATGTTCCTCGATAGCTCAGTTGGTAGAGCGCCGGACTGTTAATCCGTAGGTCCCTGGTTCGAGCCCAGGTCGAGGAGCCAAGAAGATTTCAGCTCGAAAAGCCCAATCGAAAGATTGGGCTTTTTGCATTTCCAGGCGCGGAATTAAGTGCGGTAGTTATGAGATCGTAAATGCGGCGAGGTATCACTACCGCCACTAGCGCCATCGATCAATGAGGACAATTGAATATGGCCGCCCGGGCTAACGCAGTGCCGTCTCCTTGACCTCTCTCTCGCAAGCAGAACGACCCGTGCCACCCTCCCATCGAATCTTTAAAATTGATAGTCGTCAGACAACGGTATAATCTGTCTATCCACCGCAACTCCGAACTGCGACATCGCCACCCGGCTGACCCAAGGAGCGTTTCTGATGGTCGAATCCCTCACATCCGTGGTGACACCCCGACGCGCCCGAAACCTGGCGGAGAGCGTGTTCGACTACGTGATCGAACAGATCGAATCTGCCGCGCTGAAGCCGGGCGACAAACTTCCCACCGAAGCGAAACTCATGCTGACGCTCGGCGTGAGCCGCACCGTTGTGCGCGAAGGCATTTCCCGCCTGCAGGCCAACGAGGTCATCGAAACACGTCATGGCATTGGCAGTTTCGTGCTTGAACCGCGTCGCGAGAGACTGGGCATCGACATGGTGCCGGCCACCACGTTGCGTGACGTGTTGTCCGTGCTCGAATTGCGCATTAGCCTGGAAACCGAATGTGCGGGCCTGGCCGCACAACGCGCACAGCCGGAAGATCTCGTGCGCATGCGCGCGGCGCTCGACGCAATAGAAGCCACCAGCCGTAACGGCAGCGATAGCGTCGCGGCCGATCTCCAGTTCCACATCGCGCTCGCCCGGGCAACCGGAAACCGCTATTTCGTCGATATCCTGACCCAGATGGGCACCGCCCTGATCCCGCGCAACCGCATCGATTCAGCGGGGATCGCGAAGGCCGATCCGAAAGCGTACGTTTCGCTGGTCAATCTGGAGCACGAGAGCATTCTCGAAGCCATCACGCGACGCGACGCCGAAAGCGCACGCGCCGCCATGCGCATGCATTTGTCGAACAGCCGGGAACGCTTGCGCCGCGCGAATCAGTCAAGCGAAGCGGCCGGTTAAAAGCGCCGCATGCGGCAACCGCTCATTGGTCGCCGACCGAGGTGGCCGAGGTAGGTGCTGCGCCGGTCCAGCCAGCGCGAACCATCAACCTAAACACGGAAACATCGATGTGGCGAACTTCTCCTTATCAATAATATTGTCTGACGTCCGACTTTAATCCATAATCCCGTCAGCACGATCGATGAAAATCTCATGCCATTCATCGCGAATAGCAGCCCGATCACGGGTTAACACCCATTTTGACTGCTCTCATATCACTCTTAGAATGTCATCAGACAACGTATCTCACTTTAAAACTGCAGATTTGCTCCCTGTTGCCTGACCGCATGAGCGCTCGCGCCGACAGCCCCGGACCGAACGGGCCGTCATCCGGAGATGAATTTTGTGACGCCCGCTCTCGCCCTATCGACATGCGACGCGCTGACATCGGCGGCGTCTGAAGTTAAGCGCCATGTGCTGCCG
>DASYLW010000163.1:0-4180 GCA_036009385.1 Caballeronia sp.
CTGAAAAACCCAGAGCGCGGCAAAACCGGGCGATAGTCGGCTGGCTCACGCCTGCACGCGTGGCGAAGTCGGTCATAGTCAGATCCAGGACTTCGCGCGGCGCCTCCATGACGTAATCGGCGAGCTTGCGCTCAGAGGGGCGCAACTGCTCGCGCATTGCTTCGACTTGGGACAGCAACATCGGGAATCTCATCCTATGCTGGAAATGCGTGGACTATAGCTGATTGGCTGAAATGTACAAAAACTACAAGAATTCATAACGCCAGCAACCCATTCATCAATCGTAATGGATATCCAAAGTAATCCATCACAGAAGACTTCAGTCCAAAACTAGGGTTTTCCAGATGGAATGTATGTAGTATTTCTACTAGAATTCACGGTCATGGCGCGGGCGATCTCAAAAGCAAAGCCCCGCGACCGATCAACCTGGCGTTAGCCGTCCGCTAACCGCCTGCTCGCCCGCTCCGCGGCGAAGGAGTTTCGATGGTTTCCCCGCATTCGCATCTGAACAAAGTCACTCAGCGCGTGATCGAGCGCAGCAAGCCGACGCGTGCGGCGTACCTGGCGCGTATTGATGCCGCGCAAGGTCACTTTCCGGCGCGAGGCGCGCTGTCGTGTGCGAACCTCGCGCACGGTTTCGCCGGCCTCGAGGGTCAGGAAAAAATCGCGATCAAGGCGATCCGCGAGCCGAACATCGGCATTGTTTCGTCTTATAACGAAATGCTGTCGGCCCACGCGCCGTTCAAGAATTACCCGGACATCATCAAGCATGCCGCACGCGAGGCCGGCGGCGTCGCGCAATTCGCAGGCGGCGTGCCGGCCATGTGCGACGGCGTCACGCAAGGCAACGCGGGCATGGAACTGTCGCTGTTCTCGCGCGAAGTCATTGCCATGAGCACCGCCGTCGCGCTGACCCACAACATGTTCGATGCCGCGTTGTGCCTCGGTATTTGCGACAAGATCGTGCCCGGCTTGCTGATTGGCGCGTTGCAATTCGGGCATTTGCCGACCATTTTCGTGCCGGCCGGCCCCATGACGAGCGGCCTGACCAACGACGACAAAGCCAAAGTCCGCCAGCAGTTCGCGACCGGCGCGTGCGACCGCGACGCGTTGCTCGAAGCCGAAGCCGCCGCGTATCACGGTCACGGCACGTGTACGTTCTACGGCACGGCGAACAGTAACCAGATGCTGATGGAAGTCATGGGCCTCCACCTTCCCGGCTCCGCGTTCATCCACCCGCATACGCCACTAAGAGACGCGCTTACGGCCGAAGCGGCGAAGCGCGTGCTGGAACTGACCGTTCAACGTGGGCACTACACGCCGGTGGGGCATGTCGTCGATGAAAAATCGATCGTCAACGGTATTGTCGCGTTGCTGGCAACGGGCGGCTCGACCAACCACACGCTGCATCTGGTCGCTATCGCGCGGGCGGCGGGCATCGTGATCGACTGGAACGACTTCGATGAACTCTCGCAAGCCGTGCCGCTCGTCGCGCGGATCTATCCGAACGGCAAGGCCGACGTGAACCACTTCCACGCGGCGGGCGGTATCGCGTATCTGGTGCGTGACTTGCTGGAAGGCGGTTTCCTGCACGAGGACGTGCAAACGGTCGCGGGCCACGGGCTCAAGCACTACACGCGCGAACCGAAACTGATCGATGGCAAGCTCCAATGGGTCGATGGCTCCGAAACAAGTCACGATACAAAAGTGCTGCGCAGCCACAAGGAACCGTTCGCACCCGATGGCGGATTGCGCCTGATGCACGGCAAGCTTGGCCGCGGAGTCATCAAGATCTCGGCGGTGGCGGAGGCGCATCGGCACGTGAAAGCGCCGGCCATCGTTTTCGAGTCGCAAGAGCAAGTACAGGAAGCGTTCGACAAGGGCGAACTGAAGCGGGATTTCGTGGCTATCGTGCGCTTCCAGGGCGCGCGCGCGAACGGCATGCCGGAGTTGCACCGGTTGACGCCGCTTCTCGGCGTATTGCAGGATCAAGGCTTCCACGTCGCGCTGGTGACGGACGGCCGCATGTCGGGCGCGTCGGGCAAAGTGCCCGCCGTCATCCACATTTCGCCTGAGGCGTTGCTGCACGGTCCTATCGGCAAGGTGCGCACGGGCGACATGATTGTCATCGATGCAAATAAAGGCGTGCTGGATGTAGAGATTGACGAGCACGAATGGTCCGCGCGTGAAGTCGAGCAGCCGAAACATCAGGCGGCGAACGAAGTCGGTTTCGGGCGCGAACTGTTCGGCGTATTCCGCGCGGCGGCCATGCCGGCGGAACTGGGTGCATCGGTATTCGGTCCCATGGTCGGCGAGAACGCGTCGTGCGACACCGTAGAGCATGCAGGACATGCAGCACACACAACAGGAGTAGCGGTCAAATGAAAACGGTAAGCGAAATTGTGCGTCTGGGTCCGGTGATTCCGGTCCTCGCATTCGATTCTGTGGAACAGGGCGAAAACGTCTCGCGCGCGTTGCATGCGGGCGGCGTCAAGGTGCTCGAGATCACGCTGCGCACGGCGGCGGGGCTGGCGGCTATTGAACGGGCGAGTCATCTTGCCGGCGATATCGTGGTGGGCGTGGGCACGATCACGAAGCCCGAGCACTGCGCGCAGGCGAAGAAAGCGGGCGCGCAATTCGGCGTATCGCCGGGATTGACCAAGGAGATTCATCAAGCGTCGCTCGATGCCGGCTTGCCCCTGCTGCCGGGCGTGATGACACCCACCGACATCATCCAGGCGATGGAACTCGGTTATGAAATCGTGAAGCTGTTTCCGGCGCAACAGGCAGGCGGTGTTTCCATGCTGCAAGCGCTCTACGGTCCGTTCCCCGGCCTCAAGTTTTGCCCGACCGGCGGCATCACCGCTGAAACGGCGCCGAACTTCCTGGCGTTGCCGAACGTGGTGTGCGTGGGTGGATCGTGGCTCACGCCGAAAGCGGCGTTGGCCGCGCAGAACTGGGAAGAAGTCACGCGCCTTGCTCGCGCGGCGAGCCTTCTGGCGCCGGTGAAAGCGTAAATTCCCGCGTTACTTTCGGCCTCACTTCAGGCAGGACATTCAGCAAAAGCCTTTGCTGCGCACGTGTCAAACGTGCCGCAAAGGCTTTTTCGCATTCGGGAACGCTTACTGCGCAGGTTTCGGGCGCTGCAAGTAAAATCCGGTGTCAATGACTCGCCGACTGCGTGTGCGCCTGGCTTTTCAGCGGCAAAGGCAGACGCATCCGCAGCCCAAAAGAACACAAACAATTGAAGGAGGCGCTTATGGAGCCCGTTCACGGCAGCATGCTATTGGTATATGCGGTTATTGCCATCGCTCTGCTGATTTTGCTCATCACGCGTTACAAGGTTTACCCGTTTCTTGTATTGATCATCGTTTCATTGTTATTGGGTCTGGCCGTCGGCATGCCGATGGACAAGATTGTGAAGGCCTTCGAAACCGGCAATGGCAACACGCTCGGACACATAGCGATTGTCGTAGGTCTCGGCACCATGCTCGGCAAGATGATGGCCGAATCGGGCGGCGCCGAACGCATTGCAAATACCCTGATTGGATGGTTCGGTGAAAAATACATTCACTGGGCCATGATGTGTGTCGCGATCATCGTCGGCTTGCCGGTGTTCTTTGAAGTCGGCTTCGTACTGCTGATTCCCATTGCGTTCAACGTCGCGAAACGCACGAAGAAATCGTTATTGCTGATCGGCTTGCCCATGGTCGCCGGACTTTCCGTGGTCCACGGTTTGATTCCGCCGCATCCGGCCGCGCTGCTCGCCGTGCAGGCGTATCACGCTGATATTGGCCGCACGATCATGTATGGATTGATCATCGGTATTCCGACCGCCATTGTCGCCGGTCCGCTTTTCGCGCTGCTGATTCACAAGCACATCAAGTTGCCGGAGAACAATCCGCTGGCGTCGCAATTCGTCGATTCGCGCAAGGAAGGCGAAACGCGCGAACTGCCGGGTTTCGGCATTACGCTATTCAGTATTTTGCTGCCGGTGATTCTCATGCTGATCGGCAGTTGGGCCGATCTGTTTTCCGCGCCAAAAACGTTCATCAATAACCTGCTGCATTTTGTTGGCAACTCGGACGTGGCGTTGTTGATCGCCGTGTTATTCAGCTTCTGGAGCTTTGGTGCATCGCGTGGATTCAATCGCGAGCAGATCCAGAAATTCTGCGGCGAA
>DASYLW010000164.1:0-4225 GCA_036009385.1 Caballeronia sp.
AGCGCCTGCGGTTCAGCAGGCGTGCCGTGCCGCGCCAGGTACTCATGGCTCGCCACGACAAAACGCTTGTTGTCGGCCAGCTTCCTGACGACCAGGCTTTCATCGCGCGCGGGCAAGCCGATTCGAATCGCGACATCAATACGCTCTGCGGCCAGGTCGACATAGTGATCGGCGACCACCACGTCGAGGACCACACGGGGATACTCGTTCAGGAAGGTGGCAAGGTGTGGCGCCAGGCACAGCCGGCTATAGGCAGTTGGCACGGAGATACGCAGCGCGCCAACGGGCGCTGCGCCACTGTCGAAAATGCTGTCGTCGGCTTCAGCAAGATCGTCCAGCACCTTGCTGATCTGTTCGACGTAAGCGGTGCCGGCGTCGGTGAGGCTCACTCTCCGCGTGGTGCGCGTCAGTAGCGCCGTGCCAAGCGACGCTTCGAGCGCATCCATCAGGCGTGTGACCGACGAAGTGGCTATCCCTAACCGCTGGGCGGCCTTGGAAAAGCCGCCGGCCTCGGCTACTTCCAGCAACGTCGTCAATGCGACCAGTTTGTCCACTTTGAACGCTCCGCTGTACGAGCGTTGCGTGGCACGCAACGCGAGATTGCTCTGCGAACGTATTCTACTCACGAATTGCAATCTATATCCTGTGCATGGTCTTCCTCAGGAGCGCGCCGTGCAAGCCATCGATATCTCTGTCAACTACGACTTTATTTGTCCGTGGTGCCGGATCGGCCACCTGAATCTCACCTCGGGAATTCGCGCAGCCAACCTGCCGGTACCCGTTTCAATCGAGTACGTGCCGTTCGAACTGAACCCCACGATGCCCGTCGATGGAATGGACCGGCACGAATATCGCACGGCCAAGTTCGGCAGCTGGGTACGCTCGCAAGGGATGGACGCGCAGGTTGCTGCGACGGGTCTGGCTGCCGGCGCGCGATTCAACTTCGACCGGGTCAGCAGGACGCCGAACACACGCCTCGCTCATCAGTTGATGCAGTACGCGTTGAGCATGGGCGCCCCACATAAGACCGAGGCGCTCTATCAGTCGATATTCGCCGCGTACTTCTCGGAGGGTCGCGATATCGGCGTGCTCGGTACGCTGGTTGATATGGCCGCGAAAGCTGGCTTCGACGCTGCCGCGACAGAGGAGTACCTTTTGCAAGACCGAGGTCTTGCAACGGTGCTCGCGGCGCAGCGGCTGACTCAACAGCAAGGCGTTCGTTCGGTGCCGACTGTGTTCATCGCGGGCGAAGCGATCAGCGGCGCGCAACCGCCAGCGGTATTCGCCGGCGCGCTGCGGGCAGCGCTCGGACGGAGCACGGCATGAACACGTCAGTGAAGCCGCGCGGGGTTATTGTCGGCGGATCGTTGAACCGACTGTTCACGTGCCGCTCGAAAACCGCTTGCTAAACATCGAACATTAAAAACAGTTTCGACTACTGAAGGATCTGTCACATGACGCCAGACGCACCTGCTACCGGCCGGAACGGCGGCACAGTCAAGCTAACCCAGGGCATGACCGCGCTGTTCGCGTTCTGCTGCGGCGCGATTGTCGCCAACCTCTACTATGCGCAACCGATCACCGAGCTCATCGCGCCGGACATTCATATGTCCGGCGGCATGGCGAGCCTGATCGTCTCGCTTACGCAGATCGGCTATGCATTCGGGCTGTTCTTCCTGGTTCCGCTCGGCGATCTGCTGGAGAACCGCAAGCTGATGATCACAACAGCCATTGTCTCGATCTTCAGTCTCGCGCTGGCATCGGTCACGCGCCAGCCGAGCGCGTTCCTGGCGGTGTCGTTGCTGGTCGGTTTCAGTTCGGTCGCGGTGCAGATCCTGATCCCTCTGGCCGCCCATCTTGCACCGGACGAATCCCGCGGCCGCGTGGTCGGCAACATCATGAGCGGGCTTCTGCTTGGCATCTTGTTGTCGCGTCCGATCTCGAGCGTGGTGGCCGGTCATTTTGGCTGGCGTACAGTATTCGGCTCGGCGGCCGTGTTGATGGCCATCGTAACGACGGTCCTGGCGTTGACAATCCCGCGCCGCCAGCCCTCGCATCAGGCGACCTACTTTCAGCTGATTCATTCGCTTGGCGAGCTGGTTGTGACCTTGCCGGTGCTGCGTCATCGCGCGTTGTATCAAGGGTTGATGTTTGCCGCGTTCAGCCTCTTCTGGACCGCGGTGCCGATCGAGCTGACGCGCCATTACGGCTTGTCACAGAATGCGATTGCCGTGTTCGCGCTGGTCGGCGCGATAGGCGCCACGTCCGCGCCCGTGGCAGGGCGGCTTGCCGATGCCGGGCATTCGGTCCGCGCTACGTTGATAGCCCTAGTGGTCGGGGCGCTCGCGTTCACCCCGGCACTGATTCGTCCGGCGTGGGGCGTGGGCGGACTCGTCGCGACCGGTATCGTGCTGGACTTCGCGGTGCAGATGAGCATGGTGCTCGGCCAGCGTGAGATCTATGCGTTGCATGCGGCCAGCCGTAATCGGTTGAATGCGCTTTATATGACCAGCATCTTTATTGGCGGCGCGATTGGGTCAGCGCTCGCCAGCAGCTTGTATGACCATGGTGGATGGACGTTGACCGCCATGGTTGCGAGCGTATTCCCTGTCATCGCGCTGGTTCATTACCTGATGGTTGGCAGATCGGTTGCAGCCGCAACCGCTTAAGCGAAGTTGAGCGCTCCTTGCGATGGCAGGAGCGCTTTGATGACGATGCAAGCCGGTGTTATGCGAACTGGAATTTTCTTACGTGACCAAGCAACGTCAAGCGCTATTCGCGCTTACAGAGAATACGAGTGATGGTCACGCTTGTTGCGTATGGACTCAATGTAAGTCACTGTGCGGTGTGATCGCCAGTCCTGCCGGCGGTCGCACCGCGCAGCCGCAGCGGTATTGCTGAACCACTGCTTAGCTTAGTCCGACAGTGCAGTTTGAATAGCCGCAAGCAGGCGCGGATCATCTGCCGTCACATCCGGCGAGAAACGGTCCACCACGCGCCCATCCCTGCCAATCACGAATTTCTCGAAGTTCCACAGCACGTCAGGCGCAAGGTTAGGTTCAATGCCGTAGCCTTTGAGCCGCTCGCGAAACGGGCCGTCACCGGTGGTATCCGGCTGCGTGCCGGTCAGCGCCCGGTACAGCGGATGCTGGTCGGCACCGACCACGGATATCTTTGAGAACATCGGGAATTTCACGTCGTAGGTCGAGCTGCAGAATTCCGCGATCTCGGCGTCGGTTCCTGGCTCCTGCCCCTTGAAGTTGTTCGCCGGAAAACCCAGCACCTCCAGGCCCTCAGCCCGTTTGTCTTCATAGAGTTTTTCCAGTGCTTCGTATTGCGGCGTGAGCCCGCACTTGGATGCCACGTTCACGATCAACAAGACCTTGCCCTTGAACGGCTCAAGCGTAAGCGCTGCGCCGTCGATGGAGTTCACGGGAATATCGTAGATTGTCTGGCTCATGTTTGGACTCGGTTGGACTCTTTCGGACTGGTGGAGAAAGGGGTCAGGCAGGAATGAGGCGTTTCCGGGAATTCAGTTAAGCGCTGTCTATCGTACTCCGGAACCGTTAGTGGCTGCACGAGCCGGATGATCAATGCGCTTATTGCCCCGCTTATTTCCCCAATACCGCGCGTTCACTTGCGGCGATCTTCGTCGCGGACCCGCGATATCCCGATCACGAACGCACTGGATTCGAACGAGGGACAGGCGGTTCTGCGCGTCGTGGTATGCCGGCATGGATATAGTGATTCAGCCGCTGTACATTGTTCATGACGATATTGTTACCGGCCGTCTAAACTAAGTGCCCCTGCTCGAAGACTGGCAACTACCCCTCTCACCGCCAATATTGCCTACCCGAGCAGGCGCCATCAGCCCGCTAAAATCCGCGTCTTCACCCAGGCGTTGATCGAACGTGTGGAGCAACTGGATTTTGCAAGGAAATGGAGCTCACTGCCCCCATTAGCAATCGAAACGCTTGGTTGCAGCGGTCGGGCGTGTAAGCGCTCAGGCACCGATCATTTGTCTGGCGGCGGTTTCTGCCATTGCCAATGCGGCGTCAGCGTCGCGCACAGGGCGACCACAGCCACGTCCCGTCACTCGCTCTATCGTCTTCGCGTCACGAATCGTCGTCACGCGAACAGCGCCTTTAAACATCTGGCCGGGAGACGGCACGACACAAGCCTCAACGGTCATGTTGCCCTTGGTTTTTTGAAAGCCATAACATTC
>DASYLW010000165.1:0-6888 GCA_036009385.1 Caballeronia sp.
AGAGCCGCTTACAGCGCCGCGTCGGCTTGCCACTGCGCGGTCATTCCCGCTATGTCGGCGAGCCAGAGCCTGAACAGCTTTACCTTGTCCAGGTTGCGTTCGTTCGTCCGGTACGACAGGAAGTGCGTCTCGCGCATGAAGGGTTTGAAGTGCCCTTCACCGAACTCGATCAGTTCGCCACGCGCGAATTCGCGTTCCGCGAGACGCGTGGTTTCGAGCGCGATACCCATGCCGTCGACCGCGGCCGATATTGCCAGTGCGCCGCGATCAAACGAGGGGCGCGGCTTGTTGGGGAACGCCAGTCCGTTCAGCGTGAACCAGTCGCGCCATGTCACGCGACTGAGTTGTGAATCGATGAGCGTGAAGTCGATGATCTGCTGCTCGAGAGACACCCCTTCGCGCAACATGCCGGGCGAGCACATTGGTACGATCCGCTCCGCGCCGAGCGGATACACATGCAGTCCCGGACGTTCCACCGCCATGCCGTAAGAGATGGCGATATCGACTTCATGCACTCGCGTAAGGTCGATCGGCTCCGCGCCCGATGAAAGCCGGATCGTGATGCCGGGATGTGCCTGCATGAATTTAGGCAGACGCGGACCCAGCCATTTCACCGCGAGACTCGGCGCGCAATGAACCGCCAGCACCTGTGCCTGCGGCGATAAAGCGACCTCGCTGCACGCGGCCTCGATCACATCGAATACGCGCCCGAGGCTGTCGAAAAGCCTTCTGCCTTCAGCCGTGGTTTCGACGCGCCGATTGCGTCGATGAAATAAGGGCAGGCCGAAATACGCCTCCAGTTCCTTGACTTGATGACTGATCGCGGATTGCGACAAGTGCAGTTCCTCCGCCGCCAGCGTGAAGCTTTCAAGCCGCGCAGCCGCTTCAAACGCGCGCAGCAGCACGAAATTCGGTATTCGCCGCATGCGCGTGCCGTCTCCGTTGAAATGTTTTTCGCCGATGCATGAATCCTGTTCATCTTTCTATGAACAGTCATCGTTTGTCAATAAGTGTCGCGCGGACGACCATGAAGTCCTGAAAACAATCCCACTTGTTCTACAGGAGATAACCCAAATGGCGGCTGTCATGGAAGCGCGTTCCGACGCAGCAGGAAAGCTGGTGAAGGATGGAAAGGTATCGATTTATCAGCCGGACCAGGAAGGACTGATCTTCCCGGAATTGCCGACGTTCGCGAATCCCGCAGCGCAGCGGCAGCACTTGAAAGAACGCTTGGCCGGAGCGTGCAGGGCGTTCGCGCAACAGGGGTTCGACTACGGTTTCGCCGGTCACCTGACTGTGCGCGATCCGGAAAACCCCGGCTTGTATTGGACGAATCCGATGGCCATTCACTTCTCGCAAGTGAAGGTATCGAACCTGATTTGCGCGGATCACGAAGGCCGCGTGGTCGAAGGCAATCATGCGATCAATCGGGCCGGTTTCGTGTTGCATGCTGCCGTTCACGAAATGCATCAGGACATTGTGGCGATGTGCCATGCGCACACTGTGTATGGCACGGCGTTCGCCGCGCTTGGCAAAAAACTCGAGCCGATCACGCAGGATGCCGCTGCATTTTTCGAAGACCATGTGGTGATCGGCGATGAAGCCGGACAGGTCGCGGTCGAAGTAAAGGCGGGCCACAAAGTCGCGAATGCGTTCAAGGGCGTAAAGGCTGCCATTCACCAGAATCACGGTTTGCTTACCGCGAGCCGTCACAGCATAGAGTCCGCGGCGTTCTGGTTTATTGCGCTGGAACGCTGCTGCCAGCAGCAACTAATGATTGATGCAACCGGCATCACGCCGAGGCTCGTTACGCCGGAACGGGCTCGCTATAGCCGCGAGCATGTGGGTAGTGAATACATTGGCTGGCTGCATTTCCAGACTATCTGGAACGACCTCGTTGCCACGCAGCCCGACATGCTCGACTGATCACGCCATGCGTTGAACGCAGCGCACGCAGCGTATTGCTTCATGTACCACGTCATGTACAACTTCAAGCAGGGACGACACAGCCACCGTCAAGAGAAGGCCGGCGTCCCGCGTTTATCCAACCCCCAGGAGACAAGACATGAATCCCGCTAGTCCGGCCGCATTCAGCAAACGCGACGAAGCGTCCACGTTTTCCAAGATTACGTGGCGACTATTGCCGTTCCTGTTCCTGTGTTATTTGTGCGCTTATCTGGACCGCATAAACGTGGCGTTTGCCAAGTTGCAAATGCTCAAGGACCTGAATTTCAGCGATGCCGTCTATGGTGCGGGCGCAGGCGTGTTCTTCGTCGGTTACCTGTTGTTCGAAGTACCCAGCAACCTGCTCTTGTTGAAGGTCGGCGCCCGGCGCTGGATCGCGCGGATCATGATCACGTGGGGCATCATCTCCGCCGGCATGATGTTCGTCACCACGCCAACCAGTTTCTACATCATGCGCTTCCTGCTTGGTGTGGCGGAAGCGGGTTTCATCCCGGCAATCCTGTTCTATCTCACCTACTGGTTCCCATCGTCGCGACGCAGCAAGGTGACGGCGCTGTTCATGACCGGTATCCCCATGTCGGGAGTGGTCGGCGGTCCGCTGTCCGGATGGATCATGAACCACATGGGCGGCGCGCATGGGCTCGCCGGATGGCAATGGCTCTTCGTGCTCGAAGGCATTCCGACTGCGATCCTCGGCCTGATCGCGCTGGTCTATCTCGACGACAAAGTCAGCGACGCGAAGTGGCTCTCCGCACCACAGCGAGCCTTCCTTGAAGGGGCATTGGTCGAGGAACGGTCGGCGCACGTGCTGCATTCCGTGAAAGATGGCCTCATGCACCCGAAGGTCTTGCTGCTCAGCCTGATCTATTTTTTCTTCACGATGGGCCTCTACGGCGTGAGCTTCTGGCTACCCACACTGATCAAGGCGAGCGGCGTGGCCGATCCGCTGGACATCGGTTTGCTAAGCGCGATTCCGTATGCTGCAGCGGCCATCGCCATGGTGCTCGTCAGTCACAGTTCGGACGCGCGCGGCGAGCGCCGCTGGCACCTCGCGCTGCCGGGAATGGTTGGCGCAGTGGGTTTGTACTTCAGCGTTTCGTATGCGCATTCCACGCCGATTGCAATGCTTGCACTGACCGTCGGCACGATGGGTGTGATGACAACCATCTCGCAGTTCTGGGTCTTGCCCCCGGCTATCCTCGGCGGTGCGGCGGCGGCAGCCGGGCTCGCCGTTGCCAACTCTGTAGGCAGCGTCTCGGGCGTGGTCAGCCCCTATGTGATCGGGCTGATCCAGACCGCGACGGGATCGACAGGAAACGGCGTGTTGGGGCTTGCAGCGAGCTTGGTCATTGGCAGCGTGCTCGTGTTCACCGTGCCCGCAAAACTCGTGAACAGCCGCAAGCGCGAAGCGATGAAGGACACTGAGCGCGTAATGGAAGGCGGCGTGCAGACGCGCGCTTAAGAAGCTTGTTCAAGACTGATGCGCCGCGTCTTCGACTTCTTCACTCAGCACTTCCCCCAGCCGCCGCACCAGGTTCTCACGGGCGCGGCTGGTGTGGAGGTCGGTGAGTTCCGCGGCACGGCGTGCGTCGCCTGCCGCGATAGCCTCGGCAATCGCCGCGTGCTCGTCCCAGATGGATTTGCGTTGAGCCGACGATTGCAGCACGGCGCCCATCACGCGCCGCAGATGAACCCAGTGAAGATGCGCGGTTTGCGCGATCAACGGATTGCCCGATGCAAGGTAGATGGCGGAATGGAAAGCCCAGTCTGTGTCGATCATGGCTTTCACGTCGTCGCCTTTCGATGCGCGGCGGCCTTGCGTGATCAGCGCTTTATCGAGCTTCGCGCCGCGTTGTGCCGCAAGACTCGCGGCAAGCGAATCGAGCGCGCCTCGGATCTCGTAGAGATGGGCGATCCAGGTGGGATCAAGCGGGGTGACAAGAAGACCGCGCCCCGGCGCGTCCTGCACGAGCCCGTCTTTCTTGAGCAGCCGCAGCGCCTGCAAGACAGGAGACCGTGAGACCGCAAGCTGGTCGGCAATTTCTTCCTGCGTGATGCGGGTTCCCGGCGCGAGCGACCCTTCGCTAATGGCGTCGAGCAGCACTTTATAGACTTCATCGACATAGTCGGTACGTGCCTGAAGCTTCAGAAGTTTGGCGACCATGATGGCTCTCGATAAAAGTTTGGATACTGAGTTCAACAGATTACAGGCTGGCGCAGGACAGCGTCAAACGGATTGACCCGATAACGGGAAGCGGAGAAGACCAAGCGTTTACCTGTAGAGACAGCGCGGCACTCCAAATTGTATCTTTGTATACGGAGTTCGGAGTTCAGAATCTAAAGCACGAAGCGAACGAAGACAATCGAGACGGACGAGAACCCGGCTCGGCACGATGGATAAACCCAGCAGAGGATGCCCATGAATATCAAGTCAGACAAAGCAGAAGGTCAGAAAAGCGCCGGTGGTGGCGTGGTGCAGAAGAAGCTTGTTCCGTTTGGCGGGTACTACACCAGCAAGGTTCCGGGCCACGATCCGGAATTGACCGAGACGGGGCCTGGCACGCCAATGGGCGAATACATGCGGGCTTTCTGGCATCCCGTCTGCATGTCGGTCGAACTCACCGATACCCCGCGCTTCCTGAAGATCTTGTGCGAAGAGCTGGTTGCGTTTCGCGATGGCAGTGGTCGCGTGGGCGTGCTGCACGCACATTGCGTGCATCGTGGGGCATCGCTTGAATATGGTGCGATCCAGGAGCACGGCATCAAGTGCTGCTATCACGGCATGGTCTTCGACGTGGACGGCACCTGTCTTCACGTCCCATTTCCGAATGGCGAAGAAAAGGAAGCCGAGAAATATGCGTGCTCGATCCAGCAGGGCGCGTACAAGGCCGTGGAGCGCAATGGCCTGGTGTTTGCGTACATGGGGCCTCCCGACAAGGAGCCGCCGTTCCCGGAATGGGAGGGAGACTTTACCGTCGCGCCCGGCGATGAACTCGTGGCCTACAGCAACTTCCAGCATTGCAACTGGCTGCAAGTGCAGGACAACGCCGCGGATAACTATCATCCGACCGCGCTTCATGCGGGCAAGAACGTGGTGAACGGCAAGTACCAGGGCACGACCTTCGACGAAGTCGGCGCGAAGTCCATGGAAGTCGCGCCCGACATGCATTTCGTGCCCGTGCAGCAAGGTCGAAGTCTTGCCTGCGCGGGCGCTCGCCGGGTCGACAAAGACAGGCTGTTCGTGCGCGTCCAGCATCAGGTCCTGCCCAATCTGAGCCTGCACGCCTACACGTCGGAAGATGGTTCAAGGAAGAAGCTGTTCAGCCGCTTCCACATCATTCGCTGGACGGTTCCTGTCGACGATGAAAACAGCAAGATGATCGGCTGGCGCGTGATGGGGCCGGGCATTGATACGCGCGGCATCTGCGATAAATCGCTGGTCGGCTACGAGTCGATCGATTTCCTTGAAGGGCAGGTAGCCATGCGTCGTCCTGAGCGCTTTGGCAAATACAAGCTGGAAGACTTGCCGCCCATCCCGCCGAACCATCGCGAGCGCGAGAACTATAAGGACGCTCAGTACGCGCCCGGCGACTACGAAGCCATCATCAGCCAGCGGCCGATCGCGGTGCATGCGCTGGAGAATCCGACAAAGTTCGACGCCGGCTTGTTCCTGTTCCGCAAGATGCTGCGTGATGCGGTACGGGGTACGAACCCGGCCGCGTCGGCGGATAACTTTGCTGAGTGGTTCCGTGCCAACGCGGGCGCGCCGAATAGTTATTGCTCGGGCAATGTGTTCGATATCCCGGAAGGCGAGACTGTCGAACAGGAGGTGGCGAATCGCCGCAATGTGACCAGGCGCATCGTCGCGATACTGACGGAAAGCGAGACGTTGAAGGGCGAGGAGCGGGCGGCATTTGTGCACGAAAAATTAGATGCGCTCGAGGCGTCGGTCAAGGGTTGAATGGATCATCGCAAAGGGCTGGGCAATGCGAGTTGCTCGGCCTTATGAAGACCTGCAGGCCAGGTCGTGCAAGGAAAAGTAATGGCAAGTTCAGACAAACCGGCGGACGCTCGCACACTCGAGTTGATGGTGCGCCAGATCCGCTTCGAAGGTAAAGGCATCAACTCGTACGAGTTCGTCGATCCGTCGGGCGAAGCGCTACCCGCTTTCACCGCGGGCGCGCACATCGATGTCCATTTGAACGATGGTTGCGTCCGTCAGTACTCCCTAAGCAATTCGCCGAAGGAACGTCATCGCTATGTGATTGCGGTCTTGCGCGACGAAGCGGGACGGGGCGGCTCGAAAGCGTTGCACGGCACATTGCGCGTGCAGGACAAGGTGCGCATCAGTTATCCGCGCAATAACTTCGAACTTGCCGCCGATGCCAGCAAGGTCATTCTGTTGGCTGGCGGTATCGGCGTGACGCCCTTGAAATCGATGGCGCATCGGCTCGAGGAAGTGGGCATCGACTATGAGATGCACTACTGCGCGAGGGATGAAAGCTGTACGGCATTCGCGGCCGAGCTTGCGCCGCTGCATGCCAGTGGCAAGCTGCAATTTCACTTCGATAACGGCGACCCGTCGAAGGGACTTGATTTAAAGCGCTTGTTGAGCGAGACAGCGCCTGGAGTGCATGTCTATTACTGCGGCCCCGGCGGGTTCATGAAAGCCTGCGCTGCGGCGACTGAGCACTGGACGTCCGGAACCGTTCACTCTGAACATTTCAAGGCGCCGGAACGGGCCGTGAGTGAGACCGTTGCGGCGGCTGTCGGCGAGTTCATCGTGAAGATTGCCAGCACGGGACGGCAGATTCCGGTGTCAGGTGACCAGAGCATTGCCGACGCGCTGGAGGAGGCGGGTGTGGCGATTGAAACCTCGTGCCGGGCCGGATTGTGCGGCACGTGCAAGGTGCGGTATTTGTC
>DASYLW010000166.1:0-4146 GCA_036009385.1 Caballeronia sp.
CCGTGCCGGCAGGATTTGCTGCCGATGCCGTGGTGATCGGCAGCGCGGAAATGGGACCGCTCGCGAACGGCGCACGTGCCGTTGCGCTCGTGAATCCCGCGCAGTTCGAGAAGCAGGCGCGGCTTGCGACGCCGGTGTCGCTGAAGGAACGCAATCCCGCGCTCGCGCATATCCTGGATGTGGAAAACGAGATCGTGAAGGCGGCCGACCGGCTGCGACCGCGTGCTGGCCAGTTCGCACTCAAGACGCAATTTCCGGGCGGTGCGTTCGGGACATCGATCAAGACCGCCATGCAAGTGCTCGCCGCGACCAATACCCCTTTCGGTGTGCCGCAAACCGGGCAGGGCGTGGCGGTGATCCGCCTGACGCTCAATGGTTTCGATACACATCAGAACCAGCCGGGTCAGCAGGCGGCGTTGCTCAAGCAGTTATCGGAGGGAATGGTGGCGATGCGCTCGGCGCTGGTCGAACTGGGCCGATGGAACGAGACGCTCATCATGACCTATGCCGAGTTTGGCCGGCGGCCGCGTCAGAACCAGAGCAACGGGACGGATCACGGCACGGTCGCGCCGCATTTCGTGATGGGCGGGCGCGTGAATGGTGGGCTTCATGGTGTCGCGCCGGAATTGGCGCGGCTGGATGGGAATGGCAATTTGCCGGTCGGCGTGGACTTCAGGCAGATGTACGCGACTGTGCTGGGGCCGTGGTGGGGCATGAATTGCGCCGCAGTGCTCGGGCAGAAATTCGAGACGTTGCCTTTACTACGGGCTTGAGGCATGGCTCGTCAAGAAACCAGGCAAGCTTATCGAACGCGCCAACTGATCCACAGTTTGCGGATAGGTGTCAGCGCAATCCGCTGATGAAGCACCTGGAAGTTTTCGCGTTCTATCTCTTCGAGCAGAGCCAGCGACAACGCCGCTTGCGTACGCAGCACGCGCTGTGTCGCGCGCTCGTCCGAAGGGATGGCGGCTAGTGACTGCTTGAGCGCTTCCCTCGCGCGGCCGGTCTGGAAGCGCATGAGTTCGATGAACGCGTCGCTGTATTTGCGGTTGATGAAATCGGCAGCCGTGACATTGAAGCGCTGCATCTCGTCGATAGGGATATAGATGCGGCCGTGACGCGCGTCGTCACCGATTTCCGCGATGCGCTCCGCGAGCATCAGCGCCGTACCAAGCGAGTTGGCCCAGCCCGGTGCGTCATCAGGACGGCGCGCGCTCGCGCGCGCAATGATCAACGCAAACGCGCCGCCGACGTTGTCCAGGTAACGTCGCAGACCCGGCCAGTCGAGATAGCGGGCCTGATCGAGGTCCATGCTGAAGCCATCGGCCAGATTGTCGATGGATTCGCGCCCTTGCTCGTCGAGAACCCGGGTGTTTGCCTGATGCGCGGCAATCGCCTTCGTCACCGGATGGGCGGGTTCGCCGCCGAACAGGCTGGCCAATTCTTTTTGCCACCACGCGTGTTTGGTGCGGCCAATGGTAGGGTCGCTCGTTTCCTTGACGGTGTCTTCCAGCTCCCGGCGCAATGCGTAAAACGCGGTCAGGAGCGGGCGACTGGCCGAGGGCGCACGACGCAGGGCGTAGTACGTGCTGGAGCCATCGGGCGCGGCTTTTTGCTGGCAGTAGTCGTCGAAGTTCACGGCAATGGAAGGTGATGATGGCGTAAGCCGATCGGTCCAGGCCAGAAAAAAAGCCATTGAAACTCAATGGCTCGCGCGTGTTCTGGAGACTGGACAGGTAAGGGAGGAGTCGTTTTCGGTGCGGTGGAATCTGCTTCACCGCCCGCAATATTCAGCGCGAATTATCCCCCGGATGCGAATGTGCTGCAAGACGGGGTGGAATGGGTGCCCCACGCGGTGACATCAACCCGTTCGTCGCGGCATAATATCAGTTAGATATCCAGACTAAACAAGCTCGTTACTCGGCCTTGCAAACCACATCGAATTTGAGCAGCGTGGTGGGTCCGAAGGTATTGCTGATGGCGACATCGGCGGCGTCGCGGCCTCGCGCCATCAGCACGCGGCCCATTCGCGGCACGTTGTTGCGTGCATCGAAGGTCTGCCAGCTTCCGCCGATAAAAGCCTCGAACCACGCCGCGAAATCCATGGCGGTATAGGGCGGTGGCATACCGGCGTCGCTGATATACCCCGTGCAGTAGCGCGCCGGAATATTCATCGCGCGACACAACGTGACAGCCAGATGCGCGAAGTCGCGGCATACACCCTGGCGCTCGTTATACGCTTCCCACGCCGTCTTGGTCGGCCGCGCATGCGCGTAGTTGAACACAATATGGTTATGCACGAAATCACAGATAGCCTGCACTCGCGGGCGTCCCAGCGGCGTATTGCCAAACGTTTTCCACGCGAAGTCTGAAAGCAGGTCCGTTTCGCAGTATCGGCTGCCGAGCAGGAATACCAGGCATTCGTTCGGCAGGTTTTCAACGGGATGCTGTTCGCCGTCCGGGCCGGGCTTTTCAAATTCCGCCGGCACTTCGAGCAACGCCGACGTCGACAGCGCTATCTGGCCTTCGGGTGCAACAATCCGGCTGCACAGGTTGCCGAAGCCATCGCGATATTGCGAGATCGGCACCGGCGGATCAACGACCAGCAGATCGGCGAGCAAGACGTGGGGGGCGAACGAGAAATGCGTGTTCAGCATGAGAAGCATGGGTGTCGGTTGCCGACACTCGTAGACCAGCTCGTAACCAACGCGAAGTTTCATGGGAGTGGCCTTTCTATGGAAGAGGATATCAGCGGTTCTCGGTCACGCTGACCTCGACATCGAGGCCGCGGAACGAGCCGGGCTCGCCGTTCCAGGTTCCCCATAGCGGGAGGGCCTGATGGTGGTCCCATGCAACCGCGACGCGGATGAGATGACGGTTGCCAATTATGCTGTTCGTCGGGTCGAAGTCGACCCAGCCGGCACCGGGAAGATAAATTTGTAGCCATGCATGCGTGGCTCCGCCGCCGCGCGTCGCGTTGACTTCAGGCACGAAGATGTAGCCGCTGACAAAACGCGCGGCCAGACCCAGCGAGCGCACCGCGTCCATCATGAACACCGCGAAATCCCGGCAACTGCCGGTGCGCAGGCGCAGGGTATCGGCGGGACGATTCACGCCTTTTTCCGTGCGGCGGACGTACTTGAAGTCGTCGTTGATCGCCTGGTTGATCTTGCGCAAAAGCGCCATTGTGCCCATGGGTTCACCGGGCGTGACGAATCGTTTTGCCCAGGCATCGACATCGCCGTCCGGTTCCGGCCGATTGCGCGCGTTGACCAGGTCCGACGCTTCCTCGTTCGTGTATGCAAATGGAAACGTGGCGGCGTAGCGCTCGAGCGCGTAGTCCGGCTGCGGGGTTTCAAAGTGCTCGAGCTTGACTTCGCTTTCGAACGTCAGCTCCGTTGCCTGGCTATCGAACGTGGCGACAGCCACCGAGTTGTCGAAGATGTCGTGCAGCCAGCGCAAGCGCGCCGGTTCCGGCGTGATCTTCAATTGCATCGTGACGAGGCGCAGATCGTGGCTGGACCTCGGCCGGAACATCATTCGATGCTCGCCGAAATCCACCGGTTCCGAATACCGGTAGATGCTTGTATGCCGTACGGTAAAGCGTTGTGGCTCGTTCACTTGACGGTACCGTTTAAGCGAAAACCAACAGGCGGGAGGCCGCTGGTCAACATGCTCCGCGACCCTGCCGCGACTGTCGCGGCCCGATTGTTGAAAGCCATTGTGGATCCTTGATGGAGGTGGCTGGACGTTCCAGACACCAGTTTTGAGGATACACGAGACGGTTCAAGTGAAAGAATTCGTTTGCGGCTTGGCTGGCGGCCCCGCGCGGGCGTTTTTCCGCCAATGGGCCGCGGTGGCCTTAGGCGAGAACGAGCAAGGACGTGCGTTCGCGTGCGACGGTCGAAGGCAAGTCGATGCGGCCGATCCGCAGCCGCGCGATCAGCGCATGCGTCAGTTGGGCCGCCTGCTGCTCGGCGATTGCTGTCGCGGATGCTGGAGCGACCGGAGCCGTCGTAGCGAAGTCGGGCGAAGCCATCGAAGCCGTGACAAGCGTCAGCGCGACCAGAGCGTTGACATCCTGACGGGCGATGGCGTCGAGCAGCGGCGCGATTGCGTCTTCTCCCTGCGCTGTATGCGTTGCGT
>DASYLW010000167.1:0-5220 GCA_036009385.1 Caballeronia sp.
TGCGCGAACGCTTCATCCTCGAAGCGATATTCGCCATGCGCGAGCTTGGTCACAATGTTGTCGGCCTGAAGCCGGCGCAACGAATGCGCGGGCGTATTCATTGGCGGCGCCTTGGGCAGCCCGAGCAAGATCCCTAGTTGCGCTCGCGCTGGTTGGCCATGGAAGTCGGACACCATGCCTTCGGCCATCATGCCGAGCAGCGCGCGCTCGGCTGGCAGCACCTATATCGTCCGTTTTTAAATATATCAAACCCAATGATATAACTTGATAGTCAGCGTCGCTCAGGCCTTTTCATGATGTCCTTCATCTGCCAGCCGCTTTGCCGCTTCGCGCTTTAAAACCGCCCGGTCGATCTTGTTGGTCGACGCGAGCGGGAACGCATCGACGAACCAGACTTGCCGCGGATGCTGATAGGCCGGCGCGTGTTCCAGCGCGAACGCTTTCACCTCCTCCGCGCTCAATTGCGCCCCCTGCTTCAGCACGACAAAGGCTACGGGCTTTGTACCCTTGATGGCATCGTCGACAGGAATCACGCTGGCTTGCTGGATCGATGGATGCCGCTCGAGCATCTTTTCCACGTCACCCGGGAAGATGTTTTCGCCACCGGAAACGAACATGTCGTCACGTCGTCCAATGAAAGTGTAAAAGCCGTTTTCGTCGCGGCGAAATACATCGCCGGTGCGATAAAAACCGTCCGGCGTGATCGGCGTCGTCAGATCCGGGCGGTTGTGATATCCATTCATCAGGCCCGGACTGCGCATCTCCAGTTCACCTTCGCTCGAGAGCTCGCCGTTTGTATCGACGAGACGAAGTTGTACTTGGCGGTGGGCCGCGCCGATCGCATGCGCCGGTGTGGGCAAGCCCGCGGGGTGCGGTCCGAACACGACCGGGCCGCCCTCGGTCGTGCCGTACGCGTTGATGACCTTCGCGTTCGGCAGCAGCGCATGTGTCCGCTCGAGCAACGCGGCACTGACGGGCGCCGAGCCCATCCGCACATAACGCACCGATGACAAATCCGTACGCGCGAGCAGTTCATGCTCCTGCATCATCATCGCGATCATCGGTGGCACGGAAGTGAGCCATGTGCAGCGGTAAGTATCGATAGCGCGAATGTAATTGCGGGCGTTGAATGCCGGCATCAACACGGTCGTGGCGCGTGCGGCCAACGCAAAAAACACCAGCGCGAGCGCGTTCATGTGATAAAGCGGCGCGGCAATCAACACGCGTTCACCGCCCAGCGGCTGCGCTTCTAAGCGCGTTTCAACCACCCAGAGATGACTCGCGTGCGAGAGCACAACACCCTTCGGCCGTCCCGTGGAACCCGATGTATAGAGGACCAACGCCGCTTCCTTTTCGTGCGGAACCACAGGCTCGAAGCTCAGGCCCTGCGATTTTTCTGGCGCGATAAACGACCGGAATGCGTGCGCGCCGATCCCCTGTTCCCGACCATCGAACACCACACGCGGCAGCGTGACAGGGGCGTCCGCGAAACGCCGGGAATCTGTGAAGACGAGACGCGCCCCGCTATCGGCGATCACGTCCGCAATCAGCGCGCGTGGAAATTTATAGTTGACCGGCACGGCGACCAGCCCTGCGCGCATGATGCCCAGCATAGTTGCGACATAGTCCGCCGAATTCGCTGCGAGCAATGCTATGCGCTCGCCTCGCGCATAACGACCGGCGAGCATATAAGCCACTGCGTCGGCAAGCGCATCGAGTTCAGCGAAGGTGTATTGACGCTCGTTGAAACCATCGTCAAGGCCAATGATCGCTAGTGTGTCAGCGCCTCGATCGCCACCCTCGCCGCGCGCAATCAGCGCGCCGAGATTCGTCGGGAAAATCATGGTATGAATTCCAGCAAGGTATCAAAGCGAGGGAGTGCAACGAGCGCTCTTTTCAGCTCGATGGATGCAGGAAAACCTGCGGCGGCCGCGCGCTCACCCAACGCGCGCCAGTCTGGCGTGCGCACGGTGATCGCGGCATAACGCGGTCCGCGCGCGGCAATCCAATGCGCAGTCGCGCCAAACCGCGCGTCGAAATCCGCCCGCGTCCAGTACACCAGTTCGAAACGCGACTCGATCTCGCCGAGCTGCACATACGGTTCGGGCGCAACATCGATCAGATGCAGCGCGCTCAAACCCACCGCGCCATTCGGATGGCTCTGCCACTCGCTGCGGAAAACCAGCTCGGGCGTCAGGTGCTGGCAAAAATAGACACGGCCTCCATCAAGCTCGCCTGGCTTCAGCCGCACGGTGGTGAAGCGCGCGTCGGCGGGCGGCTCGCCGTCCACCTCGACCGGCCGCGAGAACGTCTGCGGCGGCGTCGCACGGAAACCGGCGTGACACAGCGTATCGAAAGTCACTGCCGGATCGTCGATGCGGAACACGAGACCATCGGGTCCCAGCGGGCTCGACACAATCTCCTCGCGCACGGTCTTGCCATCGGCAGGCAAGCCGATGAGCTCAAGGTAGTGGTCATCGAACACGATCGCGTGATTGATCGACCCGAGCGTGTGATACCCGCGCGGCGCAACCGTGAAGCCGAGTTGCTCGAAGGTGCGCTGAGCAGCGTCAGTATCGAAACGCGTGTTGATGACGAGATGGTCGAGCTTGAGCATCAGGGGGTTGGGGTTGCCGCCGCCGTTGAATAGGCGCCGCGTCCGCTGGCGACGAGCTTGCCGTTCTTGTCGAAGACCTGTGCTTCGGACACGGACACCTGCGAGCCGAACTTGATCACCTTGCCCTTCACGGTCAGGTCGCCTTGGAACGCGGCACGATGATAGTCCACGCGCAGGTCGATGGTCGGCACGCCCCGTCCGGTCTTCGATACCAGCGCCCAATCCGCCGCCAGATCCACGAGCGCGGCAAGGATGCCGCCGTGCGTGTAGCCCTTGTCCGGATTCACGACCCATTCTTCGCGCCACGCGGCGCGCAATTCGATCTCGCCATCACTCACCGATACCACTTTCAACCCCAGCCATTCGTGAAAAGGGCCCCGCCGCAAACGCGCCTCAATATCTTGCGCGCTCGGCAATGTTGCTTCGCTCATGATGTTTTCCTCAGCTTTTCTCATCAAACCATTCAGGGATTGACCACGACCTTGCCCAGCACTTCGCGGTCCCGAATCAGGCGCAGTCCTTCGGCCGCTTGTTCCAGCGGCAGCGTCCGGTCGATGGCCGGCGCCAGTTCTCCCGCCGCGATCTGGTCGAGCAGCGCGCGCAGGTTTTCATCGTAGAAACTGTTCGAGCCGATGATCTTCAGCTCGAAGCTCCAGATGTATCGAAGGTCTTCGGCGGGCGCGTGGCCGGCCGTTGCGCCGCACACCAGCAGCGTGCCGCCGCGCTTGAGGCACTTCAGGGATGGGACCCAGGTGTCGCCGCCCGTGAAATTCACCGCGACGTCCACGCCGCCCTCGTAAGTCCGGCGTTGTGGCTTGCCGTACTCACCGATCGCCCACTTCGAGAAGTCCGTAGTCTTGTAGTTCACCGTATGATCGGCGCCGAGTGCTTTCAGTTGCTCGCACTTCTCGTCGCTGCCAGCACACGCGATCACCTCGGCGCCCAGTTGTTTCGCGATAAGAATGGACGCCGTCCCTACTCCACCGCTCGCGCCGAGAATCAACACGCGGTCGCCCGCCTTCACCGTCTTGTGCGTGACCAGCATGCGGTGCGCCGTGCCGTACGCCACGGGCAACGCGGACGCGGCGTCGTAGCTCACGGCATCGGGTAACGGAATCAACTGCCCGGCCAACACCAGGCAGTATTGCGCCATGCCGCCATCCAGCATTTCGCCCATCAAGCCTTTCTCGGGATACAGCGGATTCACGAGCACACGGTCTCCGGTCTTCCACCCTTCCACGCCCTCGCCCAACTCCGCGATGTCGCCTGCCATGTCGAGCCCGATCACGACTGGAAACGGCACCTTGATGCCCGGCATGCCCTTCACGGTGAACACATCGTGGTAGTTGAACGACGACGCACGCACGCGGATCACCACGTGTCCGGGCGTTGCCTTCGGCACGGGTTTGTCGGTCACCACGTGAAGTTGATCGAGGTCGCCGTGCTCGTTCAGCACGAGCGCCTTCATGGTCGATGGAATGGGTGTTGTCACGGTGTCTGCTCCCTGTTATTGGATTGATTTCGACGCGGCATAGGGGCCGGTATCGAAGAGATCGGCGGGCAGCGTGCCTTTGATCACACCGCCATCCACGAATATCTGGTGCTCGCGCTTGAGCGTCTCCAGGTCAATTGGCTCGAAGGTCACGCGGTTGATATCCGGCCAACGCGCGGCGTACGCCTGCGCGTCCTCGGCGGGCAGATTCGCGCTCTTCTGCAAGATTGCGGCTACATCGTTCTGATGCGTTGCGCCCCATTGCAACGCGGCGCGCATGCCTGCGATCAGCTTCGCCACGTCTTGCGGATGCTGCGCGAGGTAATCCGCACGGATCGCGCTCACGCCTATATAAGGTGTTGCATCGGACTTCGTCAGCTTCTTCCATTCACCGCCAAAACTGCCGAGTCGCTTGACCTTCAATTCCCTCAGTTGTGCGATGGTTACGGATCGCAATGCCGCAGCATCGACCTGCTTTTGCACCAGGAACTGCGCAAGCCGCGCTTCGTTTCCTGGGACGATGGAAAAGTCGTTCGCCTTGATGCCATCATTGCCCTGCAGCACCGCGGTGGCAATCGCCGCAACTGAACTGCCCGGTGGCGACATACCGACTTTCTTGCCACGCAGGTCGGCCAGCGACTTGATCGGCGAATCCTCCGGCGCGACGAATTCGACATCGGCCGGTTGTGTCGCAAGCACGATCTTCAACGGCACGCCCTCGGCCGCCGTGCTGAAAACGGCGGCGGCCGGCGCGGCGAACGCGAAGTCGATTGCGTCCGCGGCCAGCGCGCGATTCGGCGCGTTGACGTCGGAGAAACGAATGAAGATGACATCTAGGCCACGCTGCTGCAGGAATTTTTGTGCCTCGAGCACCGCGCCGAAGCCCAGGCTCACTCCGCTCGTCCAATAGCCGATGCGCATGGGTTCAGCGTGCGCTGTTTGCAAGGCGCCGAACATCGCGGCCGTCGCGACGGCAGTTGCCGCCGCGGCTCGCCTCAAGAATGAAATGCGTTTCATGGTCCCTTGTTCCCCGTTAGATCAGTCGGTCTTTTTCCATCGAAACAGGCGGCGCTCGAGTGGCTTCAACACACCCGCTTCGAGCAACAGCATC
>DASYLW010000168.1:0-19938 GCA_036009385.1 Caballeronia sp.
GGCTGGTGATCGGGCTTGAAACTCACCTTGGCGAGCACGCGATGCGATGCCTCCAGCAGCTTCTTCCACGTCTCGGGCGGCAGGTCGAGCATCATCGCCTTGCCGATTCCCGTCGATGCCAGCGGCATCCGGTGACCCACGCGCGAGCGCATTTCGAGGCCACGCGTGCCGGGTATCTTGTCGATGTAGAGCACGTCGTCGCCATCGCGCACACCGAGGTGAATGGTGTCGTGCGTGTGCTCGGCGAGCACTTGCAGATGCGGGCGCGCGACCGCGGTGAGCGGCATTTGTTCGAGCGCGATGGTGCCGAGTTCGATCAGCTTGGGGCCGAGCAGATAACCGCCGCCGACCTGGCGCAGATAGCGCGCCTGCACCAGCGAGCTCACCAGGCGATGCGTCGTGCTGCGGGTGGTGCCGAGCGCCGCGCCGATGCTGCGCAGATCGCGCGCGCCGCCTGCTGCAGCTTCGAGAATCGCGAGGCCGCGCAGCAGCGTTTGCGTGCCGGCTTGCTGCGGTGTGAGATCGAGCAGTGCAGCCGCCGATGCCTGCGCTCCGCTCGGCTCGTTCGCGCCGCTCGCTGCGTCGGCTGTATTGGCCCCGGGCGCTGCCGGTTTGCGGGCCGAGCGCTCCATCGACAATTCATGCTCGACGGTGGGATTCAGGGTCTTGGTCATGGCACTCGATGTTCGCGGCTTGAGGATGATTGAGCGTTCGTTCACGACGCGAGTTACCGGGCCGATGGCACGCGGCGAAGCGTCGCGCGCGAAACGGCGCGGGGAATCATCGATAAGGAGTGCGAGACACGCGGATGCGAATGCAGATGCGAGCGCGCTGGTTGCGCTGATGTCGCTGACGTTGGCATGACATGTCTCCGAGTGCTTTTGTCGTTTCACACGGTCTACGGGAAAACCCCGAGCCGGGTGAAACTGCCGTTTTGGCTGTGATCGGATTTTAGAGCGGAGAAGTCGGATTATTCAATATGTGATTGATGTGTTCACATATTGGGAGTTTCGGTGGTCTTTTTAGTATGCGTGCAGAAACAAAAAAACCCACGAATCGGGGTTTTGGAGGGTGAACGGAGTGTTCGCAAACGCGCGCTGCGTCGGCTTATGCGGGAGTTCTCTCTTCTTCCCGAATCGCATCAAGCGCGACACGGGCGAGAAACCCGCTGCGTGTTTCGTGATGCTTGCCAGCGTAAGCGTCGATCTTCCTCAGGACAAAGCGCGGCAAGCTGATATTCACTCGCTCGGGCTTGGTATCGAATTTGGCCGGATCGACGTCGACGAGCGCCCACACCGCGCCCGCATATTCCGGTTGGTGGACCAGCACTTCGACCGGCGTAACGGACAGGTCAACCTCCTCGCCGCATTCGATCAACGTGGAGACATGGCTTTCGATCGCCTCACGCGTGTTGTGAATCGCCTGCTCGATCGTGTCTCCCCACGAGTGACAGCCGGCAATATCCGGCACGATCACGCCGTACACGCTGCCCTCGTCCTTGTGGATCGCCACTGGGAATTCCATATATCTCACCTTGTTAGAGTGCTGCAGAGCTGAAGCAAACCGCCGACGTACAAGCCTGCCGATTTTAAAATGCTCCGCAATGTTCCTTGTGGCAGGTCCAGCTTTGGATGCGGGACAGTCACCAATCCCGGCTTGGTCGGGTGTTTGAAATGATGATGGCTGCCTTTTGTTCTAATCAAGCTCCATCCATCCGCTTCCAGCTTCCGGATCACGTCTTTCGAATTCATAGGCGTTCCGGAGATCGTGTGTATTTATACACACGGACCCTATAATACTTGTTTTTGGCACCAGCGGACCGGTACTTGAATGGGTTTTCAGCAGGCACCCAGCCATCAGCGACAGCATCGGCCCTTGTTAAGTCACCGCACAACCCTCACTGCGGCAACTCCGCCGCCCCCATCCGCCTCGCAATCACCCCCGCCCGCTGCGACAAATACGCGGACCCGCGATGTTCATCGAAGTATTTCGGTCTCGGCAACATCACCGCCAGCCGCGCCGATTGCCACGCGGTCAGCTTCGACGCCGACGTCTTGTAGTAGTAATGCGCCGCTGCTTCAGCGCCGTAAACGCCATTCCCCCACTCCACGGAATTCAGGTAGATCTCGAAGATGCGTTCCTTGTCCATGCAGAGCTCGAGCATCGACGTGATGACGAGTTCCTGCGCCTTCCTCACGTAACTCTTTTCCCGCGATAAAAACAGGTTGCGCGCCAGTTGCTGCGAAATGGTCGACCCGCCCGCGACAATCTTGCCGCGCGCCTTGTTCTTCTCCCAGGCTTGCAGGATGGCGTCGGTTTCGTAACCGTTGTTGTTGACGAAGTTCGCGTCCTCGGACGCAATGATCGCGCGCTTCAGGTTTCGCGAAATCTGGTCGTACGGAATCCAGGTGCGTTGAATAGAAAGATCGGGGCGATCTTGCGCAAGCCGCCACGCGTCCGAACGCATGAACGCCGTCGACGAGGGATTGACGAACGTATAAATCCCGACCATCGCGAAGAAGTAGATCTGCGTGGCAATGACGGCAATCGCCATGACCGAGATGCCGTAGACAATCCACCGAGCCGGCCCGAGACGAACGGGCGATTTTGTTCTTGTCATCGTGCTTCTTCTATTTGTGACGGAACTGCGCGCTGATTCACGCGCTCAATTAAACCTTCGTCGATAACTCCAGCCGCAACGCACGCAGCACCGCGCCGCTGTCCGGGCGCACCCCGCGCCACAGGAAAAACGATTCCGCCGCTTGCTCGACGAGCATCCCGAGGCCGTCGGACGAACGCGCGCCAAGGCTATCGGCGTGACGCATGAACACGGTCGGCTGCGCGCTGTACATCATGTCGTACGCGAGCGTGCCGTGGCCGAACGAACCGTTATCGCAATCGGGCAGCGAGTCGTCGAGACTGCCGGCCGTCGCGTTGACGATCACATCGTAGGGGCCCGCTTCCACGCTATCCGCACCGCCGCCGGAGAAACGCACATGCGCGGCGTGAGCGGCATCGGAGAAATGATCGACGAGTTGCTGCGCCTTCGATGCCGTCCGATTAACGATCGTCAGCGCCGCCACGCCGCCGTCCAGCATGGGCAGCACGACGCCACGCGCCGCGCCGCCCGCACCGAGCAGCAACACGCGCGCGCCCTTCAAACCAACGCCCAGGTTCCCTTCGATATCACGGACAAGGCCCACTCCGTCGGTGTTGTCACCGAGCACGCCATCTGCATTAAACGCCAGCGTGTTCACCGCGCCCGCGGCAGCGGCGCGCGGCGTGAGCGTTGTGGCGAAGGCATGCGCGTCGAGCTTGAACGGCACCGTCACGTTCATGCCGCGACCACCGGATTCGGCGAACGCGCGGACATCGTTGACAAACGCGCCGATGGTTCCGAGCACGCGCCCGTATTCAATCGCCTCGCCGGTCTGCTCGGCAAAACGCGCATGGATCCATGGCGATTTGCTGTGCGCGACCGGATTGCCGATCACGGCATACTGGTCCCGCGTGACCGCGCCCGATTTCATCGCGTAGGCTCCGTCGTGTCGGGCGCGCTTTCGCCAGCGGGTTCGTCGGTTGCAGCCGATTCGTCCGTGGTTGCGTCACCTTCCGGCACCGCTTCCGCCTGCGCCTCGGCTTCGCTCTCGGCGCTCAAATCTTCCGCTTCGATCAGTTCTTCTTCCGTCTCGTCCTGCTGCGCTTCGGCGTCTTGCGCCGACGCCGAAACAGGCGCATCGATCACATGCAGCAAACGGCACGACGCTTCGACCGTGAGTTCGTCGAGGCTCATGACGTCCAGCATCACCTTCGTCCCACGCGCGTGCACGCCAAGACCGGGCACATGCAGCATCAACGGGATTTCATCGAGGCGCACGAGATCGTCCTTCACCACCGACGCCGCCACGTGCTTCTTGCCCTCCTGCTTCAACCAGCGCAGGCACCAGAAATACTCCATGCGCCGTTGATAATCCGCGTACGCGGAATACTGGTCATCGAAGCCCTGAACAACTGCGAACAAATCGGCGTCTTTCGGCTTGAACGGCGCAACCAGCGCAGCCGTCACGCCATGGCGCACGCACGCGAGCAATTGCCACTGATTGACCAAGTCGACGTATCGACGCAACGGCGAGGTGCTCCACGCGTATTGCGCCACACCCAGCCCTTCGTGCGGCGCGGGCGTGGTCTGCATGCGCGTGCGCTTCGGGCCCGGTGCGCCAAATCCGCGTTGCGACCGATAAATCCCCGGCACGCTGTGGTCGTTGAGAAACGCGCCCCACGAGGAATTCGCGAGAATCGCCAGCTCGGCGACGATCAGGTCAAGCGGCGATCCGCGTCGACGCGGCGAGATCGTGATGTGCTCGCCTTCCACGTAGAAATTGAAGTCGTTATTGCGCTGCACTTCGCGCCGCAAACCGTATCCCGCGCGCGCTTCCTGGCGCTTTTCGAACAGCGCCTGCGCGAGCGGCCAGAGCACCGCGATGTCATCCTTGTGCGGATATTCGCCGCTACCCGCCGCGAGCGATTCCTCGGTGACGTGTTCGTCCAGATGGTTGTGTCGAAGATTGCTCTTCACGAACACACGCTCCGCGCGCGTTTCGGTCGCGACGATTTCCTGCGTTTCCCGATTCACGATGATGTACAGCGACAACGCCGGCCGCAATCCGCCTTCCGCCAGCGTGAAGGCTTCAACAACGCTGTCCGGCAGCATGGTGATCTTGTCGCCGGGCATGTACACGGTGGATAACCGGGTGCGCGCGATTGCATCGATCATGTCGCCGCGAGAGATCCCCAGCGCCGGTGCCGCGATGTGAATACCCACGCGCACGCGCCCATCGGCGAGATGCTCGACGGAGAACGCATCATCAATTTCAGTGGTGGTGACGTCATCGATAGAGAACGCCTGCACGTCCGCTTCCGGCAGATCGTCGGGAAGCGGCGGCACGGTGACCGATGCGAAGCCCGTCCCGTGCGGGAAAAATTCCGACAAGAAGCGCGCTTCGTGCAACGCACGCGCCGAAGGAATGCCACCCACTTCCAGCATCAGCCGTGCTTGCGAAATTCCGCGAGCGGCGGCCGCTGCTTCGAGCGCCTTATATTCGATCGAGTTCTTATCCGGCTTCGTCAGCAAACCAATTGCCTTTCCGGCCAGCGCCTCGGGCAACTTCCCGGCGACCAGCTCCTCGACATAACCCTCCTGCACCAGCGCCAGTTGCCGCTTCTTTTCCAGCCCGGCCAACGCCATCTGCAACTGTTCTTGCGGCGCGCGCTGATATTGCCCGCGGCCCTTGCGGCGGAAATACACCGGCGAGCCGTGCATGCGCAGCACGAGCGCAGCGCGTTCGGTCGCGCCGAATTTATCGCCGAAATAATCCGCGCCCAGTTCCGCAAACGGAAATTCTTCTTCCGGCGCGCATTCCCACAGGAAGTCGAGATCGATGTCCTGTGCAATGGCATCGGCCTGTTGCATCAGGTCAGCGGCGTTCGGTTTCTCGAATTCGATCAATACGTCTTTGGCGCGCACTTTCGCGCGCCGCCCGCCCGGCAACTCGACCTGAAACGCGTCGTTCTGCTTGGACAGAACGGCGCCGGCCTTGAAACTACCTGATTCCTCAAAAAAAACGTTCACTCAATACTCTCGAAAGACTGTTGGTCGACGTGGCGTCCGATCGGGTTCGCGTCCCGTACAAAGCGCCAAGCCAACATAAAAGAAAACGCTCAGGGTCTTCAGGCCGCGACAGCGGGCGGCCGAGCCTCGCAGAACGCGAGCACCTGGTCCAGGTAACTGTGAAAGTCGCTGATCGCGTGATCGCTGCCCTGGATCAGCGTGGTCCGCACGTCCGGGTAATGCGCGAGCATGGTGCGGTAGTCGAGCACTTCGTCGCCGGTGGCTGCAATCAGATAGTAGCGATCCGGCCGGGTAATCGATGCAACGGAAAGCGCACGCAATTCGTCGATATGACGCGGCTCGACCACAATACTTCCACCGCCATGCCACAACGGCTGCTCGCCGAGATAGCAACTCAGGTCCTCTTGCGGCACGACCGCCGGATTCAGCAGCACCGCGCGCCAGCCGTGTTTCTCAGCAAGCCACGTTGCGTAGAACCCGCCGAGCGAACTGCCGATCACGGTGATCTCATTGTCATGAGCTTGCGCCGCGAGCGTTTCAGCCAGCGCGATGGCTTCTTTCGGCGAGACCGGCAAAGCAGGACATTGCCATTCGTCGATCAGTCCCAGCTCTTCCAGCCGCGCGCGCATCACGCGGGCCTTGAACGATTGTGGCGATGACCGAAAGCCGTGCAGATAAAGAATCACACCCGCTCCTTGGGTTCCGGCCGCGTTGCCGGCCGCGCGGACAGTGCATCGAGCAGCTTCTGATGCACGCCGCCGAAACCGCCGTTGCTCATTACGAGCACGTGGTCTCCCGGACGCGCCGCTGCGACGATTGACTTGACGAGCATCGCGAGGTCGTTGAACGCCTGGGCTTTATCGCCGAGCGGCGAGAGTGCCGCTTGCAGATCCCAGCCGAGTTTGTCGCGGCCTTCGCGCGCACCGTAGCCGAAGACCAGGTCGGCATCGGTGAGACTGGGAGGCAACTGCGCTTTCATCGTGCCGAGTTTCATGGTGTTGGAACGCGGTTCGAGGACCGCCAGGATCCGGCTGTTTGCACCGATACGCGTCCGTAATCCCGCTACCGTCGTTTCGATCGCGGTAGGGTGATGCGCGAAGTCGTCGTAGACGGTCACGCCGTCCACGCTGCCTTTCACTTCCATCCTGCGTTTCACGTTCCGGAATGTGCTCAGCGATTGTGTTGCCTGCGCGGGCGGAACGCCTACTGAGCGCGCCGCCGCGATCGCCGCCAGCGCATTCATTCGATTGTGCTCGCCTTGCACTTTCCAGTCGACAACGCCCTGGCGCTCGCCTTCCCAGTACACGGCGAACTGCTCGTCGACGGCAACGCCATCGCTCGCGGGCAGCGCTTCCCAGCCGCCTTGCACGCCGAAGCGCTCGACGCCCGACCAGCAGCCGCGCGTCAACACGCGCTCGAGTGCGGCTTCACGGCCGTTCGTCACGATTCGCCCGACGCCGGGCACGGTACGCACCAGATGATGAAACTGGGTCTCGATAGCAGCGAGATCCGGGAAGATATCGGCGTGATCGAATTCGAGGTTGTTCAGCACCGCCGTGCGCGGCCGATAGTGAACGAACTTGGAGCGTTTATCGAAGAAAGCGGTGTCGTATTCATCGGCTTCAATGACGAAGAAACTTGAATCCGTCAGTCGCGCCGAGATGCCGAAATTCAGGGGCACGCCGCCGATCAGGAATCCCGGATTCATGCCGGCATCTTCGAGCAACCAGGTCAGCATGGAACTGGTCGTGGTCTTGCCATGCGTGCCGGCAACCGCGAGCACCCATTTACCGTTCAGCACATGCTCGCCGAGCCATTGCGGGCCGGACGTGTAGGGCAAGCCTCGATCGAGGATGATTTCCATCAGCGGATTGCCGCGCGTAACGACATTGCCCACTACGTACAAATCGGGTTCAAGCGCAATTTGCTCCACGCCATACCCTTCGATCAACTCGATGCCCTGCGCTTCGAGCTGGGTGCTCATTGGCGGATAGACGCCGGCGTCGCAACCCGTGACGCGGTGACCCGCTTCGCGGGCGAGGACCGCGAGGCCACCCATGAATGTGCCGCAGATACCGAGGATGTGAATGTGCATAAAGCGTGTGTTCGTGGCGGGAGGGGCCGTTAGCACAGGGGGAATGAGTGAGGTATTCCGGCGCCCGGAGCGGTACATTGTAACCGACGGATGGGCTTGGATTTTTGCCGACGGCGGGCCGACTCCACCCCGGCGCCACCCCCGAACGCGATCGAAAACCTATCTCCGGTATCATTCCGCCATGATTCGCAAATCACATTTCGATCCGCTGCGCGTACGCGAAGAAATCGCCATCGCGGCGGCACGGCTAATCGCCGAAGACGGCCTCGACTATTCCACGGCCAAGCGCAAAGCCGCCCGCCAGGTCGTCGGCGAAACGCGCATCGGCGGCGAATGGCTGCCGGATAACGGTCAGATCGAAGACGAAATCCGCGAATACCAGGCAATCTTCCAGAGCGAAAGCCAGCCCGCCGTCCTGCGCCGCATGCGCGAAGTCGCGTTCGAATGGATGCAACGGCTCCAGCCATTCAATCCGTACCTGACCGGCGCCGTGCTGAACGGCACAGCGGGCGAACACTCGGACATCCACCTGCAATGCTTCTGCGATAACCCCAAGGAAGTCGCCATTTACCTGCTGAACGCGAACGTTCAATACGACGTATCGGAAACCCGGCATTTTGCGGGCCGCGGTTACGTCGAAACCCTGAGCTTCCTGACGCGCCCCTCGCGCGACGAAGAGCCCATGGGCATTCACATCGCGCTGTACGACACCAACGACCTGCGCGGCGCCGTTCGCGCGGATGGCCGAGGCAAGCTTGCACGCGCAAGCGCCGCCGCCGTACGCGCATTGCTCGACGAGCCGCCCGCACCCACACCCGCCACCAGCCTATGAATTCAATGCGCATTGTTGCCGCCCTCGTTATCGCCATCTTGGCCACCGGTGGCGGTTTCTACGCCAGCCACCTGATGATGGGCGGTGAAACGAGCCAGGCAGCCGAAGGCTCCACGAAAGCAAGCGGCAACGCCGTCGATGATCTCTGGAAAGCGCAGTTACAAACTGCCGCCGGAACACAGCAGACGCTGGCATCGTTCAAGGGCAAGCCCGTGGTGGTGAACTTTTGGGCGTCGTGGTGCGGCCCTTGCGTGAAGGAAATGCCGACGCTCGCTGCACTTCATCGGGAATATGAGAAAAAAGGCATTACGTTTATTGGCCTTGGCGTCGATTCCGAGAAAAACGTCAACGCGTTTCTTCAGAAGGTACCCGTCGATTACCCCATCTATATTGCGGGCTTCGGCGGCGCCGATCTTGCCCGCAGTTTCGGCAACAACGCGGGCGCGCTGCCCTTCACCGTGGTGATTGACGCCAAGGGTGTCATTCGTTCGACAAAACTCGGCGAAGTCGATCCAAAAGAGCTGAAAGCGACGCTCGACGCCTTATAAGACGGCCATCTGGTCTTCCGCAAATCGATATCGATCGCGGGAAGATGCCGTCAGTTCAGGAAACTTTGCACGAAAATACGTGCACAATGCGGGCGACTGACCTGCTTCGCCCGCTGAATCGGGGGCCGGGCGAGTCGTAAAACTAGACAAAATTCTCTAAAGGGCGCTAAAGTGCGCCCAACTCCGCACAAACCAAAGCCACTATGTCTCGATTGCTGGTCCTGCATGGCCCAAATCTTAATCTGCTCGGCACCCGCGAACCGGATGTCTACGGCCGCGTAACGCTCGCAGATATCGATAAGGCGCTCGCAGAAAAGGCACAGGCGGCCGGCGCGGAATTGTCTTCGTTTCAAAGCAATCATGAAGGCGCGATCGTGGACCGCATTCAGCAAGCGCGGACCGAACAGGTGGACTTCGTGCTGATCAATCCCGCTGCCTATACGCACACAAGCGTTGCGATTCGCGATGCTCTCGCGGGCGTGGCGCTGCCGTTCATCGAGATTCATTTGTCGAACGTGCACAAGCGGGAAGCTTTCCGGCATCACTCCTATTTCTCCGATCTGGCCGAAGCCGTGATTTGCGGCCTGGGCTGGAGAGGCTATCTGTACGCGCTCGATTTCGCCCTCGAGCGTCTTGCTTCGAACGCTGCTGCGAAGTCGGCTGAACAGTCAGCTGAGCGATCACCTGAGAAGCCACGCGCTTGAGCCGCGATCCGCTCAAGGCAATTGAACTGCTCGCACAACGTGATGCGGAGCCTGCGTCTGCGGTACCGGACAACGCTCCCCTCAGCGGCACCCAACTACCAAGTCAAGCACCGGAAAAAGCTTCCGGTCACCAAGCATTGAAAGGGGAATTTTCGATGGACCTTCGTAAACTTAAAACGCTTATCGACCTAGTCTCGGAATCCGGCATCTCGGAGCTGGAAGTTACCGAAGGCGAAGGCAAGGTTCGCATCGTCAAGAATGCCGCGCCCGTCTACATGCAGGCTCCGCAGTACATGCAGCAACCGATGCAGCAAGCGCCGCAATACGGTCAGCCGGGCGAAGCAGGCAATGCAGGTGCTGCCGCCGGCGCCCCGGCTGCGCCGGCCGCCGTCGTGCCGCAAGGTCATGTGGTGACGTCGCCGATGGTCGGATCGTTCTACCGCGCGCCATCGCCGGGCGCCGACGCGTTCGTGCAGGTCGGCGATACCGTCAAGGAAGGCCAGACGCTGTGCATTATCGAAGCAATGAAGTTGCTCAATGAAATCGAGTCGGACAAGTCGGGCATCGTGAAGGAAATCCTGGTCGAGAACGGCCAGGCCGTCGAGTACGGTCAGCCGCTGTTCCTGATCGGCGACTGATCGGCAACCGATTTCCCGCGATGCCGCCGGACCAGAGCGCAGTCAGTCGTCATGCGCTTGTCCGGTGGCCGCAGCACTCGGGCGCTCGCTTGACTGGTTTGATTGGTCAGACTACCGGGCGAGACGCGCCGCCGATCTCCCAGGACCGCCGCGGGCAACCGTCCCGGCGTTCCATCGATGAGTCGAAACCTTGCTATGTTTGAAAAAATCCTCATTGCGAACCGTGGTGAAATCGCGCTCCGAATTCAGCGCGCGTGCCGCGAACTAGGCGTCAAGACGGTCATCGTCTATTCGGAAGCCGATAAAGAAGCCAAGTATGTGAAGTTGGCCGATGAAGCCGTGTGTATCGGACCGGCTCCGTCCAACCTCAGCTACCTCAACATGCCGGCGCTGATCAGCGCGGCCGAAGTCACCGACGCCGAAGCGATCCATCCCGGCTACGGTTTCTTGTCGGAGAACGCGGATTTTGCGGAGCGCGTCGAGCAATCCGGCTTCGTGTTCATCGGACCGCGTCCGGAAACCATCCGTTTGATGGGCGACAAAGTCTCCGCCAAGCAAACGATGATCAAGACGGGCGTGCCGTGCGTGCCGGGTTCGGAGGGCGCGTTGCCCGAAGATCCGAAGGAAATCGTGAAGATTGCACGCGCCGTGGGTTATCCGGTGATCATCAAGGCAGCGGGCGGTGGCGGCGGGCGCGGCATGCGCGTGGTCCACACCGAAGCGGCGTTGGTGAACGCGGTGAACATGACCCGTGAAGAAGCCGGCCGTGCATTCGGGAATCCGCAGGTCTACATGGAGAAATTTTTGGAGAACCCGCGGCACATTGAAATCCAGATTCTCGCGGATTCATTCCGTAACGCAATCTGGCTGGGCGAACGCGATTGCTCCATGCAGCGTCGTCACCAGAAGGTGATTGAGGAAGCACCGGCGCCGGGTATTGCGCGTCGATTGATCGACCGCATTGGCGACCGTTGCGCCGATGCCTGCAAGAAGATGGGTTATCTCGGCGCGGGTACGTTCGAATTCCTGTACGAGAACAACGAGTTCTATTTCATCGAAATGAACACGCGCGTGCAGGTCGAGCATCCGGTGACGGAATTGATCACCGGTGTGGATATCGTCCAGGAACAGATTCGCATTGCTGCCGGCGAAAAGCTCGCGTTCCGCCAGAAGGACATCGTGGTTCGCGGTCACGCGATCGAATGCCGGATCAACGCGGAAGATCCGTTCAAGTTCACGCCGTCGCCGGGACGTCTCACGTCGTGGCACTCGCCCGGCGGTCCGGGAATTCGTGTCGATTCGCATGCGTACAACGGCTATTTCGTGCCGCCGAACTACGACTCGATGATCGGCAAGCTGATCTCCTACGGCGCGACGCGCGAGCAAGCAATCAACCGCATGCGCATTGCGTTGTCCGAAATGGTCGTGGAAGGCATTTCGACCAACATCCCGCTGCATCGCGAGATGATGATCGACGCGAAGTTCGTCGAAGGCGGCACGAGCATTCACTACCTCGAAAATAAGCTCGCCGCGCGCAAGGCGGCGGCTGCCGTCGCTGCGGAAGACGCGGCGCTATAACGCAATAACGCAACGACGCCATAGCGCCATAACGTAATAAGCAGGGTTTCAAGAAGATGAGCTACCGCGAATTGATCGCCGAGCTGGACCGGGAACACGCGGAAGCGTTGTCGGATGCGCTGCTGGATTTGGGTGCGTTGTCGGTATCGGTGGAAGACGCCGACGCCGATACCCCCGACGAGCAGCCATTGTTCGGCGAGCCCGGCCTCACGCCGGATCAAAAAGCGTGGAACCGCTCGCGGGTCGTCGCCCTTCTGGCCGATGACGTCGACCCCGCCGTGTTGCTCGCGGCCGCGGCCAATGAGATCGGCTTGAAAGACACGCCGGCCTTCGCGTTGCGCGATGTCGAAGATCAGGACTGGGTGCGCCTCACGCAATCGCAGTTCGATCCTATTCCTATCGGCAAGCGAATTTGGGTCGTGCCGTCGTGGCATGCAGCACCCGATCCTGACGCGCTCGTGCTCGAACTTGATCCAGGTCTCGCGTTCGGTACCGGCAGCCATCCGACTACCCGGCTGTGCATGGAATGGCTCGAGCAATCGGTTGAACAAAACCAGTCCGTGCTCGATTACGGTTGCGGTTCCGGCATCCTCGCGATCCTGGCGAAGAAATGCGGTGCGAACCCGGTAATCGGGATTGATATCGACCCGCAAGCCGTGGAATCCGCGCGCCAGAATAGCGGGCGCAATCACGCCGATGTCACCTACGGCCTGCCCGCCGATCTTCCCGAAGGGCAATTCGATATCGTGGTCGCGAACATTCTGTCGAACCCGCTCAAGCTAATGGCGTCGATGCTTTCGACACGCGTGAAGCCGGGCGGACGCATTGCTTTGTCGGGCATTCTGGCCCGTCAGGCCGACGAAGTGGCGGCCGTCTATGCACGCTGGATCCACATCAGCGTATGGCGGGAACACGAAGGCTGGGTGTGTCTTGCCGGTACGCGCCGCGAAAGCCTTTAGAATAGCGCCATCGTCCATCTACCGGCCTCTGGCCTTCGGCTACATATGGCGCTGGCAACCCGCTGTCCCCACTGCGAAACAGTTTTCCGTCTGGACCCGCATTTGCTCGCGCCGCACGACGGCCGCGTGCGTTGCGGTCATTGCCAGGAAATCTTCGACGCAGCTCATTACCAGTTCGACCGCGACGAAACCGTCATGGCCGCGCTGGCTGCAACCGCGCCTAACTACGGCGTAGATCCGGCAAGCCCGTGGGCAGAGAAGTCGAGTGCGGAGGTCTCCGGCGACAAGCGTGACGCGCTGGGCATCCCTCTTCACCCGTTCGTCCCCAAGACCGCCCTCGTCCCACAGGTCGAAACAGAACCCACACCGGCTGAGCGCGCTGAACCGCTCGCGGGGTTCGCTGCCGCTGAAGCGGTTTCGCGCACGCGTGCGGAGAGCGACTTTCCAGGTGAAGGCCGCACCGAATCCCCGTGGCAAGCGGTTAATCGCGCTGCGGCGGACGCACAAGCTCAAACACCCGCCGACGCCCCCGCTCGCACCGAACCGCGCGCCGATTCTTTCGTGGGTCGTAACGAAGGCGATTCGCTGAAGGAATCGCGCACTGATCCCTTTATCGGCCGCACTGAAAACGAAGCGCTCAATGAGTCACGTGCCGCGTCGCGCACAGAACCGTTCGTCGGCCGGAGCACACCGCAAGCAGAGCCGGAAACACCCGCGCCCCGCCGTCCAGTCGATACCACCCGTTCCGAACCCGGCGCCGCATCCGCTGCGCCGTGGGCAGCAGACCCCGCCGAGCCGAGCTTCGGCAGCGCGGCTGCATCGTCTGAACGCGCTTCTGAGCCGTTCCCCGTTATCCGTGAAACGCGCGCGCCGGCCCGTTCGGGAATCGTCTGGAAGATCATCGGTTCGCTCATCGCGCTGGTGCTGCTTGTTACGCTGATCGCGCAGGTCGCATGGTGGCAACGGGAGACCGTAATGGTTTACTGGCCCGCCTCGCAGGCGCTCTTCGCGCAAGCGTGCGAACAGATTGGTTGCGTGGTCGCGCCGCCGCGGGATATTGACGGCCTGCAGATCGAGAACTCAGGTCTGCGCCAGGTGGACGGATCGCACAAGCTTGAACTGAAACTCTCGCTACGCAATCGCTTCGATGTGGCGATCGCCTATCCAGCGCTGGAGCTTACCCTCCTCGACGACAAGAACAACGTCGCGATCCGGCGTGTCCTGTGGCCGCGAGACTACGCGCGTCCGGGCACGGTGATCGGCGCAGGTCTTGCCGCCCGCAGTACGCAGCCGGTCATCGTCCGCCTCGATACAGGCGACGCGGTCGCGGCGAATTATCGTGTGCAGATCTTTTATCCCTGATCGGCGTCTGCTTCAACGCGTCAGCTTTCACGTTTTTACGCTTGACCGCCTTCGATGCGTTTTTCCGCGCGTTTCTATAATTAGCCAGTCGTTTATTAGCCAGTCGTTTTTTCCGCGCGTGTCGCTCGTCCGTCCCCGGTTGAACGACGCGCATATTCCCTGAACATCAGACCTTTCTGGAGTAAACATGAGCCAAGTTACCCTCGGCGGCAACCCGATCGACGTGGCAGGCACGTTCCCGGCAGCCGGTGCAAAAGCAGTCGATTTCACCCTGGTCGGCAAGGATCTGGGCAACCTGACACTGGCGAGCTTCGCCGGCAAGCGCAAGGTTCTGAATATCGTCCCGAGCCTCGACACCCCGACGTGCGCCACCTCCACACGCAAGTTCAATGTTGCCGCAGCCGGCCTCGACAACACCGTGGTCGTGGTTGTGTCGGGCGACCTGCCTTTCGCGGCAACGCGCTTCTGCACGACGGAAGGCATCGAGAACGTGGTGACGGCATCGACGTTCCGCAGCCATGACTTCGCGAAGGCTTACGGCGTCGATGTCACGAGCGGACCGCTGACGGGCCTGACGGCGCGCGCAGTGGTCGTCATCGATGAAAACGACAAGGTGCTGTACTCGGAGCTCGTACCGGAAATCAAGAACGAACCGAACTACGACGCAGCGCTGGCCGCGTTGAAGTAAGCATCGAAGAATGCGGGCCGGTTGCGGCCTGCCTCTCTCCGGGCGGCGGCGAACCGCGTCTCGATCCTGCTCTGGGTCCACACCTCGCCGCGCCGGATAAACAGCCGAAGCAAGACAGTTATTCAGTCAGCCGTGGCGGCTTCAACCTGCCACGGCCGCTACCGGCAATGCGCATCCGTGACTGGGTGGAACACCCGCCGCGTGACGAATGCGCAGCGTTTCATGCAGGCATGCATGGTGCACAGGAACTCAAGCCTGCGCGCACTTTCATCTACGCCATTCGATCGACGCATTCGATCAATTTAATTTCAGGAAATTCGCCAGTGTCTACGCTCATCTGCGGCTCGCTCGCCTACGACAACATCATGACGTTCCAGGGCCGCTTCGGCGACCACATCCTGCCGGACCAGGTGCATCAGCTGAACATCAGCTTCCTCGTCCCGACGATGCGGCGCAATTTCGGCGGCTGCGCGGGCAATATTGCGTACGCGCTGAACCTGCTCGGCGGCGACGCAAAGATCATGGCGACCCTCGGCGAAGCCGACGCCCAGCTATATCTCGATCGTTTCGATGCACTCGGTTTGTCGAAGGAATATGTGCGCGTCCTGCCCGATCAGCACTCGGCGCAATGCTTCATCACCACCGATCTCGGCAACAACCAGATCACCGCGTTCCACCCGGGCGCGATGATGGATTCCCACCTGAACCACGCCGGCGGAACGAAGGGCATCACGCTGGGCATCGTTGCACCGGACGGGGCTGACGGCATGCGCCAGCACGTCGAGGAACTGGCGGCAGCGGGCGTGCCTTTCGTGTTCGATCCAGGCCAGGGCCTGCCGATTCTCGAAGGTGTGGAACTTCGTCGCATGATTGAACTCGCCACTTACGTGGCAGTCAATGACTACGAGGCGAAATTGCTGAGCAACAAGACCGGCTGGTCGATCGACGAAATGCTGAGCCGCGTGCAAGCGCTCGTGATTACGCGCGGCGAACACGGCGCACAGATTTTGCATGCTGAAGGTATCGAAGACATTCCGGCCGTGACGGCGCGGAAAGTCGTCGACCCAACGGGTTGCGGCGACGCGTTCCGCGGTGGTTTGCTGTACGGCATCGAGAACAAGCTGGGCTGGGCAAAAACGGGCCGTCTCGCCAGCCTGATGGGCGCGCTGAAAATCGAACATCAGGGACCGCAGACGTATGCGCCCTCCCGCGCCGAGATCGGCGAACGCTTCGAGCTGGCTTTTGGTTCGGCGCTCTAAAGGTTTTGATCGGTGCAGGAAGGTTGGAATGAGCAGGGTTGAAATGAGCAGGGTTGAAATGAGTCATTGAAGCGGATTTGGGCGACGCTTGGGCAATGACACGATGTAGCAGGCTGTTGGCTTTTCCGGGCAACAGCCTGCCGTAATTTAGTGGAGTGAAGAATGAAGATGACAAGTCGTATGGCGCTGGCAGCAGCGCTTGTTAGCTCCGTCGCCATGACGGGATGCGCCTATAACAGCAGTTCGCCCGATGTGTACACCGCGTCGCAAGCGCAGCGCGAAGAGACGGTCCGCATGGGTACCGTCGACAGCGTGCGCGGCGTGAAGATCAGCACGAACAACGGCCAGCCCAGCGGGCTTGGCGCTATCGGCGGCGGCGCACTGGGCGCAGTGGCAGGCAGCGCGCTTGGCGGCGGGCGTGGCTCGATCCTGACGGGTATCGTCGGCGGGATCGCGGGTGCTGTGGCCGGCAATGCTGTCGAGAACGGCGTCGCTACCCAGAACGGACTGGAGATCACCGTGCGCCTGGATAACGGCGACATGCGCGCCATTACTCAAACCGCGACCGGCGAAGTATTCCAGGCCGGCGAGCGTGTCCGGTTGTTGTCGAGCGGCGGTGTGACGCGAGTGACGCACTAGCGGATGAAGAACGTGCTGGCGTGATTGAATCAGTCATGCCGGGGTGGGAGAAAAGCGTATGCGCCTTCGGGCACATGCGCTTTTTTTGTCGGTGAATCTGGCGTGCCTTCGATGTGCGTTTGAAAGGATGCTGAGAGCCCCGCCGCCGCTTCGCACTCTTTCCACATCTGACAGCCGATAAAAAACCCGCTACCGGCAATCACCGGGAGCGGGTTTGGACCGCGTAGCACTACGCGGTCACGACACACATCGCGTATGTCGAAGCACTGCCGCAGTACTGTTACAGCCTGCGCTTACGGACGGCTGCCCGTCGGGAACGGCCATGCAGCGGCCGGATTCAACGCCGTCTTGACCGTTGCAGCCGGGGCCGGCGCTGCAGGCGTCGTTGCCGTCGTTGCCGGTGCTACAGCAGCCGTCTTCTTCGCAGCGGCAGCCTTCTTGGCCGGAGCCTTTTTAGCAACCGGAGCGGGCGCTGCAGCAGGAGCAGCAGTTACGGCAGCCTTCTTCGCAGCAGGGGCAGCCTTCTTGGCGGGCGCAGCCTTCTTGGCGGCCGCCTTTTTGGCAGGTGCCTTCTTAGCAGGCGCCTTTTTAGCAGCGGCCTTTTTAGCGGCAGCCTTTTTGGCAGGGGCCTTTTTAGCCGCAGCCTTCTTGGCAGGCGCCTTTTTAGCCGCAGCCTTCTTCGCAGGCGCCTTCTTGGCGGCAACCTTCTTAGCCGCTGCCTTCTTCGCAGGCGCCTTCTTGGCTGCAACCTTCTTCACTCCAACCTTCTTGGCCGCAACTTTCTTCGCGGGCGCCTTTTTGGCCGCAACCTTCTTCGCTGCAACCTTCTTCGCCGCGACCTTCTTCACTGCGACTTTCTTGGCTGCAACCTTCTTCGCTGCAACTTTCTTGGCTGCCGGCGCCTTCTTCGCTACCGTTGCCTTCTTGGCAGCCGTTTTCTTAACAGCCGGTTTCGCTGCAGCTTTCTTTGCGACGGATTTCTTGGCTAATGCCATCATTTTCTCCTTCAGGTTTCAAGATGAGAGTCAGTTCAAACAACACCCTTCGTCAAAACCCGCTTCCCGCGTGGGCTTCTCAGGACGCACGCTGCGAAGCGGATTATTCATCGGCGTACGCTGATGGAGCCTGCTTACGCTAATGAATACGGCAAGGCGCGCGGTGCCACAAGGCACCGCGCGCCAAATTAAGTCAGCACCAGAAGAAGGTGCCGGCAATCGCTTGATCGGGCCGTCGGCGCTGCCGACGGCATATTTCGGGGGGAAGTTTGCCCGTCCCATTGAAGGGTCCGCAAAACGCCTGTCATCTTTTTGGGCTGTTAAGCCACAAGGCGCACTTTGCATCAGGCGACCGTTCTCCTAAACCTGTTGGCCGGCGCGCGCGCAATCGTGATCGCACGCAATGGCGCCGGTTTGCCATTCATCCCGCGCATTCATCCCGCGCATTCATCCCGTCTACTCGGCGCCCTCTGCGGGCGCCCGGTCTTCATTTGATTCCTGCATCTGACTCAGGCGGCAATGCGTCCATTGCCGCTGGCAGACGTTAATTCGCTGACTCTCTTATTCCCAGGTCAGCGCGCCGCCTGTCTGATACTCGATCACTCGCGTCTCGAAGAAGTTGCGTTCCTTCTTCAAGTCGATCATCTCGCTCATCCACGGGAACGGATTTTCTTCGTTCGGGAACAGCGGGTCGAGGCCGATCTGCTGGCACCGGCGGTTACAGATGAAACGCAAATAACTCTTGAACATGGAGGCATTCAGACCGAGCACGCCGCGCGGCATCGTGTCTTCTGCGTACCGATATTCCAGTTCGACGGCTTCCTGGAAGATCTCGCGGATCTCCGCGCGAAATTCCGGCGTCCATAGTTGCGGCTCTTCCAGCTTGATCTGGTTGATCAGGTCGATGCCGAAGTTGCAGTGCATCGACTCGTCGCGCAGGATGTACTGATACTGCTCGGCTGCGCCCGTCATCTTGTTCTGGCGACCCAGCGCCAGGATCTGCGTAAAGCCGACGTAGAAGAAGAGCCCTTCCATCACGCAAGCAAACACGATCAACGACTTCAGCAATTTCTGGTCCGCTTCAAGCGTCCCGGTCGTGAAGGCCGGATCGGTCAGCGTGTTGATGAACGGAATCAGGAACTCGTCCTTCGCGCGGATCGAGTCGACCTCGTGATACGCGTTGAAGATTTCGCTCTCGTCCAGACCCAGCGATTCGACGATGTACTGATACGCGTGCGTGTGGATCGCTTCCTCGAACGCCTGGCGCAGCAGGAACTGGCGGCACTCAGGCGCCGTGATGTGGCGATACGTCCCGAGCACGATGTTGTTGGCGGCGAGCGAGTCGGCCGTGACGAAGAAACCGAGGTTGCGCTTCACAATGCGGCGCTCGTCGTCGGACAGACCGTTCGGGTCCTTCCACAGCGCGATGTCGCGCGACATGTTCACTTCCTGCGGCATCCAGTGGTTTGCACAACCCGCCAGATACTTTTCCCACGCCCACTTGTACTTGAACGGCACCAACTGATTCACGTCGGTCTTGCCGTTGATGATGCGCTTGTCCGCTACATTCACCCGCTTTGCACTGGCCGCCGCGATGTCGCTGGCGCTGGGTGCTGCTGGAGCAACGAAGTCGCTCGCAAAAATATTCGGTGCCGCTGACGTTTGATGAGCCGTTTGAAGAACGCCATGACCAGCGGTTTGCGTGGCTGCATGCGAAGTGACTGGAGCTGCAGCGCGCGATGCCTGGCTGACTGCTTGGCTGAAACCCGCAACCTGGCCCGCCGGGTTACGCAACGTGTTGTGTTGCGAACCGTTCGAGGGAGTTACGGCAGTGGTCTCGTCATCCCAGTTGAGCATAAATTCTCACCATCAATTTAGATCGGTTTGTACCATCTTTCCATGAGCGATAAAAGAGCTTGCTCATAAAAATCCTGTTTTAGTGTTGACGCTGCTACTTGCATACAACACTTTGCGTCGAGCTCACTGCTTGAAGCTTCATGCGAAGTCTCTTT
>DASYLW010000169.1:0-4779 GCA_036009385.1 Caballeronia sp.
TGCAGCGGCTTGCGCGCGAGCGCATCACGTCGTACGACGATCGGGTGGAAGAGTGCGTGATGCGCCTGGAAGACGAGTACGACGCCGAGCACATAGACGATGAAATCTGGCAGCAGATCAAGCTGCATTACATCGGCTTGCTGACGTCGCACCGGCAGCCCGAGTGCGCGGAGACGTTCTTCAACTCCGTGTGCTGCAAGATCCTGCATCGCTCGTATTTCAACAACGACTTCATTTTCGTGCGGCCGGCTATTTCGACGGAGTACATCGAGAACGACGAACCCGCGGCCAAGCCGACCTATCGCGCGTATTACCCAGGCAAGGACGGACTCGCCGCGACACTCGAACGGATCGTGACGAATTTCCAGCTCGAGCTGCCGTTCGAAGATCTGCAGCGCGACGTTCAATGCCTGATGCGAGCCATTACCGAAGCCTTCGGCGAGTTCAAGGCCGCGCCCAATTTCCAGATTCACGTGCTGTCGTCGCTGTTCTTTCGCAACAAGGCGGCGTATATGGTGGGCCGGATCATCAACGGTGATCTGGTGATACCGTTTGTCGTGCCGGTGCGTCACGCCCAACCCGGTCTGCTCGCGCTCGATACGGTCCTGCTGCAGCGCGAACAAGTGCTGATTATCTTCAGCTTCTCGCACTCGTACTTCCTCGTGGATATGGAAGTGCCGTCGGCGTATGTGCAATTCCTGCGCTCGATCATGCCGGGTAAGCCGAAGGCGGAAATCTATACGTCGGTGGGCTTGCAGAAACAGGGCAAGAACCTGTTTTATCGCGACTTGCTACATCATCTTTCGCATTCCAGCGATAAATTCGCTGTTGCGCCGGGCATCAAGGGACTCGTGATGCTGGTGTTCACGCTGCCCTCGTTTCCGTACGTGTTCAAGCTGATCAAGGACGCCTTTCCACCGCCGAAGGAAACCACGCGCAAGAAGATTCAGGACAAGTATCAGCTCGTCAAACGCCATGACCGCCTTGGACGCATGGCCGACACGCTCGAGTATTCGAGCGTCGCGCTGCCGCTGTCGCGCCTCGACGATGCGCTGCTCAAGGAGCTCACCAGGGAAGTGCCTTCGATGATCGAATATGACGGCGATAACCTCGTGATCAGGCATCTCTACATCGAGCGCCGCATGACGCCGCTGAACCTGTATTTGCAGAACGGCACGCTGCCGGAAATCGAACATGGCATCAAGGAATATGGCGACGCGATCAAGGAACTGATCCAGGCGAACATCTTCCCCGGCGACATGCTCTACAAGAATTTCGGCGTCACGCGTCACGGCCGCGTGGTGTTTTATGACTATGACGAGATCGAATACCTGACCGACTGCAACGTGCGCCACGTGCCGCAAGCGCGCAATGAGGAAGACGAGATGTCGGGCGAGCCGTGGTACACCGTCGGGCCGCATGACATCTTCCCCGAAACCTACGGCACGTTCCTGCTCGGCGACCCTCGCGTGCGCAACGCGTTCATGAAACATCACGCCGATTTCTTCGACCCCGCTCTCTGGCAAAAGCACAAGGAACAGATCCTTAACGGCGAGCTCGCCGAGTTCTTCCCGTACGAACGCAGCATCCGTTTTTGCGTTCGTTATCCTGAGCGTTTTCTGTCCGGCGCACCCGCAGCACGCGCCGCATGAAACCTATCCGCACTGAATGCCATGCCCAATATCGACAACACCGACGCACCTGAAAGCCAGGACAACAACCCGCTCTCCCACCTGTTCGATAACAACCTGAAGTGGGTCGATCGCAAGCTTTCGGAAGACGCTGAATATTTCTCTCGCCTCGCGCACCAGCAAGCACCCGAATATTTGTGGATCGGCTGCTCGGACTCGCGAGTGCCGGCGAACCAGATCATTGGCTTGCCGCCGGGCGAGGTGTTCGTGCACAGGAACATCGCCAACGTAGTCGTTCACTCGGATCTCAACTGCTTGTCTGTGATCCAGTTTGCGGTCGACTTGCTGAAGGTCAAGCACATCATGGTGGTCGGGCACTACGGCTGTTCCGGCGTAGGCGCGGCGCTCGTGAGCCGGCGCGTAGGCCTGGCCGATAACTGGCTGCGTCACGTGGAAGACGTGCGCGACAAGCACGCCGCGCTGCTCGGGGAATGGCCGATGGGCGAGGCGCGGAATCGTCGGCTGGTGGAGCTGAACACGATTGAACAAACGGTGAACGTATGCCACACGACCATCCTGCGCGATGCGTGGGCGCGTGGCCAGGAGATCACGGTGCACGGCTGGACCTATGGCGTGCATGACGGCCGTGTGCGCAACATGGGCATGATGATCAACGGGTCGGAGGAAGTTGAACCGACCTATCAGCAATGCATCGCGGCGCTGGCGCGCGGTGGCGCGCATTCATCGGAGAACGATGTGCTCGCCTCCGATGCCGCCCGTCTCGGCGATGTCCCGGCTATTGTGAAAGGTGTGATCAAGGAGCTGAAACATGACTGATTTCGCAGATGATCCCGTGGTGATCGTGTCGGCGGTACGCACGCCGATGGCCGCTTTTCAAGGCGACTTCGCCACGGTGACAGCACCGCAACTCGGCTCGGTCGCGATCCGCGCCGCCGTGGAGCGCGCCGGGCTCAAACCCGAGCAGATCGAAGAAGCCGTGATGGGTTGCGTGCTGCCCGCCGGACTCGGTCAGGCGCCCGCGCGGCAAGCGGCGCTCGGCGCAGGTCTGCCGTTATCGGTCGGCAGCACCACGGTCAACAAGATGTGCGGTTCCGGCATGCGCGCGGCCATGTTCGCGCACGACATGCTGCTGGCCGGCTCGGCGGACGTGATTGTCGCGGGCGGGATGGAGAGCATGACCAATGCACCGTATTTGCTGCCGAAGGCACGTGGCGGCATGCGCATGGGCCACGGCCAGGTGCTCGATCACATGTTCCTCGATGGTCTCGAGGACGCATATGAAAAAGGCCGGCTAATGGGCGCATTCGCGGAGCAATGCGCCGGGTCGTACAAGTTTTCACGGGAAGCGCAGGACGCATTTGCGGTGGAGTCGCTGCGTCGGGCGAAGCGCGCCAACGAAGACGGTTCCTTCGATTGGGAAATCGCGCCGGTCACCGTTGCAGGACGCAAGGGCGATACTGTTATCGATCACGACGAGCAGCCGTTCAAGGCGAATATCGACAAGATTGCCACGCTCAAACCCGCGTTCGCGAAGGACGGCACGGTGACGGCTGCGAATGCATCGTCTATCTCCGACGGCGCCGCCGCGCTCGTGATGATGCGCGCATCCACGGCGAAACGGCTCGGCGTCACGCCACTCGCCCGGGTCGCCGGACACAGCACTTTCGCGCAGGAACCGGCGTTGTTCACGACTGCGCCAGTAGGCGCGATCCGCAAGCTGCTCGATAAGAACGGCTGGCGCGCGAACGACGTCGATCTCTACGAGGTCAATGAAGCGTTTGCCGTCGTCGCAATGGCCGCCATGCGGGAGCACGACTTGCCGCACGACAAGGTCAACGTCAACGGCGGCGCTTGTGCGCTCGGACATCCGATCGGCGCATCGGGCGCGCGGATTCTCGTTACGTTGATCGGCGCGTTGCGTCAGCGCGGATTGAAACGCGGCGTGGCGAGCTTGTGCATCGGCGGCGGAGAAGCGACGGCGATGGGGATCGAACTGGTTTAGAGCTTCGTGCAGGAGAACGTTATGAAAACCGTATTGATCGTGGGCGCGTCGCGTGGGCTCGGCCACGAATTCGCACGAGGATATTGCCGCGATGGCTGGCGCGTGCTCGCCACCGCTCGCGATGCGGCGTCGCTGGAAGCACTCGACGCCATGGGTGCAAAAACCTTCCCGGTCGACACAACCCAACCCGATCAGATCGCGGCGCTGGGCTCGGAACTCGATGGCGAAAAACTGGACGCCGCGATCATCGTGTCCGGAGTGTATGGTCCGCGAACCGAACACGTGGAAACCGTGCTGGCGGAAGATTTCGATCACGTCATGCACACCAATGTCCGCGGCCCGATGCAACTGCTGCCCATTCTGCTGCCGCTCACCGACGCCGCGCATGGCGTGCTCGCCGTCGTGTCGAGCAAGATGGGCGGTATCGCGGAGATGAACGGGACGGCGGGCTGGTTGTATCGCGCGAGCAAGGCTGCAGTGAATGCCGCGTTGAAAGCTGCATCGCTGGAAGCGCGCGGCTCAACCTGCATCTCGTTGCATCCGGGATGGGTGCGCACCGACATGGGCGGGTCATCGGCGGCGATAGAACCGGCTCACAGCATTTCCGGAATGCGCGCGGTGATCGCAGCGGCGGCGGCGAACCCCAGGAAATTCAACGGCTCGTTCGTGCAGTACGACGGTACGCCGCTCACGTGGTGAGTGAGTGAGCGAGCGTTTCAAACGAACAGTCTCAAACAACCGAACAGGACATGAAGTGGCGTATCAAGTACATGGCGTGGCGTCGTCAGGGAATTGCTACAAGGTCCGGCTTGCGCTCGAGCAACTGAGCCGGCCGTATGTCTGGCATGAAGTCGACATGATGAACGGCGCCACGCGCACCGAAGCGTTTCGTCAGTTGAATCCGAACGGCAAAGTGCCGGTGCTTCAAATCGATGAGCACACGTGTCTGTTCGAATCGGACGCAATCCTGTTTTACCTCGCCGAAGGCACGCCACTGCTGCCCACGGACCGTCTTTCGCGGGCGCGCGTGCTGCAATGGATGTTCTTCGAGCAATACAGTCACGAGCCCAATGTCGCGGTTGCACGCTTCATTCTTCAGTTCGTCAAACACCCCGACGATCCCCG
>DASYLW010000170.1:0-2452 GCA_036009385.1 Caballeronia sp.
ACAATCCGGCCTAATCCAGTGTTGGATTGCTCATTGACACCGCATTCGCTATCGTGAAGCGAACGGCCGTTCCGCGCGGAGCAGCTGATGCCGGAATCCGAGTGAGGGTGCGGTCGAACGACCCTTCGTGGCCCGCCTCCACCCGCCGCTGCAACCGGTCGCTCACCGCAGGTTCTATCCACAGCGCGGCAGGAATCACCGCGTATGTCCAAAGCAAACCCTTCAAGGAAGTTTGCGCTTGCCCTGACTTATCGGCCGATTTCCGGAGTGCCTATCGCCAACTTCAATCGTTGAGCTTGGTCTAGATGAAAGATGAAGGTCGGGCGAAATCGGACCAGGAGCATTTTCAGTTCCACGCTCGTCGCAGACCGAATGAAGGTATCCACGGTTTTGACCAGCTGCTGAAGGCAGACGACCTCCCGATCAAGGTACGCTTCGTCGAATCCACGCGTTTCGACTTCGTTGAGCCTCGCAAGGTCGTCAACGCTCTGTTTCGTTAGTGCGTCGCTCGTCGCACTTCGTTGCAGGTTTGCCGCCAGTCTCTGCGTCAGTGCGATGATCTCCTGATTGACCTGCGCATGTTCCGTAACGATCCGCGTTGCTAAGGCCTGCACGCTCCTGGACCGGGTTCTGCGCAACGCAGACTCTCCTGCCGCAATTTCCGCCTGATTCGCCACGAAAACGACGCCAGCAATTTGTCCATCGGTCAGACGTTCCCCCTGCCCATACGCGTGACTTATCCATGCGAGAACGAAAAACAGCACGGCGGCAGTGCGTTTGCCTTTCATCTTCGCTCCCATGTGAAGTTGTCCTTGAGCGTCCGCCACCGCACGTAATGCGAATGTTGCGGCGTTCGTCGCATTCGACGCTGTCCAATTTACCCCAAACCGTCCTGGTCTTGACTGGCAAATCGATTCGCGCGACTGGTTCCCGGTTACAAGATCAAACGAGAATCCCTTTTCGTGAAGGGCCACGAAGGCCGACATCGCATATGGACTTGCGAATTGAGTGTCGGCCTAGAGACGCAGATCCGTTGACGGCAAAGTGAGCTCCTGTTTGATTACACAAAGAAAACGGTTTTTGACGATCTGAGTGACTGTGTCGAACGTCTCAAAGTGGCCGATAGCGCCAGTTCATTTAAGGCAGCTGAAGCCGACACTCGCGAAGACTGCGACGAGCTCGCCAACAACCGCAAAGGCCGATGACCGGGCGAGAGACACCATGACATGGATACGCCCGCGCCTATCCGCATGAGGTGGGCGAATTATGGCCTGATGCTAGCAGATGGACCTCACGCCGATCATGGGCGTGTCGCCGCCGTATGTGATCGGTCAGGAAGTACCGCGCAATCCGGTTGCCGCGGTGCGCGGACCGAGCCACTCCGCGCGCGAGCGCAAAACGACCGTGCTCGACACGGCGGTAGCACCATCGAATACTCGACGCGTGCCCTCCTCACGATGCCCAGATAGTGCAGGTCGAACGGGAACGGGCCACCCAACCCGACCGTCGACGTCCGCTGAAACCCCTGGTTGGTCGTACTCCTGTCGGCGCCAGTCGAGTAAATGTAGCCCGCTTCCAGATTGAAGCGGACGTAGTATCCACCGCCCAGGTCCTCGATGCCGAGAAACCCCAGCGATTCGATTTGCAAGCGGCATCGACGATTTGTGTCGCCGGGCCGTGGCCGGCGAGCTCGTCGCGCGCTCGCTTGACATGGAAAGCGGCGCGGCGAGACTCGTCCCGATGTCCGCGACCGCCGGCGTCGATTTCGACGGGCGTCGACTGCTGACCATTCGCGGTCCGCGTTACCGGATGCTCGTGATCGGCGCCGGTCAGCTCTCCAGCTATCTTTGCCAGATCGCGCTCGGGCCGGACTATCAGGTGACCGTATGCGATCCGCGCGAAGAGTACACCGACGCTTGGCACTTGCCCGGCACGACGCTCGTGCGTACGATGCCGGACGACGCCGTGCTCGACATGAAGCTCGACGAGCGCTGCGCCGTGATTGGCTGACGCACGATCCAAAGCTCGACGACCTCGCGTTGCTGGAGGCGCTGCGAACGCCGGCGTTCTACGTCGGCGCGCTGGGTTCGCGCCGGAACAATGCCGCACGGCGCGTGCGGCTCGAAACGTATTTCGATCCCGGCAAGGATGAACTCGCCCGGCTACGCGGAGCCGTCGGCATTTATATCGGCAGCCGGACGCCGCCGGTAATTGCGGTGCCGGTACTGGCCGAGGTAACGGCGGTCAAGAATGGCGTGGCGTTGCCGGAGCAATTGCGGGTAGAAGAGGCAAAGGCCGCGCTTGATATCGCCGCCAATGAACAGACGAGCTGCGCCGTGGACTAGCATCGCTGATCCAATGTTGCTGGCGAAGACAGCGCGTTTTCGGTGGAAGCGTCGGCCATTGCGCTGCTGTTTCCATCATAGGCAGCGCTAGCATTGCGAAGAGGACC
>DASYLW010000171.1:0-16363 GCA_036009385.1 Caballeronia sp.
CCGAGCCGATCAGGGCGAACGCGCGACGGGGCTTGTCGATGCATCGCTTGCCGCGGAAGTCGCCCATACGCTGGAATTCCTGGAGATCCCGCTCGAGGAGGCGCAGGTGCGCGCGGTCTACACGGGTGACGCGCTCGTGCGTGTGAACAAGTCGCTGTTCGGCCGCGCGTGTATTAATCTCCTGATGAACGCAATCCAGCATTGCGCGCCGGGATCTAGCATCATGGCGTCGATTACGCGAGAAGGCGACCAGGTCCGCGTGGCCGTCGCGAATCCAGGGGAGCCTATTGAGCCCGGCGTGCTCGATCATCTATTCGACCGGTTTTACCGCGCCGAGGTCTCGCGGACCAACAGCCGCGAGAACCATGGATTGGGCCTGGCGATCGTCAAGGCGACTGCGGAAATGCATGGCGGCAAGGTGTCTGTTACGAGCGCCGGGGGTATCAACACCTTTGCGTTTTCAGTTTCAGCGACAGGAAGCGGACAGGCAAGTACGGCTGCGAGTACGGCTGCGGGTATGGCTGGAATGCCGAATGTGAACGCGCCGGTTAATGCGTCGTCCATTGCATCTTCCACCGATGCTCCGATGCAGCCCGTCTCGGCAAATCACTGAGACTGACGTTGGCATCAATGCTTGCCCGGCGCTTCGCGCGCCGGGGAGCGGCCCTTTCGGGCAATACTCCCTTCATTCGTTTTCCCGTGTGACTAAACACGATCGTTTCTTCGCTCATTCAAAAGATAGGTTGTCGTACAACATACTCAATAACATCGCGTCGACATTCGATGGCACGCCGTCTCCGGATCAATCCAGTCCACCCCTGCTTCAAATCGTGGCAATGAGTATCCACAAGGGTTAAGACGATATCCATCCGACCTTTGCGGGTGGCCGAAACCGTCGCGCTTAAGGGTTTACGGTGATAGAAAACGCGTCCTGTCGCAGTTATGTTCTCATACGACAACATACATCGATAAATGCACCGTAAAGCTGATCTGTGCTGCGGTTCATTTGTGTCGCGTGGCGGCATCGGACGTACTCGATCCGCAATAAAATCCATACAAAGAGCGAGGAGACGAAATGATTCTGTCCGGCCGTTTGTCGGCGAAGCCGGGAAAACTGCGCATGGCGTTGAGCGCCGTGGCGGCAGTCACCGCGGTTACCGCAGTGTTAACAATCACAGCACCTGCCGCGCATGCGGCGGACCCGGTGGCGATCAACATCGTGGACGTTGCGGGCAACCTGCAACTGACGCAGAAGGCGTTCGAAGCTTTCAAGGCGAAGTACCCGCAACTCGTCTCCAACATCACGTTCACCAACGCACCCGCGCCGCAGTTGCCCGGCAAGATCAAGGCGATGCAGGCAGCCGGCCGCTCTGATATCGACCTCGTGCTGACCGGCACGGACGCGCTTGCTGCTGGTATCGAACAAAAGCTGTGGATGAAGCTGCTGCCGGATCAGGCCGCGGCATTCCCCGGCGTACTCGATAAATACGCGCCCGGTCCGCGCAAGATGCAGGACCTGGCGCAAGGCTATGGCATTGAAGTGACATACATGCCCGCGGGTCCGCTGATCGAATACAACCCGGCCAAGGTGACCGATCCGCCGAAAACGCCTGAGCAATTGCTCGCGTGGTGCAAGGCGCATCCGGACAAGCTGATCTATGCGCGCCCCGCTAATTCCGGTCCCGGCCGCACCTTCCTGATGGGCTTGCCGTATGTGCTCGGCGACAAGAATCCGCAAGACCCGATCAACGGCTGGGACAAGACCTGGGCGTTTCTCAAGCAACTGAACGACTGCATTCCTTACTACCCGGGCGGTACGTCGGCGGTGATGAAGGAACTCGGCGAAGGCTCGCGCGACATGACGATGACCGTGACCGGCTGGGACATCAACCCGCGCGCGCTCGGCCTTGTGCCGGCTGAATACAAGGTCCAGGCCTTCGACAACATGACGTGGGTCAACGACGCCCACTACATGGTGATCCCGAACGGCGTGCCGAAGGAAAAGCTCGACGTGATCTACAAGATGATGAACTTCTTGCTTGAACCCGCGCAGCAGGCAATGACCTTCGACGACGGTTATTTCTATCCGGGTCCGGTAGTGAAGGGCGTGACGATCGACCAGGCGCCGGCGAAGAGCCAGGAAGTCATCAAGAAGTACGGCCGCCCGGAATACGCGAAGCTGCTGGCCGACCGTCCGCATGTGGTGCCATTGAGTGCCTCTGCCATGGTTGCTGCGTTCCAGAAATGGGACCGTGAGATAGGCTCGCAGAAATCGAAGTAACTTTGGATGCCGAAGTAATTTAGAAATAGTTATATAAGGCCGTGCGGCGGCTTGATGATTGCCTCAAGCGATCAGGTCAAGTCCGTCGCACGGTGTCGTTTTTAGTCTCAGGAACCTGCCATGAAGCATCAGTTTGATGAGTTGCGTCTCGATTCGGTCAGCCGCAGTTTCATGAACGCCGAAGGTCAGGCGGTCGCGGCGCTCCGTGGTCTTGCCTTGAACATCCAGCGCGGCGAATTTATTGCGTTGCTCGGGCCGTCCGGTTGCGGCAAGTCGACCGCGCTTAATTGCATTGCCGGCTTGCAACCGCTGACCGGCGGACGGATCTGGCTCGACGACCAGCGTATCGACGTCTTGCCGCCGGAAAAACGCGGCTTCGGCATGGTGTTCCAGAACTACGCGCTGTTCCCGCATATGTCCGTGCTCGACAACGTCGGCTTCGGCCTCAAGATGCGCGGCGTGGGGAAGAGCGAAGCCGCCCGCCGGGCGTATGAAGCGCTGCAGATGGTGCAGCTCGTCGGTCAGGAAAAGAAGCTGCCGGGGCAATTGTCCGGCGGCCAGCAGCAGCGCGTGGCTATCGCCCGCGCGATCGTGATCGAACCGGCGCTCGTGCTGATGGACGAACCGCTGTCGAATCTCGATACCAAGCTGCGCATTGAAATGCGCGCCGAGATCCGGCGCATTCACAGCCAGCTCGGACGCGCGACGATTTACGTGACGCACGATCAGGACGAGGCGCTCTCGATGGCAGACCGTATTGTCGTGATGCGTGAGGGCACAGTGCAGCAAGTTGCATCGCCGAAGGAAATCTACGAACGGCCGGGCAACCTGCATGTCGCGCGGTTCATGGGATATCGAAACGTGGCCCAATTTACGCTCGAAGGCATGCAGGGCGAAGGGGTGGCCGTGAGCTCGGACGGTGTGCGATTGATCGGCATGCCAATGGCGGGTTTCGACAGCAAGCGCGTAAGTGTCGCGATGCGTCCCGAAGATCTGGATCGCGCTGCGCCTGGAGCCGAAAATGCGTTCGATGCCGAGGTACTGACAGTCGAATACGGCGGCCACGATTCGCTGATCCGCGTGAAGGCTGCGTTCGGCAATCTGTGGGCGCGCGTGACGGGTGATGTGGCGGTGGGTGAACGTATTTGCCTGCGGGTTCCGCCATCGTGTACGCTGGTGTACGACGGGGAAGCGCCATGAATTCGCCAACCGTTCCGAGCGCTCCGCTCCCTTCCGCCGTTCCGCGCGACGCCAAAGCGTGGCTGGTTTCACCCGCGCTGATCTTCATCCTCGCGCTGTTTGTTTATCCGTTCGTGTACGGCCTCGTGCTGTCGTTCCAGCCGATGAATGGCGGTTCCGCGTTCGCCAACTACATCGCCTTTTTCACCGACACGGCGATGTGGCCCACCATCATCGTCACCTTGAAGCTTGCGGTGCCGGCGACGATCATCAACGTAGGTCTCTCGGTTCCGGTTGCATTCGCGTTGCGTCGTAACTCGCCGTATCAGAAGTTCGTGACCACGTTGCTGGTGATTCCGGTGACATTGGGCACGGTGCTGATCGCCGACGGCATGCTGACCTACTTCGGTCCGAACGGCTGGTTCTCGCAGGCGGTGCATGGACTGCATCTATATGGCGATGAAGTGCGCCTCACGCATAACTATTGGGGCGTGTTGATATCACTGATCGTGTCGGGATTTCCGTTTGCCTTTCTGCTGACGCTTTCGTATGTGACTGGCATTGATCCGACGCTTGCGCGCGCTGCGGCCACCTTGGGCGCCAGTCCCTGGGAGCAGTTTCGACAAATCTATTTACCGCTGTTGATGCCCGGGCTGACCATGGCCGCGTGTTTGTCATTCGTGCAGGCGTTCTCGGTGTTCCCTTCGGCAGTGCTGCTCGGTGCGCCTGCCGGACCGACGCGGGTGATCTCGATAGCCGCAGCCGAGGCCGCATTCGAAAGCTACGATTATTCCCTCGCCTCCGCCATAGCGATGGTGATGGGCTTCGTACAGTTGCTGGTGGTGGCAGGCATGCTTAGCACGCGACGCTTCTTCTACACAGGCCCGGTTACCGGAGGTAAAGGCTGATGGCAACCGATAATCATGCACCCGCCTGGACCGCTTCCACTCATGCATCGGCTCCTCGCGACAGCCGCAACGACGGTGCACAACCGGTGAAGCCGATGAAACCGCGCGTCAGCCTGGGAGACCGGCTCTGGAAGATGTTCGTCTGGGGCGCGATGGCATTTTTCCTGTTCAACGTGCTGCTGTTGATTGCGACCGTTGCCGTCAACTCGGTTGCGACGCGCTGGTTCGGCACGCTGCTGCCGCCGGGATTCACGCTTCACTGGTACGCGCAGGCATGGAGCGACTTCCAGCTTGGGAGCGTGTTGTGGGTGACGGTCGAGGTGGTTGGCGCGGTAGTACTCCTTTCTATCGCCTTGGGCGTGCCGGCCGCCTATGCGCTTGCCCGCGTGCAATTTCGCGGCAAGCGTTTCGCGATGCTTGTGTTCCTTCTGCCGCTGATGGTCCCGCCCGTCACTTACGGCATTCCGATGGCGACCGTCATGTACAAGGTCGGTCTTGCCGGGACGTTGAGCGGCGTGATCCTTGCAAACCTGGTGCCGGCGCTGCCGTTCGTCATTCTCGTGATGACGCCGTTCATTGAACAGATCGATCCGAATCTTGAAGCGGCCGCGCGTATCTTCGGGGCGAACACGGCGAAGTATTTCCGCTATGTGCTGCTGCCGCTGCTGATGCCGGGCATGTTGGCTGCGGGCTTGCTGGTGCTGGTGCGCACTATCGGCATGTTCGAACTGACGTTCTTTACCGCAGGGCCGACAACGCAGACGCTGGTGGTCGCGCTGTACTACGCGGTCTTTTCGACGGGTGTTCGTGCGCCTCAATCCATCGATGCAATGGCGATGATCTACATGGCGATCACGCTGGTATGGGTATTGATCGCGCTGCAGTTCGTGAGCCCGACGCAACTCGTTTCACGCGTCAAGGAACAGCGGCAGTGATGGGCGCCAAGTTACGAGTCGTCGCGAGTAGTCACCTTAAGGTTCGATTGAAATGGAACAGTCCCCTCTCTACATTCGTGTTCATCCTCAGGACAACGTGGCGATTGTCGTCAACGACGGCGGCTTGCCCGAAGGCGCCGTATTCGCCGATGGTCTCGTGTTGCGCGAGCGCGTACCCCAAGGTCATAAAGTGGCGCTCGCCGATCTGGCCGAGAACGAAGCCGTGGTGCGCTACAACGTAGTGATCGGGTACGCGTTGAAGGACCTGCCCAAAGGGAGCTGGATCAATGAACACGTGATCCGCATGCCTGAGCCGCCGGGTCTGGAGGACTTGCCGATCGCCACGCGCGCGGCGCCCGATATGCCGGCGCTGGAAGGGTTCACGTTCGAGGGGTATCGAAATGCCGACGGGTCGGTCGGGTCGCGCAACATTCTTGCGATCACTACGACCGTGCAATGTGTGTCGGGCGTGGTCGAGCATGCGGTGGCGCGGATCAAGGCTGAACTGTTGCCGCGTTATTCGAATGTAGATGATGTTGTCGGGCTCGAACACACCTACGGTTGCGGTGTTGCCATCGACGCTCCCGATGCCATGGTGCCCATTCGCACCGTGCGCAACATCAGTTTGAATCCGAACTTTGGCGGCGAAGTGATGATCGTGAGCCTCGGGTGCGAAAAACTGCAGCCAGAGCGCTTGATGCCCGTTGGCACGATTCCGATTGCAGCAGGGGACGATTCGAATGGCGACGTTGTCGTGCTGCAGGACAACGCGCACGTCGGTTTCCAGTCGATGATCGATTCCATCATGCGTACTGCTACGCATCATCTTGAACGGCTGAACCAGCGGCGGCGCGAAACATGTTCTGCCGCCGATCTTGTGATCGGCGTGCAATGCGGCGGCAGCGATGCCTTCTCCGGACTCACGGCGAATCCCGCAGTCGGCTTTGCGACCGATCTGCTCGTGCGTGCGGGCGCGACGGTGATGTTTTCTGAAGTGACCGAAGTCCGCGATGGCGTCGACCAATTGACGAGCCGTGCCGCGAACGCCGAAGTTGCGCAGGCGATCATTCGCGAGATGCAGTGGTACGACGCGTATCTGAAGCGCGGCGGCGCGGACCGCAGCGCGAACACGACGCCGGGAAACAAGAAAGGCGGGTTGTCAAATATTGTCGAGAAGGCAATGGGCTCCATCATCAAGTCCGGTAACTCAGCTATCTCGGGAGTGCTGTCGCCGGGAGAGAAGGTGAAGCAGAAGGGCCTGATCTTCGCGGCAACACCCGCGAGTGATTTCATCTGCGGCACGCTGCAGGTCGCCGCCGGTATCAATCTGCATGTGTTCACCACAGGACGGGGTACGCCATATAGCCTGGCGGAGGTACCCGTCATCAAGGTCGCGACACGCTCCGATCTGGCACGCCGCTGGCATGACCTGATGGATATCGATGCAGGTCGCATAGCAACCGGCGACGCGACAATTGAAGATGTAGGCTGGGAACTGTTCCGCCTGATGCTGGACGTGGCGAGCGGACGCAAGCAGACGTGTGCCGAGCATTTGAAACTGCATAACGCGCTTACCTTGTTTAATCCGGCGCCGGTGACCTGACCGGCTGGCTGTTTAAAAGTACCTATGCAATTGACTACATGACTGCTGGCCCGACCATTGATATAGTTCGGCCGGCAGCGGCGGCCTCTTTACCCTGCGCTTTAACATCCTTTGCTTTATCTCCTCCGCAGCAATCACGCCGGTGTTTCCATACCAGTTACCATGATCTGCATCTTGTTTTTCAATTGCCTCGCCAACTCCTTGCTGTGGAGGCCGCGGCAACAACGGCAACAACGGTGGCGGTCACCAACGGTCACCAATGCATCGACGCATGACCAAAACGGAAAGGACACAGCATCGACAGCCACAGTCGTCAGGTCGAGGGTGACCTACCGCTGGCCCAAGCGCCTACCTACCATGTTGTTGGTATTGATTTTCTGACGAAACACATCAAGAATTTCGATTCATCGCACCGAAATTTTTCAATGTTGCATTCGCGTGGGTGCCGTAAGATTTGCCAACTGAATCGCTTAGCGCCGTAATCCGTTTTTTCACCCGTCACCCTTCGGAATCGAGCGTGGTATGGTCCGGATCGGGCAACTTCTCATATCCCTGAGAGCAGGGAGATCCGGGTTAACAGCCAGTCGCTGCGCATTGGCAACCGCGCATTCGACATTCTCGAGTTGTTGATCCGCGCGCAGGGAACCCTGGTCTCGAATGACGAGATCATGCGCCGCGTATGGCCGGACACCGTGGTCGAGGAAAACAATCTGCAGGTGCATGTTGCCGCCTTGCGCAAGGCGCTCGGCGCAGATCGCGATCTGATCAAGACGGTGCCGGGCCGGGGTTATCGGCTGATACCGGCACCGGCGCTTGAAGGGCCACCCTTGCCGGAAGAAACCGCCGCAGGTCTGTTGCCGCGCACTTTAACCCTGCTTCCTGCCGGCGTATCGGCTGTGATCGGCCGGCAAACGCTGGCCGCGCAAGTGCTGGACGCATTGAATGCCGCGCGCGTGTTCACGTTGGTCGGTGCGGGTGGTATTGGCAAGACGCGAATTGCACTGGAAGTCGCAGGTCAGGCCGCGATGCGTTTTCCAGACGGCGTGGTGTTCGTCCCGCTCGCTTCGGATCGGTGACTTTGCGCATGCCGGTAACGCGCTTAGGCACGAGCTTGCCTTCGTCGATTCGCTTCGCCCGGGTAAGACCAGGTTTTTAAATCAGCTTTTGACGAAACTGATCAGGATGCCTTATTTTTATCATCTGGCGGTACTGAAAGAGTGCATCAAAACGCGCAGCGTAAAAAAGAAAAGTCCCGCTTGGGCTCGGCGCCCGAGCGGGACTTCAATCAAACAAATTGCAGTTGCTGCACCTGCTCCAAGCCATGTTGTTCCCCGGTCTGACCGAGGCTAAACGGTTCGCCCTCGGCTAAAGAGCCTCACGATGAGGAGCAGGACCACCGCACCAATCAACGCAGTGATCAACGACCCTATAATCCCGCCGCCCAGGTGCAGGCCGAGCACGCCGCCCAGCCACCCGCCAATGAACGCGCCGACAATGCCGACGATGATGTCCACGATGATTCCAAAGCCGCCGCCATCAACAATCCGGCCGGCGAGCGCGCCGGCAATTCCGCCAATAATCAGCCAAAAAATAATTCCGTGTGAAACAGGTTCCATAGCGTTCTCCGTCAGGTGAAATGCGCGTAGCGGACTACCAGCATGGTGATATCGATACTTACCAGAGGCGTCCCCGGGTTAGGTGATTTCCATGTTCCCCCTGAATCAATGGTCCCTATCGGCTAGTGCAAGCGGCATGCCCGGAAGGGTCAGTGCGGCAAGAACGACCGATTTACCAAGCTTCGCGCTTAAGGTCGGCAAGTGTCATCCGGTTAAACCCGCACTCGAATAATCCCTCTACCGGCTTTGATCCGCTTTTGCTATCGGACGATTGAATAGTCGGATTGTTTTGCTATGAGAGCACCCCTATAGTTCATTCATCAGCGGCTTTAAGCAGGCGCCGGAACAGGGCGCTGAAACGAACAATCATCCTAAAGACAAAAGGAGACACGATGAACCAGATCGATCTGGCCGGACGCACCGTGGTGATCACCGGTGGCGCACGCGGTATTGGCTATGCGGTGGCGCAACGGGCGCTCGCCTCGGGCGCTGAAGTTGCGCTATGGGATATCGACGCCGAACGCCTTGAGCGTGCCCGGGGCGAACTCGCGAAGGCCGGCAAGGTCAGCGTCGCCGTGGTCGAACTGACGGAAGAGGCATCGGTTGAGCAAGCAACGCAGCAGACGCTGGAAGCGCATCGAAAGATTGATGTGCTGATCAACTGCGCGGGCATCACCGGCGGCAACGGCACGACCTGGGAGCTGGCGCCGGACGTATGGCGCCGCGTGATCGACGTGAACCTGATTGGCCCATATCTCACCTGCCGCGCCGTCGTGCCGCACATGCTGAAGGAAGGGTATGGGCGGATCGTGAATATTGCTTCGGTGGCGGGCAAGGAAGGCAATCCGAATGCGTCGCACTATAGCGCCTCGAAAGCCGGCCTGATCGGGCTCACGAAGTCGCTCGGCAAGGAGCTCGCCACGCGCGGCATCCTGGTTAATGCGGTGACGCCGGCCGCTGCAAAGACCGAGATTTTCGATTCCATGTCGCAGCAGCATATCGACTACATGCTCTCCAAGATCCCGATGAACCGCTTCCTGCTGCCGGAAGAAGCGGCTTCGCTGATCTTGTGGCTCAGCTCTGAGGACTGCGCGTTCAGCACGGCATCGGTCTTCGATCTGTCCGGTGGCCGCGCGACCTATTAAAGCCGCTGCAGGTGCCGCTATACCTGCACCTGGGTACAGCCTGTACACCCGCTACATAAAAATATCTGGAGACACGCATGAGCGATACCGCTACTGCGGAGGACGCCGTCGTCGCGCGGGTGACGCGTCGCCTGCTGCCGTTCCTGCTGCTGATGTACATGCTGGCTTTTCTCGATCGGGCAAATATCGGTTTCGCACAGAAAGCGCTGCAGCACGATACGGGTCTGTCGAATGCGGCCTTCGCGTTCGGCGCGGGCGTGTTTTTCGTGGGCTATGCACTTTTTGAAGTGCCGAGCAACTTGCTGCTGCATCGCGTGGGAGCAAAGCTCTGGATGTGCCGGATCATGGTGACATGGGGGCTTGTTTCCGCGGCAATGGCGTTCGCACACACGGCTGCCATGTTCTATGTGCTGCGCTTCGCGCTTGGTGTGGCTGAGGCAGGTTTCTTCCCGGGCATTGTCTATTACCTCACCCGCTGGTTTCCTCAATCGGCGCGGGCGAGGGCGCTAGGCGTGTTCTATTTCGGCGCGCCGCTCGCCTTCATCTTCGGCAGTCCGTTGTCCGGTGCGTTGCTCGACCTGCATGGTGCATTCGGTTTTGCAGGCTGGCAGTGGCTTTTCCTGGTGGAAGGCGTTCTTGCCTCCATTGTTGGCATCTGGGCATTCTGGTATCTCGACAACGATCCATCCAAAACCCGCTGGTTAAATGCCGGTCAACGCGAGCTTCTGCTCTCACGCCTGAGTCAGGATGCACACATTGCGTCGGCGCACGGGCCGCGCGGCGTGCTTGCCGCATTGATCGATCCACGGGTGCTGATCCTGTCGGCCGTGTATTTCCTGATTCAGATGTCCGTGTACGGCGTAATCTTTTATCTGCCGCAACAAGTCGCCGCACTGCTTGGTGCGAACGTGGGTGCGAAGGTCGGTTTCGTCACGGCCATCCCCTGGTTGTGCGCGGTGCTTGTTACGTGGGTCGTACCGCGGTATGCGGATCGTCATGGCCAGCATCGACGGGTCGCCGTGCTGATGCTGGTCGTCGCCGGTGCGGGTATCGCGATATCGGGACTCGCCGGTCAACCGGCGATCTCGCTGATTGCATTGTGCTTCGCGGCGAGCGGCCTCATTGCAGCCCAACCGCTGTTCTGGACCTTTCCCACGCATTACCTGACTGGCGCCGCCGCGGCCGGCGCCATCGCACTGATCAATTCCCTCGGCAGTCTTGGGGGTTTCGTCGCGCCGATGGTGCGCACGGCCGCGGAGCGTTCCTATGCATCGACTAGCGCGGGTCTCGTCCTGCTAGGACTCGTTGCTGTACTCGCCGCCATCGCGATCATCGCGTTTGTGCGTCCTGCGCAGGCACCCACTTACACGCACGGCAAGCGCGCCAAAGCGTCCTGAACATTAGAACCTTACGGAGTCCGATCATGTCCATGCCTACCATCCGCCACGTTCGCGCGTTCACCGTTCGCGGCGGCGGCGCCGACTATCACGACCAGGGTGCCGACCACTGGATCGACGACCATATCTCCACGCCCATGGGGCGTTACCCCGAGTATCGGCAAAGCCGCCAGTCTTTCGGCATCAACGTGCTCGGTTCGCTGGTCGTCGAGATTGAAGCGAGCGACGGCACGGTCGGCTTCGCGGTCACCACGGGCGGTGAGATCGGGGCGTTTATCGTGGAGAAGCACCTGGCGCGTTTTCTCGAAGGTCAACGGGTAACCGACATCGAGAAAATGTGGGACCAGATGTATTTCGCCACGCTCTATTACGGGCGCAAAGGCATCGTGCTGAATGCGATCTCGGGCGTCGATCTTGCATTGTGGGATCTGCTGGCAAAGATTCGCAAGGAGCCGGTGTTTCATCTTTTGGGCGGACCTGTACGCGACGAACTTCAATTCTATGCAACCGGCGCGCGCCCGGACCTCGCGAGGGAGATGGGTTTTATTGGCGGCAAGATGCCGTTGCAGCACGGGCCGGCAGAAGGTGAGGAAGGGCTGGCGAAGAACATCGCGAAGCTCGCCGATATGCGCGCCAAAGTAGGCGACGACTTCTGGCTGATGTTCGACTGCTGGATGAGCCTCGACCTGAACTATGCAACGCGCCTCGCGCACGCTGCGAAGGAATACGGGTTGAAGTGGATGGAAGAAGCGTTGCCGCCCGATGACTATTGGGGTTACGCCGAACTGCGGCGCTCGGTGCCGCGCGGCATGATGGTGACGACCGGCGAACATGAAGCCACGCGCTGGGGTTTTCGCATGTTGTTTGAAATGGGCTGTGCCGACCTGGTTCAGCCGGACGTGGGATGGTGCGGCGGCATCACGGAGCTGATCAAGATATCCGCACTCGCCGATGCCCATAACGTGCTGGTCGTGCCCCATGGTTCATCCGTCTACAGCTATCACTTCGTGGTGACGCGGCACAATTCGCCGTTCGCGGAGTTCCTGATGATGGCGCCGAAAGCAGACGAAGTCGTGCCCATGTTCAATCCGCTGCTGCTCGATGAACCCGTGCCCGTGAACGGCCGGATGAAAGTGCCGGAGACACCGGGTTTCGGCGTACGGCTCAATCCCGAATGCACCCTTGTACGTCCCTATACACATTGAACGCTGAACATTGAAACACTGAGGCTAAACCGTGCTGCTAGACAACAAGGTGGTGATTGTCACTGGCGGATCGCGAGGCATTGGCCGCGCGATCGCCGTGGCGTGCGCGAAGGAAGGCGCGGACGTGGTGCTGAATTATTGGGGCGATAACGACCGCTCGTATGGACGGCTCTCGGCCGTGCAGGAAGTGGTTGGCGAGATAGGGGCGCTCGGCCGGCGAGTGATTCCGGTCGAAGGAAATGTCGCGCAGCGTGAGACGGGGCTCGAACTCGTGAAGCAGGCAGTCGACGCGTTCGGTCATGTCGACGTCCTCGCGAGCAACGCCGGCATCTGTCCGTTCCACTCGTTCCTCGACATGCCGGCATCGGTGTATGAAGCGACCATCGGCGTCAATCTGAATGGCGCGTTCTACGTGACTCAGGCTGTCGCTAACCAGATGAAAATGCAGGGTACCGGCGGTTCGATAGTCGCGACGAGTTCGATCAGCGCGCTCGTTGGCGGCGGCATGCAAACGCATTACACGCCGACCAAAGCAGGCGTTCATTCGTTGATGCAGTCGTGCGCGATTGCGCTCGGGCCTTATGGCATTCGTTGCAATTCGGTGATGCCCGGAACTATCGCGACGGACCTGAACGCGGAAGATCTCGCCGATACCGAGAAGCGCGCGTACTTCGAAAAACGCATTCCGCTCGGACGCTTGGGCGAACCCGATGACGTTGCGCAGTGCGTGACCTTCCTTGCATCGGATCGCGCACGTTATGTGACGGGCGCATCGCTGCTGGTGGACGGTGGCCTGTTCGTCAACCTTCAGTGAACGAGCCGGCCGAGTATTTGCGCAGCAGCGCGATGCAGTATTCGGCGGGTTCGCTGAGCGTTTCATGCTTGCGCCGTAGCAAGCCGAAGCCCGAGAGGCTTTTGCCGATCTCGATAGGCAGTTCGATCAGCAAATGCGCGCGCAGGTAATCGCGTACGACGGACTCCGGCAGCATGGCAACGGCGTCGCTGTTCTGCAGAAGCTGAAGCGTGGCGAAGATCGATGCGCACTCGACCACGTTGGACGGCGAAGCAAGCCCGGCTCGCGCAAGCTCTTCTTCGAACAACGCGCGTGCCGGACTGGTGATCGGTTGCAGGATCCACGGCCAGGAAATCAGCGCGTCGAGCGAGAGCGTGGTTTCATGGGCGAGCGGATGCGCCGCGCGCACGACCAGACGCATGGCCTCGCGCGAGAGTGGTTCGAAATCGAAGTCGTTGTGCTGAAGCGGTGTGGTGAGACGGCCGAGCGCAAGATCCACTTCGCGGCGATGCAGCAATTGCACGACCTGGTCGCTGGTCTCGCCAAGAATGCGTACGTTGAGCAGCGGCCGTTCGCTCTTGAGTTCGGCGATAGCCATGGCGAGCACGTCGGGCGCCGCGCCCATGATCGCGCCGACAGTGAGTTGACCATGACCGCCGCGCCGCTTGCTTTCGAGGTCGGCGGCGAAGCGCGTGAGATCGGCAAGCGACCGGCGCGCATAGGCGAGCGTGGCGACACCGAGCGGGGTGGGCTGCATGCCGCGGGCGTTGCGCTCGAACAGGAGGAAGCCGAATGCTTCTTCTATGTCGCTCAGCATCCGGCTCGCGCTCGGCTGGGCAACGTTGATGGCCTCGGCTGCCTGGTGCAGGTTGCGGGCGTCGTCGAGGGCGACGAGCAACGCGAGATGCTTGAATTTCAGCCGGTTGACGAGGGCGATCTGGGAGACGTTCTGGGTCATCGGGCGTCCTCGTGCATCAACTTTGCGTCCATTATGCGATTCGGTTTTGCGATCGGCTGATCCTGACTTCGGATTGTCATGTTATCAGTCGGCGAATTATAGTCGTAAGGCATAAGCGGTAAGTCGGACTCGCTTCAAGACGATGACCAACCCGTTCAACACCTATAAAAGGCAAGCCGCAATGGAGACAATTGCGTTCAGGATGACCCTCAAACCGGGCCAGCGCGATGAATACGAGCGGCGTCATCGCGACATATGGCCCGAGCTGGCCGAGGCGTTACGCAACGCCGGTATCCGCGACTACTGGATTTTCCTCGACGAAACCACCGGGGACCTGTTCGCCACCCTCAAGCGCGAGCGCGACCACACCATGGCCGCGTTGCCCGACCTTCCCATCATGCGCAAATGGTGGGACAGCATGGCCGACCTGATGGAAACAAACCCCGATCGCTCGCCGGTGCAAACCGTGCTCGCGACGGTCTTCCATCTACCCTGACGCTTTTGCTTTAGCCTTTGCGGCACGAGGACATATTCATGCAGGTTGTCGATCCGCACATTCATCTTTGGGATTTAAAGACCCATCACTATCCGTGGCTGGCGAACCCGGGCAAGTCGTTCGTCGGCGATGCACGCGAGCTCAAGCATGACTACCTGATTGGTGACTTGCTGCGCGATGCCGCGCCGGTCCAGGTGCTCAAGCTCGTGCACGTGGATGCCAATCATGACCCCGCCGATCCGGTGGAAGAAACGCGCTGGCTGCAATATGTTGCCGATAACGAAGGTCGCGGGTTGCCGAATGCGATTGTTGCGGGGGCGGATCTATCGGCGGATAACGTGCAGGAAGTGCTCGAAGGGCACGCAGCATTCGCCAACACCCGGGGTATTCGGCAGATACTCAACGTGCACGCAAATCCACTTTATGACTACGTGGGCCGGCACTACATGCGTGAGCCGGCATGGCGCAAGAACTTCGCCTTGCTGAAGAGGTATTCATTGTCATTCGATCTGCAGCTCTACCCGTCGCAGATGAAAGAAGCGGCCGAACTCGCACAGGAACATGCCGGCACGCAGTTCATCGTCAATCATGCCGGCATGTTTGTGGACCGTTCGTCGGTGGAAGGGTTTCGCGCATGGCGTGAAGGGCTGCGCGCGCTCGCGGCCTGCCCGAATGTGGCGGTGAAGATCAGCGGCCTTGCCATGTTCGATCATCAATGGAGCGTCGAAAGTTTTCGACCGTATGTGCTGGAAACAATTGATGCATTCGGTTGCGAGCGCGCGATGTTCGCGTCGAACTTTCCGGTGGACCGTTTGTTTGCCACGTATGAAGGGTTATGGAACGCGTATGCGTCGATCGTGAAAGACCTGAGAGACACAGAAAAAGAAGCCCTCTTCAAAAGCAACGCAGAACGAATTTATCGCATCTGAAGGAGACAAGATGGACAATGACAATCCGCCTCGGCTAGAGTTAACGCACGCGAGCAAGTCGTTTGGACGCGTGCGTGCGCTTGGGGACGGCAGCCTCGCTTTATGGCCGGGTGAAGTGCATGCGTTGCTGGGCGAGAATGGCGCAGGCAAGTCGACCCTCGTCAAGCTGCTTGCCGGCGTATATCAGCCGGACTCGGGCGAATTGCTGGTGGATGGGCAGGCGCGTACGTTTGCGAATCCCGCAGAGGCGCGCGATGCGGGTCTTGCTGTGATCTATCAGGAACCCACGTTGTTCGCGGATCTGTCCATCGCGGAAAACATCTACATGGGACGTCAGCCACGCGACCGGATCGGCCGGATTCGCTACGACGAAATGAATCGCGAAGTGGATACGCTGTTGCAATCGCTTGGCGTCAATCTGCGTGCGGAGCGCCTGGTGCGGGGTCTGTCCATCGCCGATCAGCAAGTGGTCGAGATTGCCAAGGCGCTTTCCCTGAACGCGAATGTGCTGATCATGGACGAGCCGACGGCGGCGTTGTCGCTGACTGAAGTGGAGCGCCTGTTCTCGATCGTGCGCGCGTTGCGTGAACGCGATGCCGCCATTCTTTTCATCACGCATCGGCTGGACGAGGTATTCGCGCTGACTCAGCGCCTGACGATCATGCGTGACGGCCTGAAGGTCTTCGACGGCATGACCGCCGACATGACCATTGATTCGATCGTCAGCAAGATGGTCGGACGCGATCTCGACACCTTCTATCCGAAAGCTGATGTTGCACCTGGTGAGGTGCGTCTTTCAGTCCGTAACCTGACGCGTGACGGCGTGTTCAAGAACGTTTCTTTCGACGTCCGCGCAGGCGAGATCGTGGCGCTGGCGGGGCTCGTTGGCGCGGGGCGCAGCGAGGTGGCGCGCGCGAT
>DASYLW010000172.1:0-2285 GCA_036009385.1 Caballeronia sp.
CGCCCGCGTGAACGCCTTCGATCCCGCCGGCCGCCTCGCGGTCTGGCTGGCCGAACCGGCGAACGCAGCGCTGCTGGGTGCAAAAGCGGTCGCGGCGGCAGGCCAGATGCTCGATTTCGTCGACGATGAACGCGTCAAGACAATGCTCCATGAAGCCCTGCGCCGCCGCGCCGAACAATTTGACCTGGCGGGCGCGGTAGGCGGATTGCTGTCCACGCTGACGGCGGATCGGCGCCATCAAATGCTGCTCGATGAAGGCTTACGCGAACTCGCCCAATGGCTCGATCGCGAGGAAGTGCAGACGATCCTCGCGGCCAAGATCCTGGATGTGGCCGGCGAGGAATATCCGAAATTGATTGGCATGCTCGGGTTTGTGGGCTTGAGCGCGGAAGAGCTCGGTAACAAGTTCGCGGGCGGCTTGGTGCGCGGCGCGAACAAGTGGCTGCACGACATCAGCGAAAACCCGGAACACGAGCGCCGTCAGGCTTTTGACCGGACGGTGGAAGGGTTTATCGAACGCCTGAAGACGGACCCGGCGTTCCGCGCGCGTATCGACCAGCACAAGCGCGAATGGCTCGAACGCCCGGAATTGCGTACCTATGTGAACGGACTGTGGGACGAATTCAAGGATTGGCTGCGCCGCGATCTCGCGCAAGCAGATTCGGCCCTGCACAAAAAGGTGACGGGCGCATCGGCGTCGTTCGCGGCCGCGCTGGGGAGCGATCCGGCGCTGCGTGAATCGATCAACGAGCACATGCGCGACGCGCTCAAGTCACTGGCGCCGGATCTACGCGACGGCATTGCCAAGCATATCGCCGCAACGGTGCGCAACTGGGACGACGCCACGCTCGTGCGCGACGTGGAACTGAGCGTCGGCCGCGACTTGCAGTTCATCCGGGTGAACGGCACGCTGGTGGGCGGTGCGGTTGGCCTGATCATTCACGCACTGTCCACGTTCATGGTTTAAGCTGCGGGATCGAAGCCTTGTAGCCGCGGTCAGCTAATTTTCTCTAGAAGAGACTGAACATGACGGACCCGAACGCCGCGTTGATCCAGCGCTTCTACGAAGCCTTTCAACGCTCCGACGCTGAGGCGATGGCGGCGTGCTACGCGCCCGACGTTCAGTTCAGCGATCCGGTGTTCGGCGTGTTGCGCGGCCGCGAAGCCTCGGATATGTGGCGCATGCTGATCTCTCGCGCTACCGAATTCTCACTGATCTTCAGCGACATCCAGACCGTCGGCCAGACCGCGACGGCGAAATGGGTCGCGACTTATCGTTTCACCCAGACCGGGCGCAAGGTGGTCAATCGCATCAACGCGCGTTTTGCGATTCGCGATGGCCTGATTGTCGAACATTACGACAGCTTCGACCTCTGGACCTGGAGCCGCCAGGCGCTCGGACTCAAGGGCTGGCTGCTCGGCTGGTCGTCGTTCGTGCAGAACAAGATCCGGGCGCAGGCAAACAAGGGTCTTCGGGCATACCGGCTGCAACCCAAAAAATGACTCGCCTCGAATGTCCTGCCAGTGAAGGATGTCTCAACGACGAATGGCTCGAAGCCGATGCGCTTGGTGGTTTTGCATCGGGCACAGCCGGCACCGAACGGACCCGCAGGTATCACGCATTGCTTCTCACGGCCACGCAACCGCCGGCGGGGCGCAAGGTGCTGGTGAACGGCGTGGAGGCCTGGCTGGAAGATGCGTCGGGGCAGACGCGCATTCCGCTGTCCATGCAGCGTTATGGCGCCGGTTCGGTCTGGCCCGACCCATCCGAAAGCCTGCTTTCCTTCGATACCGACCCGTGGCCCACGTGGCGCTTCCAGGTGGGCGACAACCATATCCTGATCGCCGAACTGTTCGTCGCAAAGGCAAGCGCGCAGACGGTGCTGCGCTGGCGGCTCGACGGCGAGGCATTCATGCTCAAGGTCCGGCCGTTGCTTTCCGGGCGCGACTATCATGCGCTGCATCACGAGAACCCGGCATTCAACTTCAATTACACGGCGACGGGCGATCAGGTTCGCTGGCAAGCATATGGCGACGTGCCGGCGGTGATAGCGGCATCGAATGGATCGTATGTTCACGCGCCCGACTGGTATCGCAATTTCTGCTATACCGCCGAGCGCGAACGCGGCATGGATTGCAACGAAGACCTCGCTGCGCCCGGGATATTTTCGTTCGATTTATCGCTCGGCGAAGCGGTGCTCGTGTTGAGCGCGAATGAGGGCGCGAAGACAAACGCCGTCGATACCGCGAAGCAGCTGTCTGATATCGAACGCGCACGGCGCGCG
>DASYLW010000173.1:0-9922 GCA_036009385.1 Caballeronia sp.
CGGGGTCGAAGTGGGGTGGGCAGCAGTCATGCGAGCGCCTCCTGAATGTTTTGAGGTTTCACCGGCAAGTCGTTGAACCGATGCCCAATGGCGTGCGCAATAGCATTCACGATGGCGCCGACAACCGGAATCATCACCACCTCTGCAATGCCCTTCGGGGGATCGGTCTCGGACAACGGCGGCAACACTTCGCCGGTCTGAGCCCAGACGGCGACATCGCTTGCACGCGGCAGGCGATAGCGGTTGAAGTTCCAGGTGCCGTTGCCGGGGCCCTCTTCGTAGAGCGGCAGGTATTCATGCAGCGCATGGCCAATGCCCATCGCGAGTCCACCTTGCAACTGACCAGACACGAGTTGCGGCGAAAGCATGTTGCCGCACTCCATGATCGAGTGATGCGAGAGCAAACTGACCTGACCGCTGGCTTCGTTCACCGCGAGTTCGACGAGCGTGCCGACTGCGCTGTAGTAAGTGACCGCGGCGTTGTTACGGCTAACCGGAGCGATGAACACACGCTTGCGATCGAGGGCACGGTAAACAGGCTGGACCAGTGCAGCATGGGTCTTGTTGGGATCAGCTTTTGAATCAGCCTTGCCCGCGCCGTGAAGCAACGACAAGCCGTCGACAGGCAGACGCTCGGTCACACCATCAATGTTGAATTCCGCTTCGCTCCACTGCCAACGATTGAACACGTGCACAACCGCGCCCGTGACGAGCGCGAGGTCATGCGCTTTACGCGCGAGTTGTTCGACCGGCAACGGCTCAAGACCTGCTGCTGTCAGCTTGCCGTCCACCCAGCGCGCATCTTCACGACGTACGACAAGCGGCGCAGCTTGACCGCCGCCTATGCCGCTGCTCCATATCGCCATCGCGGCTGGCCATAAACCGTGTGTGAAGACCACGCGTGCCGCTTCGTAGGTGCTATGCGTGAAATAGAAAGCCGAATTCGTCGCACTCGTTGGTGATATGAACCCCGGCGACCAACGCGGATTCGCAGACAACCGGTCCTGCTCGCCCTGCGACATCATGTAGGGATCGCCACTGGTTACGACCGGCAACTCGGGCCAGTCGATAATCGCCATGCGCACCTCGGCGGCCGGCATGCCGAGCCACTTCGCGCAGGCGATTGCTTGCGACGTAGACACGCCAGTACCAATCTCCGCGCCCGAATGATGCATCGTGATCTTGCCGTCGGCCGCGATTTCAACCTTCGCAAACGATGACTCCGCGCCCGTGCCAAAGTCTTTTTGCACGCACGCGAAACCCACGCCATAGCGGTTGCCCGGATGCGCGAGTTCATACTCCGCTTTCTTCTGGGCCCGCCCGGTCCACAGCGGATGAACCTTGGCTTTCTGCAGGACTTCATCGACACGAATTGCGCCGGCGGGAATCGCACCCTGGGTATTTTTCATGCCCGAGCGCAGCGCGTTCTTGAGCCGCAAGTCGATAGCATCCAGCCCGAGCTGCGTCGCGATTTCATCGATCAGCATCTCGGTCGCGGCCATGGTCTGCAGCGTGCCGTAACCGCGCGCGGAGCCGGCGTCGATAGCGCGCGACGCGATCGCAACGCCCGTCAAGTCGCTCTTCGGGAAGTAGTAGATCGACTGCGCGCCGGATGCTCCCACCATGGCCACCGATGGCGAGAAATTGCAGCGCCCGCCTCCATCGACTTCGAACTCCGCCTTGAACGACTGCAGGAGATTGGTTTTCTTATCGATTGCAATCCGATAATGCATCTTCGATGCATGGCGTTTTATCGATGTCTGGAATTGCTCATAGCGGTCAAATGCAAGACGTACCGGACGGCCGTCGCCATACATGGCCGCGACCAATCCGTAGAACGGAACCGTGAAGTGATCCTTCGACCCATAGCCGACGGTCGAGACCGGATGCAGGAACAGGTTCTTCACCGGAAAGCGGCTCTTCGCCGCCATACCCGCCGCGCTCTCGGCGACCTCGTGCGGGCCTTGCGTAGGCACGACCATGTGCAGCGATTGCGTCGCCGCGTCGTACCAGCAGTTCGTGTTGTCGGGTTCGAGCGCGGCAGTATCGATGGATTGCGTACTGTAGTTGCGCTCCAGCACAAGCCAGTCCGCCGGCGGATGATCGAGTTCGCCCTGCATGCTCTGCGCATGGAACATGCCCTGCTCGTCCAGCTTGCCGTCCTGACGCCCCGACGCCCACACAGGCTCGTGCTTGCGCATCCCGCTTGGGAACAGCATGGTGTCTTTCAAGCTCGAGAACGTGTCCTCGTCATAGGCTGTCGTTCCTCCCACGCGCACAAAGCGGAACGTGCCCCATGGATCGCGCTCAAGCGGCCCGGTCTTCTCGCCGTAACGGATGATTTCATCGCGGAACTGGAGCTTGTCCTTGGCGAACCGGAAACGTGCGAAATCGTGATAGATCAGCATGGCCACGGCCTGGCCGAGATACGCCGGCGTCTTTCCTGGCGGCAGCAACATGTCGTCGCCATAGAACGCCGGAAAGGCGAGCCCGTCGCGGGCAAGCTCCGCGGCCGTGACGATCCGGTCAGGCTGAAGTTCGTCGCCGAGCAAGCTCAGGTCGAAACCCTCATACAGCCTGTCAGCCTGCGTCGTACGCAAAATGAATGCGTGCGATTGCTGGTTCGGCCAGTGCGGCATGTCGGCCGCGCGAACGTCTCTTGCAAATACCTTCGAACCGGTGACCTTCGCGATGCCGTCAATACGAAACTTCGCGCTGCCGGTTGCTGTATCCCACTGAATCGGCGTCAGGACTTTTTCTTCAAATAACGCAGCGAATGCGCGACTGCCGAGCGGTGCAACAATGACGGTCAGTCCCGCGATTGCAGTCACCTTCAAAAAACCACGACGCGATCGGTCGAGTTCTCTCATAGTCCTCTCCTTGAATGATCGGCTGAGAGCTTCAAGCCAAGCTGCTTCGGGTTTCGGTTTTTATTTTGCATTCCGAAATGATTATTCTGTTCATATAACGACTTGATCTGGTGTGTAGCGACGATGAAAGACGGCGATGAGATATCTGAGTATCTCCGATCGTAATCGCACTTTACGTTCTTCAACGTGCAAGGATTTGCATCAGCCTGTTTCAACGTTTGGCTGGCTTTTTCAGGCTTTACCTTGTGCCGGATTTTTATCGCTGCGCAGCGCAGTGCGCTGCCCGGGAAACGGGGGCGATTGTACGTGCGAAGCTTGCCTGCAAACAGCAATCGGCATGTCAAGTTTTGTGCTTGGCAGCTATTGGCGTGGAGAGTGAAAACTCGTTGCAATGCGCAGCATGTGATACCAGCAATGTCACTCGGAAGCGTCCGAATGTGCGGGGTTTTCCGGAGCCCCGAGAGTGATACGCGCTCGGTTGCTTAAATAGAAACAACGCTGCGGCGAAGGCTAATCACCCGCAACGCATATAGCCCTTGCGGAAACGACAAAAGCCCGTCTTTTTCAAGGCAGGCTTTGTACACCGCACCGGTCATCAGCAACCGGTTAGATGAGTGGCGACGACTTAGTTGTCGTTGTTACCAACGTTACTACCAATCGTGGCGCTGACACGCTGACGTAGATCGACGCCGTCAATTGGGAAGGTCGCTTCAACACGCCGAGCGCCCGTATAGCGCTTTTCCCAATAGCTGTTGTCCATGTCGTCCACACGGATCGTGCTGCCCGTGGACGGCGAGTGAACAAACTTGTTGTCGCCGATATAAATCCCGACATGCGAGAACGAGCGGCGCATTGTGTTGAAGAACACGAGGTCACCCGGTTTCAGCTCGCTCACACGAACTTTCTCGCCAACCCGGCTCATCTCTTCCGCACGCCGCGGCAACGTCATACCCAACGTGTCCTGAAACACGTAGCGCACGAAACCGCTGCAATCGAGACCGGAATCCGGCGTATTGCCGCCCCAGCGATAGCGCACGCCGATCATATTGAGCGCGCCGACGACTACGTCGCCCGCCTTGCTCGCCATGCCGGAAAGAAAAGAACGCGTGCCGCTGGATGAGTTACTCGTCACATTGCCGGAGTCGGCAACGGGGTAAATCTCGTTAGCTGCCCGGGTTGATGCGGAAATGCCGTTGCTGGCATTCTGGCTTGAATTGTTGACTTCATCGGCGAACGCGCCCGAAGTTGCTGTCATCATCAGGCCGATCAACATGCTGGCTGCTGCTCGCGCGCATGTTTGAGTCAAAGTTAATTGCTGCATCGGTCGGTAGTTTTGGGTGAAAAAGTCTGAAAAATCAGGATCATGCGGAAAAGTTGCCTTGATACTAGCCAGATATTATTTACATGTCAAAAGACATAGAAAAATACAATCGAGATACGCACCTAATTGGTGAAAATTAGGCCGCGATCGCAGCTTTCAGTAACTTTCTTGTGTATTCGTGGGACGGCATCGCAAAAATATTCTCCACATCGCCGGTTTCGACGACAGTTCCGTTCTGCATCACCACAACCCGGTGCGCCATCGCGCCAATCACCTCCAGGTCATGGCTGATGAACACATAACCCAGGTTGTACTTCTGTTGTATATCGGCAAGTAATCGCAAAACTTGATACTGAATTGACACATCGAGTGCGCTGGTGGGTTCGTCGAGGATCAGGATGCGTGGTTCCAGCACCAGGGCGCGGGCAATTGCAATGCGTTGCCGTTGTCCGCCCGAGAACTCGTGCGGGTATCGATTCAGCGCCGTACGGTCCATTCCGACTTCGCGAAGAACGGCCACCACTTTGGCGTGGCGCGCGGCTGCATCGAGTTCCGGACGATGCAGCGCCAGCCCCTCGCCTACGATCCGCTCAATCGTCTGACGTGGCGACAGCGAGCTATACGGGTCCTGAAACACCACCTGCATATTTGATCGCAGGACGGTTTTTTCGCGGCCACGATAATCGCCGAGCAAGCGCCCCTGAAACTCAACTTTGCCGTGCGACGTGCGCTGCAAACCCAGTAACGCCATCGCCAAAGTGGATTTCCCCGACCCCGACTCGCCCACGATACCCAGCGTTTCACCCTGGCGCACCATCACCGACACCCGGTCCACCGCCTTGAACGCGCCGTGCCGGAACCAGCCAGCCACGCCCGGCGTCTTCGTGGCGAATTCCACGGATATTTCTTGCGCGTCGAGCAACACGGGCGACAGCGGCAGCACCGGCAACACCGTGCGCTCCGGGCGGCTCTCAAGCAATCTCACCGTATAAGGATGCTGCGGCGACGCGAATATGCCCTGCACGGTGCCGCTTTCCACCAGCACGCCCTGCTCCATCACCGCCACTCGCTGCGCGAATTTACGCACGAGGTTCAGATCGTGCGTGATCAGCAACACGGCCATGCCGCGCGAAGCGGCTTCGTCGCGTTGCAACTCCAGCAGCAATTCCACGATCTGTGCGCGGATAGTCACGTCGAGCGCGGTCGTGGGTTCATCTGCGAGCAGCAGGCGCGGCCGGCACGCCAGCGCCATGGCGATCATCGCCCGCTGGCGTTGTCCGCCCGAGAGCTGATGCGCGTATCGGTCGATGCGCTTTTCCGGCTCCGTAATCCCCGTGCGCGCGAGCAGGTCGATCGCGCGCCTGCGGGCATCGCGAGCGGACACGCCGTCGTGCAGCTGAATTGTCTCGACGATCTGGTCGCCAATGGTGTACAGCGGGTTGAGCGCGGTCATCGGCTCCTGGAAGATCATCGCGATGTCCGCCCCCCGCAGCTTGCGCATGGCAGGTTCGCTTTTGGTGAGCAATTCCTGGCCGTCCAGCCGGATCGAGCCGCTCAGGTCGGCGTCGCGCAACAGCCGCAGGATGGACAACGCCGTCACGCTCTTGCCCGATCCTGATTCGCCGACGAGCGCCACGCGTTCGCCGGCTTCGATCTTTAGGCTCACGCCATCGACGGCCAGGGTTTCGCCGAAGCGCACCCGCAGATCCGTGATTTCCAGCAACGGCGCGCTCATTGACCGCCTCCGGCTTTGACGGCGTCGGAGATACGTGTGTCCAGCGCGTTGCGCAGCGCGTCGCCCATGAACGTGAGCAGCAACAACGTGGCGACGAGCACGCCGAAGGTGGACAGCGAGATCCACCACGCGTCGAGATTCGCCTTGCCTTGCGCAAGCAATTCACCGAGCGATGGCGTCGGCGGCGGCACACCCAGACCAAGGAAATCGAGGCTGGTCAACGCAAGGATCGCCCCGCTCATGCGAAATGGCAGAAAGGTGATAACGGGAGTGAGGCTATTGGGCAGGATGTGACGCCAGATGATCTGGGCATTGGACAAGCCCATCGCCCGCGCCGCCCGCACGTAATCCTGCGTGCGGTTGCGCAGGAACTCGGCGCGCACATAGTCCGATAACCCGATCCATCCGAACAACGACAACAGCACAACGAGCAGAATCAGGCTCGGTTCAAAGATGGACGCAAAGATAATCAGCAGATACAACTCCGGCAACGCGCTCCATATCTCGATCAGGCGCTGCCCGGTCAGGTCGGTACGGCCGCCGAAGTAGCCTTGCACCGCGCCGGCCAGCAGACCGAGTACGGTGCCTATCGCCGTCAGGACCAGCGCAAAGATTACTGACACGCGAAAACCATAGAGCAGTCGGGCGAACACATCGCGGCCGCGATCGTCGGTGCCGAGCCAGTTTTCACGCGATGGCGGCGCCGGGTTCGAGGCCTTCGAAAAGTAGTTGAGCGTGTCGTAGTAATAGTGATTCGGCGGATAAACGGCGAAGTTGCCGCCTTCGCTAAACCGGTCGCGAATATACGGATCGAGGTAATCGGCGGGCGTCGGAAAATCACCACCGAACGTGGTCTCGGCGTACGTTTTGACCAGCGGAAAATACAGATGCCCCTGATAACGAACGACCAGCGGTTTGTCATTCGACCACAGCGGTCCCGCGAGACTGATCGCGAACGCAATCACGAATATCACGAGGCTCCAGTAGCCGAGCCGGTTGCGTTTGAAACGTTGCCAGACGCGCTGTCCCGGCGTGATCGACACCGGCACGCTGAGCGGCTGGGCATCGCTGTCTTGAGGCGTACGGAGCAGGGAACGGTTCAACTCAGCGCTCCAGTCGTTCGAATTGAATGCGCGGATCGACCCAGACATAACAGAGGTCGGAGATCAGCTTGGCAGCAAGTCCGATCAGCGTGAACAGATACAGCGTGCCGAGCACGACCGGATAATCGCGCCGCACGACGGACTCGTAGGAAAGCAGGCCGAGGCCATCGAGTGAAAAAAGTGTTTCTATCAGCAAGCTGCCCGTGAAGAATGCCCCGATGAACGCGCCCGGAAAGCCCACGATCAGCGGCAACAACGCGTTGCGGAACACGTGCTTCCACAGCACCCTTCTCTCCGATAATCCCTTGGCCCTCGCCGTCAGAACGTATTGTTTGCGGATTTCATCGAGGAACGCGTTCTTGGTCAGCATGGTGACGACCGCGAAACTGCCCACCACCGACGCAATGATGGGCAACGTGATATGCCACAAATAGTCGGCGATCTTACCGCCGAGGCTCAATGTTGCCCAGTTGTCCGACGTAAGGTTGCGCAGCGGAAATAGTTGCCAGAACGAGCCTCCGCCGAACAGCACAAGCAGCAGCACGCCGAGCACGAAACCAGGAATGGCGAAGCCGACAAGCACAAGCAGACTGGTGGTGAAATCAAAGGTGGAACCGTTGCGCACGGCTTTCGCGATCCCGAGCGGTACCGAGATCAGGTAAGTCAGAAAGAACGTCCATACGCCAATGCTGATCGACACCGGCAGCTTCGACACAATCAGCGACCACACGCTTTGATGACGAAAATAGCTATCGCCGAGATCGAAACGAGCGAAGCGACCAAGCATCAGCCCGTAGCGTTCGAGCGGCGGTTTATCGAAGCCGTAGAGCGCGCGAAGTTGTGCGACCTGCTGCGCATCCACGCCCGTATGCTGGCGCATGCCGAAACTCGCGCCTTGCTCGCCGCGCCGCAATTCGTGCACGGCTTGCTCAACCGGTCCGCCCGGCACGAACTGGATCACGGCGAACGTGAGCGTGAGGACACCGAGCAAGGTCGGGATCATCAGCAAGATGCGTTTCAGGATGTAGCTCCACATGGGCGCGGTCCGCTTGAGTGAGTGAGTGCGTGAGCCTACTTTGACGCGGCGGCAGGCGGCTTGAACCACCATGTCGATGTGATCCAGTCCTCGGCGGTGTAATACAGCGGCAAGGTTGACGGATACGCGAGCGTGTTTCGATACGCCACCCGGTGCGTAGCCGAATACCATTGCGGGATCACATAGTAGCCATGCATCAGGACCCGGTCGAGCGCGTGGGTGGCATCGAGCAGTTGTTCGCGTGTCTGTGCGCCGAGCAAGGTATGCACGATCGAGTCCACGGCCGGCGACTTCAGCCCGTTGATGTTATCCGAGCCCTGCTGATCCGCCGACTTGCTGCCGAAACGTGTCTCTTGTTCCGTACCCGGAATTTGCACGTCAGGCATGCGCAGGGTGGTCACGTCGAAGTCGAAGGCGTCGAGCCGCTTCTGGATCAGCGCAAAGTCCACCGTGCGGAAATTCGCGACAATCCCGAGCTTCTGCAAGTTACGCTGGAACGTGGCGACAACAGGTTCCATCGACGCCCCGCCGCCCGAGTCGTCGAGAATCTCGAATACGAACGGCTGGCCTTTCGCGTTGCGCAACGCGCCGTCCCTATACGTCCAGCCCGCGTCGGCCAGTAGCTGGCGCGCCTTGATCAGGTTCGCGCGCAGTGAACCGGGCGGATCGGTGTCCGGTTGCTTCACCACGTCGCCGAAAACGGCGGGATCGAGTTGTGCGCGTAACGGCGAGAGGATCGCCAGTTCGCCCGCGCTCGGCTTGCCCGTTGCTTGAAGATCGGTATTCGCGAAGAAGCTATCGGTGCGCGTGTACTGGCTGAAAAACAGTTGCCGGTTCAGCCACTGGAAGTCGAACGCGAGATCGAGCGCCTGGCGCACGCGCACGTCCTGGAAGATCGGCCGGCGCAAGTTAAGGAAAAAGCCCTGCATGCCCGTGCCGTTGTGATTGCGGAATTCGCGCTTGATCAACTCGCCGTTGTCAAAGCGTTTCCCGATGTCGCGACGCACCCAGTTGCGCGCAACGTATTCGACCAGCGCGTCATACTCGCCGGCCTTGAACGCCTCGAGCCGCGCGACGCCGTCCGAATAGAGCTTGTAGGTAATGCGCTCGAAGTTAAACGTCCCCGCCCGCACCGGCAACGCAGCACCCCAATACGCCGGATCGCGCTTTAACGTGATCGTACGGCCATTGTCGTATTGCTCGATGAGATACGGACCGCTTGCTATCGGCTTCTGAAAGGCGAGTTGGTCGAAGGCAACGTGGCTGCCGTCGGCCTTCATGCCCCACTTATGCGAGAACACCGGAATCGCGCCTGCAATAAACGGCATCTCCCGCGTGCCCACCTTGAAGTCGAAGCGAATGGTGAGCGCATCGAGAACGACCGCGCGCGAAATCTGGCCGAAATACACCGCGTATTGCGGCGCGGCCTGCGGGCTTTTCAGCGTGTCGAACGAATACTTGACGTCTTCGGCCGTGACCGGATCGCCATTCGAAAAGCGCGCCTTCGGGTTGATGTGAAACGTGGCAGAGAGACCGTCGGGCGCGATGCTGATGTCGTCGGCGAGGAGACCATAAGCCGTCGATACCTCGTCAAAACTGCCTATTGTCAAGCTCTCGAACATATAACCGAGCCCGGGCGCCGGGTTGCCGCGCTGGGTGAACGGGTTGAATTTATCGAAGCTCGTGAGCCGGTTCGGGTTCGCCAGAACCAGCGTCCCGCCGCGTGGCGCATCCGGATTGACGTAGTCGAAGTGCTTGAAGCCGGCGGGATATTTCGGCTCGCCATACTGCGCGATGGCATACACGGCCAATGCCGCTTTCGGAACCGCGAGCCCGCCGACACCGATCAGCAAGCTG
>DASYLW010000174.1:0-16011 GCA_036009385.1 Caballeronia sp.
GCAACGAGATGCATGGTGTTCGTGCAGAGCACGATGCAATGCGCACCGCCCGCTTCAAGATGACGGGCGGCGTCGGCCAGCCGGATGCCTGCGATGTTCCATTGTCCGTCGCGTTGAAGTTGTTCGATCGGCGCGAAATTCACGCTATGCAGCAGGACCTGCGCGGAGTTCAGGCCGCCAAGGCGCGTGCGCACGTCCCGGTTGATCAGCCGATAATATTCCGTAGTCGACTCCCAGCTCATCCCGCCGATCATGCCAATGGTTCGCATACTATTCATGATGCCCGTCCTGCAAATCAGATTGGTCGAAGCGACATAGTGTAGCGAAGCGCGATGCGTGCCTCGAGCAAAATTGATTCTGTTGCGCCGAGGGCGTCGAGGTAACATTTTGTCGGCCCCGCAGACAGAATCGGTGATGAACTTAGCGCTCGCCAGGGGGCACGTCTTTAACGATGCCAACAAGAGTACCGCGTTGGTTACAGCCTTGACCTAACGTGCTGGAGGACATCATGGTGGACGTTGCCGAAGGTACGTTGGATGAGAGCGGCCTTGCTACCTTGTTGTTCTCAATCGCTGTCGAGTAGCCCGACAAACAGGGCAAGCGTATGTCGGTTATCTGTCCCACTTGCCCCAGCAATCTCATTCCCTCGCTTCATGACCGATCGCAGTAGTCGATCGCAGTAGTCCATCGCAGTCCACACCCGCGTCCGTCCGACCTTCCTAAGCGTGGCTAGTGCAAAATTTCAAGACACGGATCGCCCGATCTACTTCGAACGAGCAACGGCGCAAGTATGGTCCTGCAACTCCTCCGATGACGCGAAGTCGCCTCTATCGCGTTGTACCTGATCATTGAGCAGAAAGAATGCGGGCTTGCCGTCGGGCGCCGTCGTCCCCGCGAGCAGTAAGGTCTGGTCGGCCATGACCTGGCCTTCTCGCGCCACGTCGGGGGCAAGAAGCTTGAAGGGATCGATGGAAGCCAGATCGGCGTCATCAATACGCCGAATTCGGTATGCATGTCCGCGCAACAGCGTAGGGAATGCAGTCCACTCCGTGCCGATCTTCGGGCCTTGCTCACGCAACGCACGAACAACATCCGGGGCAAGGCAGTCAATATGAATGTGCAACTGGTTTTGCGTGCGCCCGCTGGCTGAGTTGATGGCGAGCGAGAGTTCATCGCGAGGTAGGTGCTGACCTAACTTCGCCTCAACAAAACGCCGCGCCTCCCACGCCGCGCGCCAGTAATTCGGGGAGCCCGGTATCAGCAAACCGGGACTTTCAATACCACCAATGCGCACGGTCGGAATCAACAAATACTGGGTAACGCCGTTGATGTCCTTGAGGACCGCGAAGCCGCCGGTTGGATCGACATCGACACATTTCTGCGGTACATCGGCACCGCGTGCCGCGGGCTCGCACGAGTTATGGACGATCTGCCATAACGCATCGGGGTTGCCCGCGTGCGCAACGGAGAAGAACAGCGCAGCAATGGTGAACGAGGCTAAGCGAACGAAGAGCCGGACATTGCGCATGGAGTAAGCGGTCGACACGAAAGCCAGCATCGTAACAAGACTTCATGACGGCCGCGCGCAACTTCAGCCGTTACATCACGGGCAAATGCAGATGATGAGGATGTTCAACGGTGTCCGCGATCAGCCTGAGCGCGTCCTCGCATTCATCGAGATTCTTGGGACCGCCAAGGCATACGCGAATGGCTTCGGGCGGATTGCCATCGGTCGCGAAAGCCGCCGCTGACACCGCGCCGATCCCTTGCGAACGCAACTGCAATGCAAGCTCGGATGCGTTCCATCCGCACTCCGCCGCAATGGGCATCCACAGATGAAACCCGGCCGGATCAGCATCGAACTTCCAGCCGGACAGGACGCGCGCAGCAAGCTCCTGACGCGCCGCGGACTCCGCACGAATCGCATCGAGCATCAGGTCTGCCGTGCCGTCATTCACCCAATGCGTCGCCAGCAGCACGGTAAAGGGGCTGGCCATGACAGTCGTTGCGCGCAACGCCCCGGCAAGATGCTGGGAGCGCCGGGCGGACGGTGCACGAATGTAAGCCACGCGCAGACCGGCGCCAAAGCTCTTTGAGAACCCGGTGACGTAGTAAGTGAGATCGGGGGCCAGCGTAGCCAGTGCATCGGGCGCCTGGACCGGCAACATGCCATACGCATCGTCTTCAATAATGGGCACGCTGTACCTTAGCGCGACATCGGCAAGCGCCTCGCGACGCTTCGACGACAGTGTCACCGTGCTCGGATTCTGGATGGTCGGATTGCAATAGAACGCGCTGGGTTTATCGCTCTTGCATAGCGCTTCGAACGCATGAGCAAGCGGGCCATCGTCATCTCGTGCCAACGCCTGCAAACGCACGCCCAGTTGCGCGGCAATCGCCTTGATGCCCGGGTAAGCCAGCGTATCGAGGCAAATGGTCCCCCCAGGCCGCGCAAGCTGCGACACCAGCGCCACCAGCGCGCTGTGAATGCCGGGACAGACCAGGACCTTGTCTTCATCGCAATCGTCAAAGCGGCGCTTCAGCCACTTCGTACCAGCGGTACGATCGTCAGCAGTGCCACCGAAATCCTGATACCGCAGCAGCCGATACGGGTCCGTAGCCGAAAACAGCCGCGCCGCGGAATCGCGCAAACGTGCGGCGAGTTCCGCCGGCTCCGGCGGCATGTTCATGGTCATCTCGACACTGCTGCCACCGGAGAGCGGCAGCGTAGCGGTCCGGCCGCGTACGAACGTGCCGCTACCGGCACGCGAGTCGAGCAGCCCTCTTTTGCGCGCCTCCGCATAGGCCCGCGCCACGGTCGTGTAATTGAGCTGCAGTTCGTCCGCCAGGTCGCGCAGGCCTGGCAGTCGATCGCGCGGACGCAAGCGCCCACTCGCCAGATCTTCTTCAATTAACTCAGGAATAAGCAAATAGGCCGGCTTGCGGCTCTCTGTCAGTTTCCTGATCCAGTGATGAGTAAGACTGGCCATGAAGCGGTCTCGAATCAATGCGGTTGAAAAACGATAACACGCCGGCGACTGAAAAAATAAATTGATCGCATTTAATGATCGTATGGGGAATCGATCAATCAAGGGTCAATGCACATGTCCGGTGTTTGTTGCACCATGCAGGCGCGGCAGCACCACGGCGATCACGCCAGACTGGTGCAGAATCATTGACCCGCCGCGCCTGCAGGCAGGCCGCAAGAGGCTCTTCGGGATCGTCATCAAAATATTTCATTGCTGCACGGGCACTGATCGTTTGAATGATCGGGTATTGATCGCATTAACACGCTCATCGAATGGCACGCCCGTTGCATTAACAGCTTCGTATCCCGCAGCTTGGCGTCGGGTTAGAACTGGGTTAAAAATCCCGCGCCACTGGTTAAATTGTCTATTTACTGGAGATTAGAATGCCTGCCGTCAATATCCCGATGCACAAGAAAGGCGATTACCTTGTCGATTATGAAGAGAAGGTGTTTGAAGACGTCAAGGCCGCGCCGGGCGAAAAGGCGCTGGTGACATTCCACACGGTCGCGTTCGAAGGTTCCATCGGCTTCGTCAACCTGCTGCAAGCCACCCGGCTGCTGCGCAAGGGCTTCGAAACCTCGGTGCTGCTCTATGGCCCGGGCGTGACGCTCGGGCTCCAGCGCGGCTTCCCGACGCTCGGGGACGAAGCATTTCCAGGCCATCTGAACTTCAACAAGCAGATCCAGAAGTTCATGGAGGAAGGCGGCAAGGTCTATGCATGCCGCTTTGCGCTGCAAGCGCTGTATGGGCAGGGAGAAGCGTCGTTGATTGAAGGCATCAAGCCGATCAGCCCGCTCGACGTGCTCGATATCCAGCTGCTGCATCGTAAGGATGGCGCACTGATTATCAACACCTGGACCGTCTGACACTGCGTCCCAAGCCTTTCATCAACACGGAACGACCATGCCTGACAAGAGAATCGTCCGCGCCGCCGCGGTCCAGATAGCACCGGACCTCGAACGGCCCGGTGGCACGCTCGAGAAGGTCCTTGAAACGATCGACGACGCTGCGCGCCAGGGCGTGCAGCTGATCGTCTTTCCCGAGACCTTCCTGCCCTACTACCCGTACTTTTCGTTCGTGCGGGCGCCGGTGGCATCGGGTGCCGAACACATGCGTCTCTATGACGAAGCGGTGGTCGTGCCCGGTCTGGTGACGCAGGCAGTAGCGGACCGGGCGCGACGGCATGGCATGGTCGTCGTGCTCGGCGTGAACGAACGCGATCACGGCAGCTTATACAACGCACAACTGATCTTCGATACCGACGGCGAGCTGCTGCTCAAGCGCCGCAAGATCACGCCGACGTTTCACGAACGGATGATCTGGGGCATGGGCGACGCGGCCGGCCTGAAGGTAGCGGAAACCAGCATTGGCCGCGTCGGCGCGCTCGCGTGTTGGGAACACTACAACCCGCTTGCGCGTTACGCATTGATGACCCAGCACGAAGAGATCCATTGCAGCCAGTTTCCGGGCTCGCTGGTCGGTCCCATTTTCGGTGAACAAATCGAAGTGACCATCCGCCATCACGCACTGGAATCCGGTTGCTTCGTGATCAATTCCACGGGCTGGCTGACCGAGCCGCAGATTGAATCGATAACGAAAGATCCGGGCCTGCAGAAGGCGCTTCGCGGCGGCTGCAATACCGCCATCATCTCGCCCGAAGGCCAGCATCTCGCCCCACCGCTGCGCGAGGGTGAAGGCCTGGTGATCGCTGACCTGGACATGGCGCTGATCACCAAACGCAAACGCATGATGGATTCAGTCGGTCATTACGCGCGGCCCGAACTACTGAGCCTCGCCATCAACGACCGGCCCGCGGTCACGTCGGCACCCATGAACAGCTTCTCACCTTCCATTGGGGGATTGCACCTTGAACGCGAACGAGACCTTGTCGGCCATGAGCCGGCAATTGATGACTGAACTGCAATCGACGGGTTTGCGTCTCGCCAGTCCGGGCGCGGGGCAAGGGCTTGGCGTGGCCAGCCGGCGCGGCGGCGCGGGTCCGTCCGATCACAAGGCGGTCACCATCGACGGCGTGACCATCATGGTGCCGGTGCATACGAATACCGCATGGCACTCACCGTTCGTGGCGTCCGCACCTGACGCCCACGGTAGCAGTGCGTTGCTGCGTGGATCGATTCCGATCGCGAGCATCAGCTTTCCGAAGTCGCCGCGTTTCTACGCGATGCAGACCCTCGACGGTGTGCCCTATTCCCACATTGCAACGCTGCATGGATCGGACGTGCTCGCCACGACGGTGCTGCAAACCTGCATCCGCTATGAAAGCCGCAGGAAGACCTGCAAGTTCTGCGCAATCGGGCAATCGCTTGCGGCAGGCAGGACGATCGCGCGCAAGACGCCCGAGCAACTGGCGGAGGTCGCACGGGCCGCCGTCTTGCTCGACGGCGTCAAGCATATGGTGTTGACCACCGGCACGCCACCGACCAAGGATCGCGGCGCGCAGGTCCTGTGCGAAAGCGCATTCGCGATCAAGGCCGCGGTCGACTTGCCGATCCAGGCGCAATGCGAACCACCCGATGACGACAAATGGTTCGAACGCATGCACGCAAGCGGTATCGATACGCTCGGCATGCATCTCGAAGTGGTCACGCCTGCGCTGCGTGAACAGATCATGCCGGGCAAGGCGAGCGTGCCTGTCTCGCGCTACATGGAAGCCTTCAAGGCGGCCGTGGCGGTGTTCGGCCGGGGGCAGGTGAGCACCTACATCCTCGCGGGTCTCGGTGACACGGCAGAAGCCATTCTGTCGATCTCGCGCGAACTGGTCGATCTCGGCGTGTATCCCTTCGTGGTCCCGTTCGTGCCGATCAGCGGCACGCCGCTCGAGGATCATCCCGCGCCCTCGCCCGAATTCATGAAGTCGGTCCTGCAGCCGCTTGGCGCGATGGTGTCGGCGGCCGGCATACGCTCCGCCGATATCAAGGCAGGCTGCGGCAAGTGCGGCGCGTGTTCGTCGTTGTCATCCTACGAGGTTTGATCATGCTCGCCGATACCGAAGATCTCACGCGGCTCTACACGCCCGCCAGCTACACGATCAAGTGGACCACGCTGCCGTGGGAAGCAAACGAAGCGTATAAGCTGCGGCGCGCGGTGTTCTGCATCGAGCAAGGGATTTTTATGGGCGATGACCGCGATGAAATCGATGAGCGCGCGCAATTGATCGTGGCAGTAAGTTGTATCGGCGGGATGCCTGAGCAGGTGGTGGGTACGGTGCGTATTCACGAGGATGCGCCGGGTGTGTGGACCGGCTCGCGGCTCGCCGTGCATGCAGCGTTTCGGCGGCACGGCAAGATTGGTGGAACTCTCATCAGGCTCGCGGTCAGCAGCGCGCACGCGCTCGGCTGCACGACGTTCCTCGCACATGTGCAGAGCCAGAACGCGGCGTTGTTTCATGCGCTGCACTGGACCACGCTCTCTGAAGAACTCATGCATGGCCGGCCGCACCATCTAATGCAGGCGGATCTTGCGTTCTACCCGCCTTGCGCGACACCTCAAAGCGGCTTCACGACCCAACAATCTCCCGCGCGGAGCACGTCATGACAGTGACGGACCTTGTAGCCGCGCTAAGGGAAACGCGGGGCTTTCGCCACAAGACGGATATCGCGGGTGTGATGTCTTCGCTTGCCCGCTATCTCCCACGTAACGCCTCAAGCGACCCGGTCGCCATGGGCGACGACTGCGCGGCCATTGCCGATGGGGACGGTTACTTGCTCTTCGCCATCGAAGGGTTGGTCAGCGACTTCGTGCGCGACATGCCCTGGTTCGCGGGCTATAGCAGCGTGATGGTCAACGTCAGCGACATCTACGCGATGGGCGGCCGCCCGATCGCTGTTGTTGACGCCCTCTGGAGCAACGGCCTGGGCGCAGCTGAAGACGTGCTCGCGGGCATGGCGGCGGCATCGTCCGTATACGGCGTGCCGATCGTCGGCGGCCATAGCAATACACGCAACGATCAGGCCCAACTTGCAGTGGCCATTCTTGGGCGCGCGAACAAAGTGCTGTCCAGTTTTAATGCGCGTCCCGGCGACTGCCTGATGATGGCGGTCGATCTGCGTGGTGCGTTTGAAGATCCGTATCCGTTCTGGAACGCCTCTGTTGGCGCACCTGCCGCACGCTTGCGAGCCGACCTCGAGTTACTGCCCATGCTCGCCGAAAGCGGTCTCTGCGACGCCGCCAAGGACATCAGCATGGCCGGCGCACTGGGAACCACACTGATGCTGCTCGAATGCTCGGGCGTGGGTGCAAGCATCGATCTTTCACGTCTGCCCTCGCCGCCCGGACACGATCGGCTGCGCTGGTTAAGCGCGTTCCCCAGCTTTGGTTTCGTGATGTCCGTGCGCGAAGAACACGCAGCTCAGGTGGAGCGGTTGTTCGTTGAACGTGATCTGGCGTGTGCGGTGATCGGTACGGTCGATGCCTGGCGCAAAGTAGTGCTCCATGATGGCAACGATTCGGCCGAGCTTTGGAACTTCAATGATGACGCGTTCATCGTCGGAAGATAAGGGAGCCGGACATGACACCCGATTCGATGCGGATCGCCCTCACCACGCACTCGGTCAATCCGCGCGGCGGGGTGGTGCATGCACTCGAACTCGCGAGCGCGCTGGTTGACGAAGGCCACGAGGTGACCCTTTTCGCGCCGGCCGCAACCGGAGAAACGCTCTTCCGGGAGCCGCCATGCCGCGTGATTCTTGCAACCATCGAAGGTTCACAACACAACACGGTCGCCCTCGTCGACGCGCGGCTTCGCGCGCTCAAAGCCAGCGTCAAAGCCTGCGATCCTCGAAGCTTCGACGTGCTGCACGCACAGGACAGCATTAGTGGAAACGCGCTTGCCGATTTGGCGGCGGAAGGTGAAATAGCAGGTTTTGTGCGGACCGTTCATCACCTGGATCACTTCGACAACCCGCGCCTCGCCGCGTGGCAAACGCGCGGGTGGCGCGACGCCGATCGCGTACTGTGCGTGAGCGAAGCATGGACGCGCGAGATGCGCGACACCTATGGCGTAGAAGCCGCGACGGTGCCGAACGGCGTGGATCTGAAACGCTATTCGACGCCGCGGACGCCTCACGATGAGCGATTGCGGCAACGTCTTGGCCTGGATGGCAACGAGCCGGTCGTGCTCGCAGTGGGTGGTATTGAAGCGCGCAAGAACACGCTTGGCCTCCTCGATGCATTCGCGGCGCTGGTTAAACATTACCCCCAAGCGCGTCTGGTGGTTGCGGGTGGCGCAAGCCTGCTCGATCACGATGTTTACGCGCAAGGGTTCACGGATCGCGTGGACGAGTATGGTTTGTCGCAAGCGGTAACCGTCACCGGCCCGCTCGATGACGCCGACATGCCGGCGCTTTTTCGTTGCGCCGATGTCCTCGCCATGGTCTCGCTGCGCGAAGGTTTCGGCCTCGTCGTGCTCGAAGCGCTTGCGTGCGGCACGCCGGTCGTGGCATCAAAGATTGCGCCTTTCACCGAGTATCTGGACGACTCGCTGTGCTGCTGGGCCGCGCCCACCGATCCCGCGTCAATAACAGACGCGCTCGAACGCGTGATCGACGGCCGTCATCGAACCGATTTCAATCACGCCGTACCCGCGCTGGTCGATCGCATGAGCTGGCAGGCATCGGCACGAAAACATCTCGACATTTATAGCGCCTTGCTTGCAAGCCGCTCTCTTCCAACACTTTAGGAACCCGTCATGCCGGTCATGCATTTTCGAATCCAGTGGCCCGATAACAGTGAAGAAAATTGTTATTCGCCCTCGCAAGTCGTCAGCGATTTTTTTACGCCCGGAGAAGATTATCCCGTCGATGACTTCGTCTTGCGCGCTCGTGAAGCGCTGAATATCGCCTCCGAACGCGTGCGCGAAAAGTACGGTTTTGCATGCTCGGCGGCAATGGACCAGCTAGCGAAGATTGAAGTGGAAGCCGAACGATTTATCGGAGAGCCGGACGCGAAGGTCAAGGTCATCGCGCTCGTCTGAGCGCCACTCTTTTCGAAAGGATGAATCATGTCGACAACATCGGGCAACGCAACGCACGCCAGCGTTATCGTGGTGGGCGCCGGTCAGGCAGGATTGTCGGTCAGTTATTACCTGAAGCAGGCAGGGATCGATCATCTCGTGCTGGAGAAAAACACCGTCACGCATACGTGGCGCACGCAACGCTGGGACGCGTTCTGCCTCGTCACACCGAACTGGCAATGCGCGCTGCCCGGCTACCCTTATACAGGCGACGATCCGCATGGTTTCATGAGAAAGGACGAGATCATCGAGTATCTCGACGGCTTCGTCAGGACCGTCGGTGCCCCCGTGATCGAGCACGTGGAGGTGCAGCGGGTCGCATGTAACAGCGAAGGCGGCTTCCGTGTGTCCACGAACCACGGGCAGTTCACAGCGGACCACGTCGTGGTCGCATCGGGCGGTTATCACACGCCTATCGTGCCACGCATGGCAGAACGTTTGCCGCGTTCCATCAAACAGATCCAGTCATCGGAATATCGCAACCCGCAGGCTTTGCCCGAGGGCGCGGTTTTAGTGGTCGGGTCAGGACAATCCGGCGCGCAGATCGCGGAAGACCTGCATCTGGCCGGCCGCCGGGTTGTTCTCGCGGTGGGCGAAGCGCCGCGTTGTGCGCGCTTTTACCGAGGCCGCGATGTGGTCGACTGGCTCGCCGACATGAAGTATTACGACATGCCCGTCGATCAGCATCCGCTGCGTGAGGGTGTCCGCGACAACACTAATCACTATGTGACCGGCCGTGACGGAGGCCGCGATATTGATCTGCGCAAGTTCGCAGCCGAGGGCATGGAACTGTATGGCCGGCTTCAGGATCTGCAAGACGGCGTGCTGCATTTCGCGCCCAACCTGATCGAGAATCTCGACAGCGCTGACAAGACCTTCAACGGCATCAACGCGGGCATTGATGCGTACATCGAAAGGCATGGGATCGAGGCCCCGCCGGGATCGCGCTATGAGCCCGTGTGGTCGCCGGCTGAGGAACGCACCACGCTCGATCTGCAAGCGAGCGCAATAGGGTCGATCGTGTGGTGTATCGGCTTCACGCCGGACTTCAGCTGGCTCGATGCGCCAATTTTCAACGGCCGCGGTTATCCTGCGCACACGCGCGGCCTGACCCCGCTGGACGGGCTCTACTTCGTCGGCTTGCCGTGGCTGCACACGTGGGGATCTGGCCGCTTCTCAGGCGTCGCGCGGGACGCTGCGCATGTCGTGGAGAAGATCAACGCTTGCCGGGAAGCGACGGGGGAAGCCAAGGCCATGACGCACGACGAAGCGACCGTCTGAAAAAAACCGGCGCATCAAGCGCCAGTTCGTTGCAACATTGCCTCGGACCTCAAGCCGCCTTCACGACCTTGTCACCGGCGCGATGGATCGGATGCGGTTCCTTCAACTGGTTCGCGATCCGGGTGGCATCGAAGTAAGCGCCGTTTGGCGGACGCTTCAAATATTGTCCCGCACCTCGCACCGCGCGCAGATCGCCGTCCGCCCATGCGAGCGCGCCACGCGTGAGCGTGTGAGTAGCCACGCCCTGCACGCTCATGCCTTCGAACACGTTGAAATCCACCTTCTGGTGATGGGTCTTGACCGAGATCGTCCTCGTCGCGGCCGGGTCCCACACGACGAGGTCAGCGTCCGCGCCCACCTGGACCGCGCCCTTGCGCGGGAACAGATTAAAAATCTGCGCGGCATTGGTGGAGGTCACGCGCACGAACTCATTCGGGGTCAACCGTCCTTTATTCACACCGTGGTGCCAGAGGATCGACATGCGATCTTCCACCCCGCCGCAACCGTTGGGGATGCGCGTGAAGTCCTCGCGGCCCATGGCTTTCTGCGATGCGCAAAATACGCAGTGGTCAGTTGCCGTGGTATGCAGTTGTCCCGATTGCAGACCACGCCACAACGCCTCGCGATGCTCGCTGGTACGGAAAGGCGGGCTCATCACGTGTGCCGCGGCCCGTGTCCAGTCGGGATCGCTATAGACCGATTCATCGATCACCAGATGCCCCGGCAGCACTTCAGCGAACACGCGCTGACCTTCGCTACGAGCACGCGTGATGACATCGACGGCGTCTTTCGACGACACATGCACGATGTAGATTGGCACGCCCAGCACCTGCGCAATCCTGATCGCGCGGTTCGCCGCTTCGCCCTCAACTTCGGGCGGCCGCGACAACGGATGCGCTTCCGGCCCAGTGAAACCCTTTGCGAGCAATTGCTTTTGAAGCTGGAATACGAGCTCGCCATTCTCGGCATGCACGGTGGGCAATGCGCCCAATTCCAATGATCGCGCAAAGCTGTTCACAAGGACTTCATCGTCGGCCATGATGGCGTTCTTATACGCCATGAAGTGCTTGAAACTGGACACGCCATGATCATGCACGAGCGTGCCCATGTCGCGATACACCGACTCGTCCCACCACGTCACCGCCACATGAAAACCATAGTCGGCCGATGCCTTTTCCGCCCAGCCGCGCCACTCGTGAAACGCTTCCATCAACGGCTGCTTGGGACTCGGAATCACGAAATCGATAATGCTCGTCGTGCCGCCCGACAAGCCTGCCGCCGTGCCCGTATAGAAGTCATCGCTCGCCGTGGTGCCCATGAACGGCAGCTCCATGTGCGTATGCGGATCGATACCGCCGGGCATCACGTACTGGTCCGATGCATCCACCGTTTCAGTCCCCGCCGGAACCTCGAGATCGAGGCCGATCTGAAGGATCGTGCCACCGTCCTTCGGGTCTGAGCACAATACGTCCGCTCGATAAGTACGGTCCGCGTCAATCACCGTGCCGCCGCGAATCAGGATCGTCATCTTGCTTGTCTCCAGAGAGAAAATCAGGCGCTGGCAATTCGCGCCGTCGGGCGCTTGCCCATCTTCATCCATGCGCCATAAACAATCGATGCGAGCGCGAGGCCCACGAACCATGCATAGGTGTAAAGCGTGTTGAAGAATGCGGGCACGTTCGGAAACGCAGCAGGAAACGCCGTATGCATGAAGCCTGGCAGGTTGGGCAATACACCGACGAGCAACGCGACGACCGCAGCCATGTTCCAGCCGCCCGTATAGCTGTATTCGCCATTCTCGTTAAACAGTTCGCGCGTATTCAGGCGCGTGCCCCGGATCAGGAAATAGTCGACCATGAGAATGCCCGCCACGGGTCCGAGCAGCGCCGAGTAACCCACGAGCCACGTAAAAATGTAGCCCTGCGTGGTCGCCAGGATCTTCCATGGCATCATCACGATAGCGATAAACGCCGTAATCATCCCGCCCACGCGATACGAAATGCCCTTCGGCCAAAGGCTCGAAAAGTCATAAGCCGGACCCACGAGATTAGCGGCAAGATTGCAGCTCATGGTGTCGAGCGTCAGGATCACAAGCGCCACCCCTACGCCAATGCCTGTCATGCGGCTGGTCAGGTCGATAGGATCCCAGATCGCCTTGCCATAGATCACCACCGTAGCCGAGGTCACCACCACCGAGATGACGGACAGCAACGCCATGGGGGCCGGCAGACCAATCGATTGCCCGATGATCTGGTCCTTCTGCGAGCGCGCGAAACGCGTGAAATCCGGAATGTTCAACGCGAGCGTGGCCCAGAACCCGACCATGGCTGTCAGGCCCGGCCAGAACGTCGCCCAGAACAAACCCTCCTTCTTGCCGCCGGCCACGAACTGCGAAGGCTGCGCGAGCATCGCACCCACGCCACCTGCCTTCGAGGTCGCCCACCACACGAGCGCGAGGCACATGATGATTTTGATCGGCGCGGACCAGCTTTCAAGGAAACGAATGGAGTCGGTACCGCGCAAGATGAAATAGACCTGGATCAGCCAGAAAAACAGGAAGCACGCGAGCTGCCCGAGCGAGATATCGAGGAAGGGCAACGGCGCGCCGTGCGTGGTATTGCCGGCGAGAATATTGATCAACGTATAGATCGCGCTGCCGCCGAGCCAGGTCTGTATGCCATACCATCCGCACGCCACCACCGCGCGCAACAACGCGGGCAGTCTCGCGCCTTTCGTACCGAACGACGAGCGCACCAGCACCGCGTAGGGAATGCCATGCTTCGCGCCGGCGTGCCCGACCAGCAGCATGGGCACGAGCACGATCATGTTGCCGAGCAGCACGGTCAGCACCGCCTGCCACGGCGACATGCCCTCCTCCGTGAGCCCGGCCGCGAGCATGTACGACGCAATATTCATCACCATGCCGACCCACAGCGCGGCAAAGTGATACCACTTCCACGTCCGTTGCGCGGCCGTGGTTGGCGCCAGGTCGTCGTTATATAGACTGCCGCTGGCGCCGGCCGCGAACTGCGGGTCGACAGAATGCGCTGGCTGCTTCATCAGGTTGATCTCCTCAGATCGTTGCGGTCCGCGCCCGCGGATCAGGCGGTGTATCAGCCTGGGAACCAAGTCGGGCGTCGGTCATCGGGGACTTTTATCGTTAGCGTTTACTACAGGTTCTCAACTCTAGGCGGCCTTTACGTTTTCTTCAACATCGGCGTCCACGCGTGCAGGATTGTTCGGATGCGTGGTCCAGTTCGCATATTCGCCGGCATCCACGCGTTCCATCGTGATGCATTGCTCGACCGGACACACATGCATGCATAAATTGCACCCGACGCATTCCGAATCGATGACTTCAAAATGCCGCTTGCCGTCCTTCTCGCGCATGATCGCCTGATGCGCCGTATCTTCGCAAGCGATATGGCACAGCCCGCACTCAATACACTTGTCCTGGTCGATGCGCGCCTTAATGTCGTACTTCAGATTCAAGTACTTCCAGTCAGTCACATTCTGCACGGCCCGTCCGCGGATATCGTCGAGCGTGGCGTAGCCTTTTTCATCCATCCAGTTCGAGAGGCCATCCGCGAGATCGGACACAATGCGAAAGCCATAGTGCATGGCCGCCGTACAGACCTGCACGTTGCCTGCGCCCAGCACCATGAACTCGGCCGCATCGCGCCATGACGAAATGCCGCCGATTCCGGAGATCGGCAAACCGGGCGTTTCGACGTCGCGGGCAATCTCCGCGACCATGTTCAGCGCGATCGGTTTGACCGCCGGGCCGCAGTATCCCCCATGCGTACCCTTGCCGTCGACTGTCGGCATCGGCGCCATGAGGTCGAGGTCCACCGCAACAATTGAATTGATGGTGTTGATCAGCGACACCGCGTCCGCACCGCCTTTGTAAGCCGCGCGCGAACTCGTACGGATGTCGCTGATATTCGGTGTCAGCTTGACGATACACGGCAGCTTCGTGCCCTCCTTCACCCAGCGGGTGACCATTTCGACGTATTCCGGCACCTGGCCGACCGCCGCGCCCATGCCGCGCTCGCTCATGCCGTGCGGGCAACCGAAATTCAGTTCGACGCCATCGGCGCCGGTGTCTTCCACCAGCGGCAAGATCCATTTCCAGTCGCGTTCGTTGCACGGCACCATCAGCGAGACGATCAGCGGGCGGTCCGGCCAGTCGCGCTTGACCTCGGTGATCTCCTTCAAGTTGATGTCGAGGGGACGATCGGTGATCAGTTCAATATTGTTCAGTCCTGCGATGCGCTGGCCATTCCATTGCACCGCGCCGTAACGTGAACTTACGTTCACCACATGCGGATCAAGGCCTAGCGTTTTCCATACCACGCCGCCCCAACCCGCTTCGAAGGCACGATTGACGTTGTAGGCTTTATCAGTGGGCGGTGCGGACGCCAGCCAAAAAGGATTCGGCGATTTGATACCGGCAAACGTATTGCGAAGATCGGCCATGAGCTGGCTCCCTTATCGTGGTGTTTTTACGCAGCCTTGATGGCCGTTGCCGCGAAGAACGCATGGATGGAATCGGCCGCAACCTTGCCGTCCTGCACCGCTTGCACCGTCAGGTCGAGGCCGCCGGTCGCCGCGCAGTCACCGCCTGCCCAGACATTGTCGAGCGATGTACGGCCGTTCGAATCCACCGCGATACGGCTGCCGTCGAGCGTAAGCATGTCGCTCTCAAGACCGACGGGAACGAGCGTTTGACCGATCGCCTTCAGCACCATGTCGGCTTCAATGACGAAGCGCTCGCCTTGCGGGTTCTCAAATTCGACGCTCGTGACTTGACCGTTTGCATCGGTTAAACGCACGGGCTTCGCGTGCGTGACGATCGTCACGCCGTTGGTCTGCGCGAACTCCCGTTCGGCCCACGTGGCGCCCATGTTCTCCACGCCGCGCCGGTACACCATAGTCACTGTTTCAGCTCCCAGCTTGCGGCTTTGCACCGCGGCATCAATGGCCGTGTTGCCGCCGCCGATCACCACCACGCGACGCCCCACCGGCACGCTTGCGAGCGCATCCGCCTGACGCACTTGCTCGATGAAATCGACCGCGTTGTACACGCCTTGCAGCGTCTCACCTTCGAGTTCGAGCGCGCGCACGCCGCCCAGGCCGATAGCAAGGAACACGGCGTCATGCTGTTTTCGCAGATCGCTCAACGTCACGTCGCGGCCGAGCATCACGTCGTTCTTCACTTCGATACCCCCCACCGAGTACAGCCACTCCACTTCGCGTTGTGCGAAATCCTCGACCACCTTATACGCCGCGATGCCATATTCATTCAGGCCGCCGGGTTTGGGCCGGGCGTCGAGGAGCGTGACCTGGTGGCCGTCGAGCGCCAGACGATGCGCACACGCCAATCCCGCCGGCCCCGCGCCGACCACCGCCACATGACGTCCGGTATCCGCCGCGCGTTTGAAAAGCGGCTCGCCGCGCGCCATCGCCCAGTCGGTGGCGTGGCGTTGCAACGCACCGATCTGGACTGGTTTGTCATCCTGATGATTTCTGACGCAGGCTCCCTCGCAAAGAATTTCAGTCGGACACACGCGTGCGCATGCGCCGCCAAGTGGATTGGCCGACAAGATGTCCACGGCCGCGCCCTTCATGTTGCCGTTACTAATCTTGCGAATGAAGCTGGGAATATCT
>DASYLW010000175.1:0-9099 GCA_036009385.1 Caballeronia sp.
TGCTGCGCGGTCGCTGTGGATTGCGCGTAACCGATGCTTGCAAACCCCATGAACGCCGCCAGTGAGACCGAGCGCAAGCCCTGTCGCAGCAGAATGGTAGAGCGCGAGCCAATCATGAACCTGTTCCCGAAAATGTGTTGAGGAGCGTGATGCAAACAACGCTGTGTTGTGATTTTGCCTTGAAGATGCTGACGCGTTACGGTCGAACACATTACAACTTTGTCATGTTACGGGGAAGACGCTGGACAGGCACAGTTGAAGGATACGGGCGCAGTGGGCGCGACGGCCTGCTCACGCAATACGAAACGGAAACCGGCCGCTTGTGCCGTGCGCTTCGTTTGGTTGCAAGCGAGGACGGCAAGTCCGCCCTGTTAGTTGGGACCGACGAGTGCAAGGTCGGCATCCCGCGTGAATACCGGTTCGAGATTACCACCGGCGAACTGATCGCGCTGGTCCGCGCCACGGCGCCGAGCTGTCCGGAGAAAATCATGTCAACCCCGTCCACGCTGATTGAGCGCATCGAGCCGATTCCGCGTGAACGCACGCTAACGGCGGCGCAGTTCCAGCGGTCGGTCGACGTGCCGCCCGACGCGGAGTGGTTTGAGCGGCCATGACAGGTCCTTGGCATTCGATTCGCGGATGGCCGTTACCAGGAAGGCGCCCCCATTCGACAGCGGGCGCATCCGGTACGCGTACGGACTCACCGCCGAGGAAATTGGCCGGGGCGTGTATGCGTACGGTGAAGGCATCACCGCACGAGCGCTGTAGCACGGACAACTGACGATCATCCAGGACATCGACCGCGAGCCGGATTTCCTGGCACGGGCGGTCGAGCGCTCACGGTCATAACCTTAAGTGACCGATTTTAAGTGCGTATGCGAATAGTTAACTGATAAACCAGATGGGCTTAAAATTTAATTGAGTGTGCCCTTATCGCGGCAGAACCCGTTCAAGCTCGTCCGAAGATGCTTTGGCCGTAAAAGAGCAATCGTTGACATCCTTTCTTGGCGAATGCGCAACGCCAGGCGCCACTGCGGACAGGTCCCGCAATCCGGCGATGCGGGGGAAATGCAGCGCGAAGGTAGTGCTGTGACGCTGGCTCACGACCTCGACTTTCCCCCGATGCGACTCCATGATCGATTTCACGATCGCGAGGCCTAAACCCGTATTCTTCGCTGAACCGTGTCTCGATGCATTGAGTCGATAAAAGCGATCGAAAATCTTCTCGATATGCTCCGCTGGAATCGGCTGGCCCTTGTTCGTGACTTCAACGACCACATATCCTTCCGAGTGGCATGTACGCAGCTCGATATCGGATCCCACGGCCGCATGATCGAGCGCATTCGACAGCAGGTTGCTGACCGCCCGCCGAAACATCAGCGGGTCTGCCACGATCCTGCCACTTCCATTGATCACGAAGTGGACGCCCGTATCTTCGGCGATACCTTGAAAATACGACGTAAGCTTTGTGAGCTCAAGCTGGCAGTCGACTTCACTAAGCTTTATATGCTGCTTTGAATTGTCGGCCCTTGCAAGAAACAGCATGTTCTCGATCATGCGCTGAAGCCGCTCGCATTCTTCAATGTTGGAGTCGATGAGAATCTCGTACTCTTCCTTCGTCCGTGTACGCGATAGCGTAATCTGCGACGAACTGATTACGTTGGCGAGCGGCGTTCGCATGTCGTGCGCGAGATCCGACGAGAACTGAGACAGTCGCATGAACGCTCGCTCCAGCCGGTCGAGCATCCGATTAACCGATACCGCAATCTCCTGCAATTCGATCGGACCGGCAGCAATATCGAGGCGCTCGTTCAAGCTGTGCGCTTCGATCTTGGAGGTCTGACGGCCGATCGTTTTAACGGGCGCAAGACCACGTTTCGTTATCGCATAGCCCAGCGTGCCCATCAGAATCGCCCCGACGGCGATCGCAAGCCAGACGTCCTGTTGATAGCTTCTGAGTAGCGAGTGCCGCTCGGTCGCGACGTGCGCGAGCACGATACGAATACCCTCTCCCGAGGGCAGGGTCGCGTCCGCGTAGATGCATCGCGACGGTCCGATGGTCTGCGGATCGCATGAGTACGCGGCGTTCGGATCGTGGAACCCCGGCCCGGCCGACCTGAGTTCATGAGACGGTTTTTTTGAGTGCTGTACCAGAACGTCACCGCGCGTGTCCAGGATAGCGAGGGACACGGCAGGATGCGACTTCAGCACTTCATGGAATTCGGCACTGTGTTGAATCAACGATTGCGTGGAACCGAAGTCGCGAGCCTGCTGCAGGAACTGGTCCAGCTTTTCAGCAATCTCGATGTCGTCGCGTTGTTGCAGTTCGAGCGCGAGCGCGTTATACAACAACGCGCCCACCAACGCGAAGGTCAAAAGCGCAACCACCGAAAGCGCGACCGTCAGACGCTTGAGCAGGGAGTAGGGCCGGGCGGCGGCGTTCACGACCGGTCCTCGAGGACATAACCCATGCCCCGGACGGTATGCAGCAGTTTGTTGTCGAATGCGTTGTCAATCTTCGCGCGAAGCCGCTTGATGGCGACATCGACCACGTTAGTGTCACTGTCGAAGTTCATATCCCAGATCTGTGACGTGACGAACGTTCGTGTCAGCACTTCGCCCGCCCGCTCGGCAAGCAGTTGTAAGAGAGCGAACTCCTGCGCGGTAAGGTCGACGCGAGCGTTTCCGCGGCGGCTTCTTCGCTTGACCACATCGACCTCGAGATCACCGACCGTCAGGACGTCTCGCGTTGTACGCGGCGCGCGGCGAATGAGCGAGCGAATCCGCGCGAGGAACTCAGGGTACGCAAAAGGCTTGGAAAGATAATCGTCCGCGCCTAATTCGAAGCCGGCCACCTTGTCGTCAACCGTATCTCGCGCGGTAAGCAATAGCACGGGCGTGTTTCTCTCCAGGCGCAAGCGCTTGAGCACTTCCAGCCCGTCAAGTTCCGGAAGCATCACGTCGAGAACAATCAAATCGAACTGTTCGTGGAGCGCGAGAAAGAGGCCGTCCTTCCCGTCCGCGGCGGTATCGACAGTGAAGCTCGCTTCCGTGAGCCCTTTCTTAAGATAGGACGCCATCTTCGGCTCGTCCTCAATGATCAGTATCCGCATTGCACAAGTAATCTAGTGTCAGAAAGCCGTCCGGATCGACCTGCGCCGCCGCAGCTTAGCCTGAGGATAAGTGCGCGAAAACCACATTGTCGTAATTTTCGCGGGTGTCCGATTGAACAGTCGACCAGCCAAAAACGCGATGGTACCAGTGGCGTGTCGCGCTGTCTTTTTAGGGTACGTTTTCCCGCGTGGACCGACATCGGCTGCTTTGCGCTCCCTTACGCGGCTCTCTATCGCCCGGATCGTGTTGAAGGCCGCGATGCGCATGCGTGCAAGGTTAGATGCCTGGATTACCGGAATGTCATTTTCCCGCCACGGTACGTTCAGAGCGACGAGCCAACAATGGAAGCGTTCAAAGGCCGATCGCAACGGCCTTCGTTTTCCCTTCAGTGCCAACGCTCGATCAAGCTAAAGAAAATGCGAAATAACCATACCCTCGTGATGTTCACGCTCGCTTGCCTGACTTTAAGTGGTGACGCACATGACATCGCTTACACAGACTGTGCTGTCTCGCCGCGGTGGGTGGCTTCACGGGTGACGTCATGCTGATCCGTAAGCGGCTTTATGCATCGATCGGCACGGCCGGCGTTGTTGTGTTGGGCGGTCTCGCATTCCACTACACGCTGTCTCCGAGCATGGCGAGCACGGCACACATCAACACAAACGCAGACGCGGTCCAACCTGCTCCCGCGGTACCCAATTCAGTGGACGTCTCGCGCGAGGCCCTTGGCAATATGAGTCTGCACTTCGTCACCGCTGAGCGGCGGCCCCTCATGCGCACGGTGCAGGTTACAGGGCTCGTCAGCTTCAATGCCAAGCGTCTCGCTCAAGTCAGTTCTCCATCCCGTGGGCGCGTCGAAAGCATTGATGTGGTTGTCGGACAGCACGTGCACGGGGGCCAGCGGCTTGCTGTGCTCGATGACTTCGATCTCAGCGACGTCAGCAGTCAGGTGGCCAGCGCTCGGGCCGCGGTCGCCGATGCCACATCCGCGGCCGCCACCGCTCACGTGGCATTAACCCGTGGCACAGAACTCCTCGGCATAGGGGCGATGGCTCAAAGCGAACTCGAGCGCCGCCGCGCAATGGACGCGAGCGCGCAGGCCGCGTTACATTCCCGCCAGGCTGAGTTGGAGAAATGGCTTGGCATGAGGCAACGGCTGCAGCCAACCGGGTCGATTGTGAAGAGCGGCGAAAACAGGGCGCTCGCTCAACTGGGCCCGCGCGAGTCGCTCGGCGCCGTCGTTGCGCCCTTTGACGGCGTGATCAATGCGGTGGGCACCGCGCCTGGCGATATTGTGGACACCTCTCTCCAGCTCTTCACGGTCGCGGATCTCTCCACCGTCTGGGTGCAAGCGAATGTGCCTGAGCGTGAGCTGAGCGTCATCAGGGAGGGCGATACGGTTACTGTTTCCGTCGATGCGTATCCCGGCCGGCAATTTTCCGGACATGTCGCCTACATTGCCGATCAAGTGGACCCGAACACGGGCACCGTGGCGGTACGGTGTGATGTTCCGAATCTTGACGGAGCGCTGCGCGCCAACATGTTCGCCACGGCGAATATTGCTGCGCCGCTTGGCCGAGACGCCGTGCTGGTGCCGGACGCAGCCCTTCAGGATGTGGATGGTCAGACGGCGGTTTTCATTCCCTCCGGTACTGGCCACTTCACAAGGCAAGTGGTTCACACGGGCGTGAGCAGCGGCGGGTTCACTGAAATTCTGGACGGCGTGACGGCCGGCAAGCAGATCGTGACCGACGGAAGCTATTGGCTTAAAGCCGATTTCCTTCAGAACGCTATTCCGGACGAAGGCTGAGGGACCACTCACATGATTACAAAGATTGTCGACTCGGCGCTCGGGAACCGCGCCGTCGTGATGATTTTGGTTCTGCTTCTCGTCGGCGTCGGCTTCATGAGCATGCAGCGCCTGCCCTTCGATGCCGACCCGGACATCTCCCCGCTTCAGGTGCTGGTCACCACGCAGGCTCCGGGTCTTGCGCCAGTGGATGTCGAGCGCAACATCACCGCGCCGATCGAACTCGCGCTGCAGGGTTTGCCGGGCATGCAGGGTCTGCGTTCCATCTCGCGATATGGCGTGTCCGTGCTCTATGTGCGTTTCGCGGACGGCGGCAACATGTATCTCGATCGCAATCTGGTGACCGAACGCCTGCAGACCGTGCAATTGCCGCCGGGCACGAGCGCACCGCAACTCGGTCCTCTCTCCGATGGCCTGAGCGAGATCTACCAGTTCCAGGTGCGAGGAAAGGGACGCTCGCTGATGGACTTGCGCACGATCCTGGATTGGCAGGTCGCTCCACGGCTGCGCCAGGTGCCTGGCGTGGTGGATGTGAACGTCAACGGCGGCGAACTCAAGACCTACGAAGTACAGGTATCGGATGATGCGTTGACGCGTTACGGTCTCTCCATCAGCGATGTGTTCAACGCCGTGCAGATGAACAATGGCGCAACCGGGGGCGCCACGATCGAACACAACGGCGGCGAGGCGATCATCCGCGGCGAGGGGTTGCTGCAAACCCGCGCGGACATCGGGAGCGTTGTGTTGCGCACGCGCAGTAGCGGAGCGCCGCTGTACGTACGCGATATCGCGAAGATTGTAGAAGCGCCAATGCCGCGCCTCGGCGGCGTGACACGTGACGGCAAAGGCGAAGCTGTCGTCGGCGTGGTGTTGATGACGCTGGGCCAGAACACGCGGGTGGTCGCGCAGAATGTCGAGTCGTCGATCAAGCAAATCCAGCGGTCTCTCCCACCTGGCGTCGAGATCGTTCCTTACTACAACCGCGCGGATCTCATGGACCGCGTGCTGCATACCATTGCCCACAATCTGGCCGAGGGCGCGATTCTCGTCATGGTCGTGCTGTTCCTGCTCCTCGGTAATATTCGCGCCGGGCTGATCGTGGCGCTCGCGATCCCGCTCTCCATGCTGGCCGCAATAACGGCGATGTACTACGCCGGTATGTCCGGCAACCTGATGAGCCTGGGCGCGATCGACTTCGGTCTGCTGGTGGACGGTGCGGTCGTCCTGATCGAAAACGTGGTGCGCAGGCGTGCGGAAATGCCGGATGGTCCGGTCGACCAAGTGGTCCGCGAGGCGGCGCAAGAGGTGGCGCGGCCGGTCACCTACGCCGTCGTGATCATCACTGCCGTGTACCTGCCCATCCTCAGCTTGCAAGGGGTTGAGGGCAAGATGTTCAAGCCAATGGCAATGACCGTGATTTTCGCGCTCGTTGCATCCCTCGCGCTGACCCTTACGCTCATGCCGGTGCTCGCGAGCTTCCTGCTGCGGCATCGGGTGTCGGAACATGACAGCGGCGTTATTCAGTGGGCCCGCCGGGCCTACCGGCCGGCACTGACGCGAACCGCACGCTATCCCGCCATTACCATGGGACTGGCCGTGCTTCTGCTATTGAGCGCCTGCGTCGCCGGCTCGCGTCTCGGCGCGGAGTTCCTTCCACGCCTGGACGAAGGCGCCCTGACTGTCACCACGACCAAACTGCCCGGCATCTCCTTAGCGTCGGCAATCCAGACGCAGACGATGATCGAGCGCACACTGATGCGCTTTCCAGAGGTCCAGTCCGCCGTCACGCTGGGCGGAACCTCGGAGATTCCTACCGACCCGATGGGCGTCGAGCAGAGCGATACCTTCATCATGCTAAAGCCTGCCGCGCAGTGGCGGACCGCGCAAACCCAGGAGGGGCTGATCAGCGCCTATTCCGCAGCTCTGAACCGCGACGTTCCGGGCCTGCAACTGAGTTGGGCGCAGCCTATCGAGATGCGCATGGACGACATGCTGCAAGGCGTACAGGCAGATCTTGCCGTGCGGATTCACGGCAACGACCTCAACGTGCTGCACGATACCGCCGAGCGCGTGGCCGCCGTTCTCGCGCGGGTGCCGGGCTCCGCCGACGTGGAAGCAGAACAGACGATCGGACAGCCGTATTTGCGCGTCATCGTCAACCGTGAAGCCATAGCGCGTTATGGACTGAATGCCAGTCAGGTGCTCGACCTCGTGCAATCGTTGGGCGGCCGCACCGTGGGCACGATAGTCGATGGAGACGGCCGGTTCGATATCCGGGTTCACCTCCAGCCACACGACCGGGACAGTGCCGCGAGGATCGGCGATCTTCGTGTAAGCGACGGCGCCGGCCGTGCCGTGCCACTCAGCGAGATCGCCGACATACGCATGGAGCCAGGTCCCTCGGCGATTGCGCGCGAGCAGGGCCAGCGCGTCATCACGGTCCAGGCCAATGTGCGTGGGCGCGACCTCGCCGGCTTCGTCGCGGCCGCACAGCAGGCGGTCACGTCACAGGTGCGCCTGCCGCCGGGTTACTCCGTCTCATGGTCTGGGAGCTTCCAGAATTTACAGGAGGCTATGTCGCGCCTGTCCGTCGTGGTCCCTGTCGCGCTCGCCTTAATCTTTGCGCTCCTGTTCCTGATGTTCAAGAGCATGCGGCTCGCTGCTCTCATTTTCTTCAACGTACCGTTTGCGTCGATAGGCGGAATCTTCGCGCTCTGGATGCGCGGCCTGCCGTTCAGTATCTCTGCTGCGGTCGGCTTCATTGCTCTGTTCGGTATCGCGGTGTTGAACGGTGTGGTGATGGTGAGTTACATCGAAGAGAAGCGCGCAGCCGGCCTTGATCCTGTGGAAGCGGCCATGCAAGCGGCAATGACGCGGCTTCGTCCGGTGCTGATGACCGCGACTGTCGCGAGCCTGGGTTTCCTGCCCATGGCGCTTTCCACGAGTTCAGGCGCCGAAGTTCAGCGGCCGCTTGCGACAGTGGTGATCGGCGGCCTGGTCTCGGCCACGCTGCTGACGCTGTTGGTCCTGCCCGCTGTGTATCCCTGGTTCATCGGCAAGCGACGGGAATCGAGAGCGTTGGTCGAGCCCGCGTCGCGGCCGCAACTCGCGGAATAACAAAGGTAGGTTTCCCAGTCATGGCTTCAAAACGCTCATCAAGCCTGTTCGCGGCACTGTTGCTCGCGGGTTGTGCGGTTGGACCAAATTTCAAGCAGCCGTCTGCGCCGGCCGGTGCTGGATACACGCCGGAGCCATTGGCGCCGGCCACGGTGTCAGCGCCGGGTGCACTTGGACAAGCGCAGAAATTCGTTCAAGGCAAGGACATTTCCAGTCGATGGTGGGAGCTGTTCCGGTCACCGCCTTTGAATGATCTCGTGGACCGCGCGCTCAAGGCCAATCCCACAATAGCGGCGGCCCAGGCGTCGCTCAAGGTCGCCCAGGAAAATATGCTGGCGCAGGGCGGGTCACTGTTTCCGAGCGTCAGCCTGGACACGTCCGCCAGCAAGAACGAGACGTCGACCGCGAGCCTCGCACCGGTTGCCGCAAATGGCAAGCCGATCTATTCGCTCTATACGGCCGGCCTTAGCGTTTCATATTCACTCGATGCGTTCGGCCTTAATCGCAGGACGATCGAGTCCTATGCGGCGCAGGCCGACAACCAGCGCTTTGAACTCGAGGCGGCGTACCTGACGCTGGGCACTAACGTCGTGCTCGCTGCCGTCCAGGAGGCCGGATTACGCGGCCAGATCACGGCTCAAGAGGAGACAATCAAAGCCGACATGAAACTCTTGGACATCCTCCAGCGCGAATATGCGTTGGGGGAGATCGCCCGATCGGACGTCATGCAGCAAGATACCGTCCTGGCCCAGGCGCAGCAACTGCTGCCTCCTCTGCAGAAGCAGCTGGCGCTCCAGCGCAACGCCCTGATTGCGCTGACAGGCGGCCTGCCGAACCAGGATATCGTTGCGAATTTCGATCTTTCCTCATTGCATCTGCCTGAGGATCTTCCCGTGAGTATTGCTTCGAACCTGGTCGTTCAGCGCCCCGATATCCTCGCCGCGGCGGCGACGCTGCATGCGGCTAGCGCGCAGGTCGGCGTCGCGATTGCCAACCGACTGCCGCAGCTTTCGTTGACGGCGACATTAGGCACGTCGCCAAATGCAATAGCTAGTTCA
>DASYLW010000176.1:0-3876 GCA_036009385.1 Caballeronia sp.
AAGCAGACGCAAAATCCAGTGCCGACGCGCTCATCACGGCCATACCTCAAATCCGCGCTACCATCGCAAAAAGCAAAACTTGCGGGAGCGCCCAGCCTTGAACACAGCAGCAAAAGACCAAAGACTGAAGTCCTTCTGGTCATGGATCCAGGACCCCATCGTCCAGTGGTCGCAGGACCATGGGCTGATGTTTTCGGCTGCGATCGCGTTTTTTGCGGCTTTCTCGCTGGCGCCGACACTCGTGATCATCATCGCGGTGGCGAGCGTCTTCTTCGGCGCGGATGCGGTCCAGGGGCGCCTGTTCGGCGAAATCGCCGGGATCGTGGGCGCCGACGCCGCGCACGGTCTTGAAGCGATTGTCGCCAACGCCTGGCATGCGGACATTGCAACGCGCACGGCGATCTTGTCAGGGGTGGGCGTGCTGGTTGGAGCGTCGGCGACTTTTTCGTCGCTCTATACGGCGCTCAACGTGATCTGGCCCGCGCCCGTCACAGGCACTCGGGCCAGTATCATCGCCATTCTGCGGGTTCGCGCGATTTCGTTCGCGTTCGTCCTGGGCGCGGCCTTGCTGATCGTTGCGTTGCTCGTACTCGATGCCCTCGTGGTCCTGGTCGGTCAATGGGTCCTGGGTACGGGCGGGCCGTCCTTCCTGATCGCGGCGCTAGCGCAGCGGGCGATTTCCCTGCTCATGATGATGCTGGCGTTCGCGGTGCTCCTCAAATTCCTGCCCAGCGCACGCATGCAATGGCGCGATGCCGCGCTCGGTGCATTGACCGCCGCGGTGTTGTTCGAAGCAGGAAAACGGCTCTTCGCGTTCTATCTGCAGCACGCGGGTACGGCGAATACTTTCGGTGCGGCCGGGTCGCTCGCGATCATCCTGATGTGGTTGTACTACTCGGCGGCGGTGTTCCTGCTGGGGGCGGAAGTGTCGGCAATGGTCGCGCGCAGACGTACGCAACGAGCTTCCGGCTGGCGATAAGCACGCCTCTGGAAATATCCGAGGGGCGTTCTTTCAGTGTGTTTTCAGCCTCTGTTTTCAGCCCGCAAGCTGGATGGTCTGCTTCAACCGCGACGTAACTCCGCCGGCGGGACCTTCATCAAATGGCGATACTTCGCCACCGTCCGACGCGCCACGATCACACCCTGATCTGCAAGCATCTTGGCGAGGCTCACATCGGACAGCGGATCGCTGCTGCTCTCCTTCGCGATCATTTCCTTCAGCAGGGCACGCACGGCAGCGGCCGAGCAGGTACCGCCGCTTTCAGTGCTGAGTTCGCGCGGGAAGAAGTGCTTGAACTCGAAGATGCCTCGCGGCGTGGACATGTATTTGTTGCCTGTTGCGCGGGAGATGGTGGACTCATGGAGTTCGAGTTCATCGGCGACATCGCGCAGTACCAGCGGTTTCAACGCAATTTCGCCGTAGTCGAAGAATGCCTTTTGATGCGACACGATGCATTCCGCCACGCGCTGGATCGTCGTGAAGCGTTGCTGTGCGTTGCGGATCAGCCAGCGCGCTTCCTGTAATTGCTGAGCGAGCGGCGAGCGGCTCGCACCCGCGGACTGCGCGAACAACTCGGCATACATGCGATGAATGCGGGCGCGAGGCAGCACTGCGGGGTTGATCGTCACCACCCAATTCTTCTTGACCTGACGCACGATTACGTCGGGCACTACATAGTTGTCTTCCGCCGCGCCATAGTTCGCGCCCGGCTTGGGATCGAGCTTGCGCACAAGCGCACAGGCAATGCGCAGTTCGTCCGCGCTGCAGCCAATCTTCTTTTGCAACTCGGCCTGCTCGCGTCGCGCAAGCCGCTCAAGATGATGCGTGACGATCTCGAGTGCGACCTGGCGTCCTGGCGTTTGCGCATCCAGCGCGTCGAGTTGCAACGACAAACATTCGGACAAATTACGCGCGCCCACACCCGGCTTGTCGAGCGACTGCACGAGCTTCAAAGCGATATTCAATTCATCCTCGGACAACGCTGGCTCTATATCCACGAGCTCCGACAGTTCCTGCAGATCCTGACGCAGATATCCGTCATCATCCAGTGCTTCGATGATGAGTTGCGCCACTGCCCGGTCGCGGTCGTTGATGGGATAGAGCCGTAGCGTGTCGTGCAGCGTTTCATGCAGCGAAGGTTCGATGCGGACCCAGTCTGCCGGGTCGGAGCCTTCCCCATCGCCGTTATTGCGCGTCGACGTCCGGCCAAACGGATCGGACGAGTACTCGCTCATCGACTCTTCGTGCGACTCCTGCGACGACGAGTCGCCGCTGTCCGATGTGTCCGCGTTACTTTCAGCACTCATGGGCGCATCGACGGGCGCGTTCTGGTCAACAGGCGCAGGCGTGTCGGCCATGGAGTTGCCGTTGTCGGTGGACAGCGCGTTGTCTTCTGCTTGCGTCTCGTCGTATTCGAGGAACGGGTTCGTATCAAGTGCGTTGCGCAACTCCTGCTGAAACTCAAGCGATGAAAGTTGCAGCAGACGGACCGATTGCTGAAGGCGCGGCGTGAGCGCAAGACTTTGCTTGGTGCGTAGTTCGAGAGAAGGCGGCATTGCGTGTTGTTCCTTGACGTTGGGACTTTCGTGGGTCCTTAAGAGCAACACTCATGCCATGCGCGCCGCAGGGCGCATGAGCGCTAGGTTTCCATACGATTTTCATGCGCTGGCGGCCGCTCCAGCGGTCCGGGCAGTGGGCAAATACGCGCATTTTTTACACGCGCACGGGCAAAAGCACTGCGGACATGAAGAGACGCTTCACGTCTTACGTCGTGGGTAAACATCGGATGAACGAAACACCGGGTAAGCGTCGCCGCACCGGTCTCAAGGCTCTCTGCAAGGTGACATTTTCCGATTGCAGCGGATGTCCCGGCACACTCCTTGCGTCTGACGTATTCACTACTCGTGGCGTCTTGGCTGGCGCCGCCGGGTATGAAGCGAGCGGGGCTTTGCAGCAAAAAGCTGCGGCCGTACGAGGCGGCCTGGCTCATATAAGACAGCGGTGACGCCGCAGTTTCTAAATCAACTAAAAGGAGCGTAAAAATGAAATCGACCCAAATCCTGAAGGCAGCCGGCAGTATCGCGTGTGTTGTATTTGCGCTTAACGTCAGTGCACAAACGGCGACAACGTCCAAAGGCGCCTCTACGTCGATTGGTACAAAGGTCGATGACACGGCAGTCACGACCAAGGTCAAGGCTGAATTGCTGGGTGCGAAGAATGTCAAGTCCACGCATATCCATGTGAAGACGCGCGCGGGCGTGGTGTCGCTGACAGGTACGGTGCCGTCGGCTGAAGACAAGAGCGGTGCGGAAGACGTGGTGTCGAAGGTGGACGGCGTGTCATCGGTACGCAATCACCTCAAGATCGCAGAGTAAGGGTGGTGCAAATCGGGCAGCGTGCTCGCTGCCCGTTTTGTTTGTATCTGGCTGCGAGTTCGGCAGTCGTTTGAAGTAGTTAATAAGAAGTACGAATAGTTGCATTCTGGATGCAGGCCATCACTCATAACGGACCTGGTCTTCGGTTAATTTCGTTGAACCGGTTCCCTAAGAGAAAGGAGATTTCGATGAATCAAACGAAAAAGTTTGCGTTGCTCGGCGCTCTGGCTGTCGCGCTCTCGGGTCCTGTACTGGCGCAATCCGCTGGAGGCTCGTCAGGCGGGCCGACGGCCGGGGCAGGCGCGAGTGAAGTAGGCGGGCACGCTGGCGCGACCGCGGCGCCCACGGAAGGCGGCATGCCGGCTTCCGGGAGCATGGGCATGAGCAAGAAGGGCACGCACGGAACGACCCTGCACAAGCAGAACAAGGCGGCGCACCTTCGGGGCGCGTCGGCGGCAGCGGCGGCATCGGCAATGGGTACCAACGACAAGGGTTCACCGC
>DASYLW010000177.1:0-15255 GCA_036009385.1 Caballeronia sp.
ATCGTGGCGTATCAACCGATCGTCGACCTCGCCACGCGCCGCTGTATTGGCGCTGAAGCGCTGGTGCGCTGGAAGCACCAGAATCGCATCGTGCGTCCCGATCATTTCATTCCGCTCGCGGAACATCGTGGCCTGATCCAGGCCATCACGGACCAGGTATTCGATACGGTCCTGCTCGAACTCGGCGAGTTCCTGCAGCGCTACAGCGAGCTCTACGTATCGATCAACCTGAGCGCGCCGGACCTGACTTCGCGGCGGTTCCTGGAGCGCCTCACGCCCGCGCTCGCGGCGGCGAAAATCGCGCCGCGGCAGATCCGGATCGAGGCGACCGAACGCTGTTTTCTCGATGCCGATGCCGCCAAGGAAGTGATTCAGGCGTTCCGCGACGCCGGGCATCCGGTGTATATCGACGACTTCGGGACGGGTTATTCGAGCCTCTCGCACCTGCAGAATTTCCAGGTGGATGCGCTGAAGATCGACAAGTCTTTCATCGATACCGTCGGTCAGGACTCGGCATCCAGCAGCGTGGCGTCGCACATTATCGACATGGCGCTGACGCTGCATGTCCAGGTGGTCGCGGAGGGGATCGAGCGCGAGGAGCAGGCGTGTTATCTGCGCACGCGCGGTGCCCAATTCGGGCAAGGCTGGCTTTTTTCCGCGCCGCTGACAGCGCCGGATTTTATTCGCTATGTAGGGCGCGGTCTGGCGACGGTGTAGGCTTGGCTCATTTTCCACTTCGGGGCAATGACCATGACCATCATCAGGATGACCGATCCGGTCGCGACGACGTTTCTTAAAGACGTGCGCCACCCGCTGCTGGCGCTGCACCGTAGCATCCTCGACGATTTGCGTAACCGCCACGAAGCCGAATTCGGCGCGGTGTCGCCCGGCGAGTTCCTGCAGATCGTGATTAACGGCAGCGCTTACAGATGGCTTGGCCCGCTCTCCACCCTGATTGCCGCGCTTGACGACGTACTCGATGACGACGAAGCCACGCCCGACGGCCGTATCGACATGGCACACGCGGTCACAGCCATGTTCGGCGCGACCGATCGCAATGCTGCTTTCGACGCCCAATACCTGCCGATGCTGCAAACCAGCCCGGAGATCGCGATCGCCAATGGCCGTGTCGCGCAGCAAGTGCGCGCAGTCACGCAAGCACCTGCCGCAAAGGATTGACCCTTGGGCCGCTTCCGGGCGAGGGCGTTTGTCCCTATGCCTGGTCGCCGGCGGCATTCGGTAGAATCCGCAGCCATGATCGACATAGGGCGGGGTATCAGACCATGAGACCCGTCAGACCCATCTTCCGGGGAGAATGCGTTGGAATCATCCGCACAAAATGCCGCATCGGCCGCCGCGCAAAACGCCGCGGTCAAACTCGTCGCCCGCGATATCCATAAGCGCTTTGGCGAGAACGAGGTGCTCAAGGGCGTGTCGCTCGCAGCCAACGCCGGCGATGTTATCAGCATCATCGGCTCGAGCGGTTCGGGCAAAAGTACCTTTCTGCGCTGCATCAACTTCCTCGAGCGGCCGAACGCGGGCGAGATCATCGTCGACGGCGAGCCGGTGCGCACGAAAGCCGATCGCATGGGCAATCTCGAAGTCGCGGACCACAAGCAGTTGCAGCGCGTGCGCACGAAGCTCGCAATGGTGTTCCAGCATTTCAACTTGTGGGCGCACATGACGTCGATTGAAAATGTCATGGAAGCGCCCATGCACGTGCTGGGGTTATCGAAGAAGGAAGCAAGCGAACGCGCGCGCGAATGCCTGGAGAAGGTCGGGCTGGCGCCGAAGGTCGAGAAGCAATATCCGTCGCATTTGTCGGGCGGCCAGCAGCAGCGCGTGGCCATTGCTCGCGCGCTCGCCATGCATCCCGACGTGATGCTCTTCGACGAACCTACTTCCGCACTCGATCCCGAGCTGGTGGGCGAAGTGCTCAAGGTCATGCAGAAACTGGCTGAAGAAGGCCGCACGATGATCGTCGTGACGCACGAGATGGGCTTTGCGCGCAACGTATCGAATCATGTGATGTTTCTGCACCAAGGCCGCACGGAAGAAGAGGGCGCGCCGGCTGAAGTGCTGAGCACGCCCAGGAGCGAACGGCTGAAACAGTTCCTCTCCGGAAGCCTCAAGTAGGGCCGGGCTCGTCGGGGCGGCTGCAAGGCCTTGGCGGGGCGATCGGCGTGATCGCTCCTTCATCGTTCCTTGTTCGATTTTCAGCCACAGGCCGCGCGCATAGGTCTTTCGGCTGACTTTCGGCTGACTTACACGCGTCAATCCCCTCGAATACCATGAAACCTTGTCGCGTTCCCGCAAGACGCGAAGCCCGCGCGCGCCTACCATCCGAGAACGATGTGCAAGGTGGAACACAAGCTGAATACCTGAACAAGCAAAGGAGCGGTTCATGACGGACATCAATGTAACGCGCGGCACGTTCGACGAAGTGATGGTGCCTCTTTTCTCTCCGGCGAATTTCGTGCCGGATCGCGGACTCGGTTCCCGCGTGTGGGATACGGAAGGCCGTGATTATGTCGATTTCGCCGGCGGTATCGCGGTGACGGCGCTGGGTCACGCGCATCCCGAACTGCTTAAAGTGCTCCACGATCAAGGGCAGAAGCTCTGGCATATCGGCAATGGCTACACCAACGAACCGGTGCTGCGGCTGGCGACTCGCCTGACCAACCTGACCTTCGCCGACCGCGCGTTCTTCGCCAATTCCGGCGCGGAAGCGAACGAAGCCGCGCTGAAACTCGCGCGCCGTTACGCTATCGACAACACCGGTTCGCAGAAAGTCGAAATCATTTCGTTCACGCAGTCATTCCACGGCCGGACTTTGTTCACCGTCAGCGTGGGAGGACAGCCAAAATACGCCGAAGGTTTCGGCCCGACGCCGCAAGCCATCACGCATCTTCCCTATAACGACCTGGCCGCCGCCCTTGCCGCGATCGGACCGCAAACCTGCGCGGTGATCGTCGAGCCGGTGCAGGGCGAAGGCGGTGTGCTGCCCGCCGATCCCGCGTTCCTGACGGGGCTACGCGAGGCTTGCGATCAGCACGGCGCACTGCTGATTTTTGATGAGGTACAAACGGGCGTGGGACGCACCGGCACGTTCTACGCGTACATGGGCTATGGCGTGACGCCGGACATTCTCACCACCGCCAAGGCGCTCGGCAACGGTTTCCCGATCGGCGCAATGCTGACGACCGACAAGATCGCCGCGCATTTCAAGGTTGGCGTGCACGGTACGACGTATGGCGGCAATCCGCTGGGCGCGGCTATCGCGGACAAGGTGATTGAATTGATCAGCGATCCTGCCGTGCTCGAAGGCGTGCAGCAACGCAGCGCTGCGATCAAGGCGCATCTGAAGCGTATCGACGAGCGTTTCTCCGTGTTCAAGGAGATCCGCGGCAAGGGTCTCCTGATCGGCGCCGAACTCGCCGATGCCTACAAGGACCGCGCAAAGGACGTGCTCAACGCCGCTGCGAAACACGGTGTAATCATGCTGATCGCAGGGCCGAACGTGCTGCGCTTCGCGCCGTCGCTGATCATGCCCATGGCCGATCTCGACGAGGGTTTTGCGCGCATCGAACAGGCCATCGCCGAGTTGGCGCATTGAGCGTGCAGGCTTCGGTCAATTCTCTCAACCAACGGAACCGCCGATGTTAATCGTCCGCCCCGCAAGACTCGCCGATCTCGACGCGCTCGAACGGATGGCGAATGCCGCGCATCCGGTGCTGCATTCGTTGCCGCGCGACCGCCGTGTGCTGGAAACGCGCGTTGCGCTCTCCGAAGATTCGTTTCGCGCGGAAGTCGAGTTTCCGGGCGAGGAGTTTTATCTGTTCGCGCTCGAGGAAACGGCGACAGGCGCGTTGCTTGGCAGTTCGAGCATCGTGGCATCGGCGGGATATTCGGAACCGTTCTACGCGTTCCGCAATGACGCGCTGATCCACGCGTCGCGCGAACTCAAGGTGAACCGCAAGATCCACGCGCTCACCATGTCGCATGAACTCACGGGCAAGAGCCGGCTGGCGGGTTTCTATATTGACCCATCGGTGCGCGAAGCCACGCACGATGCCGCCGCACATCTGCTCTCGCGCGCCCGCATGATGTACGTCGCCGCAAACCGCAAGCGTTTTTCCGACGACATTTTCTCGCTCATGCTCGGCGTCACCGATGAAGCGGGCGTATCGCCGTTCTGGGAAGCGGTCGGGCGCAAGTTCTTTGGCCGCGATTTCGAGCAGGTTGAACTTGAATCGGGCGGCCGCAGCCGGACGTTTATCGCGGAAGTGATGCCGAGTTATCCCCTCTACGTGCCGCTGTTGCCGCCCGAAGCACAGCGCGTGCTGGGCGAACCGGACGACGGCGCATTGCTCGCGTATGACATCCATCTTGAGGAAGGTTTCGAGCCGGACCGTTTCGTCGATATCTTCGATGCCGGCCCGGTTCTGACCGTCGCGGTGGAACGCAGCGCGTCCGTGCTGGCGAACGAAGTGCGTGCCGTGCGGACGGCTCAGGATGACACCGGTACGTCGGGCACGCCGTATTTGATTGCAGCCGGCGGCGCGCACGCGTTTCGATGCGCTTTGGTCAATCTGCCGTCCTCGCGTGCGACCGGTGCGCCGCTGTCCGCGGAACTGTGCAAGGTTTTAAGCGTGAAAGATTCCGACACGGTGCGTTGTGTGCCGCTTCATCAGGCTTCGGGAGAATTGCAATGATCGTTGTCCGCTGCGTGCAGCCTGGAGATGTCGACGCGCTCGTCGCGCTCGCGCACGAGACCGGACCGGGACTCACCACCTTCAAGCCGGATCGCGATGCGCTGACCGCGCGCGTTGAGCGTGCACGACGCACGCTCGCCGACGAAGCCGAAGCTTTCGAGGCTGGGTATCTGTTCGCGATGGAAGACACCGCTACCGGTGACATTGCGGGCGTGTGCGGCATTGAAACGGAAGTCGGGCTGGAGCAGCCGTTTTATAACTATCGTGTGTCGACGGTCGTACATGCGAGCCGCGACCTGGGCGTATGGACCAAGATGTCGCTGCTCAACATCTCGCACGATCTCACCGGTTACGCGGAAGTTTGCTCGCTTTTCTTGAGTCCGCGATACCGCACGGCAGGCGTGGGCGGTTTGCTGTCGCGTTCGCGCTTCATGTTCATTGCGCAATTTCGCGAGCGTTTCCCGGAGCGTCTGTGCGCCGAACTGCGCGGCCACTTCGATGAAAGCGGTGCGTCGCCATTCTGGCAGGCAGTGGGATCGCACTTTTACCAGATCGATTTCAACGCCGCCGACTATCTCAGCTCGCACGGCAAGAAGTCGTTTCTCGCCGAGTTGATGCCGCGGTATCCGGTCTATCTCGCGATGCTTCCCGAAGACGCGCAAGCGGCAGTCGGGTTGACGCATCGCGACACCATGCCTGCCCGCAAGATGCTCGAAACGGAAGGACTGCGCTATGAAAATCACGTCGATATCTTCGATGCCGGCCCGGTCCTCGAATGCCACGTAGCCGATTTGCGCACTGTGCGCGAGAGCGTGCTGGTGACGGTGCGCATTGGTGAGCGTGCAGAGCACGGTGAGGCTCGCAGCCTGGTATCGAATACGTCGCTGGACGACTTCCGCTGTGGCGCGACGTTTGGCGTGCCCGAGGGCGGCACGTTTTTGCTGACACCGGAAGAAGCCGCTGCGCTGCGCGTGCAAGCCGGCGATACGGTGCGCGTACTGGCGTCACAACCGCGCGTGAAGCAAGCAACGTAGGACGTAACGAAGGACGCAAGTTAAGGACAAGGGGACAAGGATCATGACGAAGATTTCGACTCAATTGTTTATCGACGGCACGTGGACCAAGGGCACTGGCGCCCCGTTCGCGTCGCGCAATCCGGGTAATGGCGACGTGGTGTGGGAAGGCGCGAGCGCAGCGGCTCAGGACGTTGAAGATGCCGTACGTTCAGCGCGACGCGCGTTCGCCTCGTGGTCCGCGTTGACGCTGGACGAACGCATAGCAATCACTCGGCGTTTCGCGGCGTTGCTGACGGAGCACAAGGAAACGCTGGCTCATACCATTGGCCTCGAGACTGGCAAGCCATTGTGGGAAGCGCGGACCGAAGTCGCGACGATGGCCGCTAAAGTCGATATCTCCGTCAAGTCGTACCACGAACGCACCGGCGAGAAACGCCAGGAAATGGCCGATGGCATCGCAGTACTCCGGCATCGTCCGCATGGTGTCGTCGCCGTGTTCGGGCCATATAATTTCCCGGGACATTTGCCGAACGGGCATATTGTCCCGGCGTTGATCGCGGGGAATACGGTCGTGTTCAAGCCATCGGAATTCGCGCCCGGCGTGGCCGCGCTGACGGTCGATTTGTGGTCGCAGGCCGGCTTGCCCGCCGGCGTGCTGAATCTGGTGCAAGGCGAAAAGGACACCGGCATTGCGCTGGCGAATCATCGGCAGATCGACGGTTTGTTCTTTACCGGCAGCTCAGATACCGGCACGTTGTTGCATCGGCAATTCGGCGGCCGTCCAGAGATCGTGCTCGCGCTGGAAATGGGCGGCAACAACCCGCTGGTCGTGGCTCAAGTCGAGGACATCGACGCCGCCGTGCATCACACGATCCAGTCGGCTTACCTGTCGGCCGGACAGCGCTGCACGTGCGCACGCAGGTTGTTCGTTCCGGATAACGCATTCGGCGAGCGGTTCACCGCGCGCTTGATCGACGTGACATCGAAGATCAAAACAGGTGCCTTCGATGCCGACCCGCAACCGTTCATGGGCGCGGTGATCTCGGCGCGCGCAGCTGCGAAGCTCGTGCAGGCGCAGATGCTGTTGATCGAAGCGGGCGGCAAGCCGTTGCTGCAAATGACGCAACGTTCTGCGCAGCTCGGCTTTGTCACGCCCGCGATCATCGACGTGACGAATGCACGCAACGTCCCCGACGAAGAACACTTCGGCCCGATGCTGCAACTCACGCGCTACGCGACCTTCGATCAGGCAATCGAGCGCGCCAACGACACAGCGTTCGGTTTGTCCGCTGGCTTGTTAGCCGACGACGAAGCCGCGTGGACCCACTTCCAGCGCACCATTCGCGCTGGCATTGTGAACTGGAACCGGCCGACTAACGGCGCGTCTTCAGCGGCGCCGTTCGGTGGTATCGGCCGCTCCGGCAACCAGCGTCCAAGCGCGTTTTACGCAGCGGACTATTGCTCGTATCCTATGGCGTCCGTTGAAAGCACGCAGTTGCACATGCCCGCGAACGTCTCGCCCGGCCTTCAGTTCTGAGGAACCACGATGCAAGCATTCGAAGCGAACTTCGACGGGCTGGTCGGCCCGACGCACAACTACGCGGGGTTGTCGTTCGGCAATGTCGCGTCGCGCAGCAACGAGAAATCGGCCGCCAATCCGAAGGCTGCGGCGAAGCAGGGTCTGCGCAAGATGAAGCAGTTGGCCGATTTGGGGTTTCACCAGGGCGTGCTGCCGCCGCTGGAGCGGCCATCGCTCAAATTGCTGCGTAGCCTGGGTTTCACGGGCGACGACGCAGCGGTTGTCGAACGCGCCGCGCGGGAAGCCCCCGAATTGCTGGCTGCCGCGAGTTCCGCCTCGGCAATGTGGACCGCGAACGCGGCAACGGTGAGTCCATCGGCGGATACGAACGACGGCCGCGTGCATTTCACGCCAGCCAATCTCAGCACGAAGTTGCATCGTGCGATCGAGCATGAAGAAACGCGCCGTTCACTCTCGGCCATTTTCTCCGATGAGAAGCATTTCAGGATTCATCACGCGCTGCCGGGCACGCCCGCGTTAGGCGACGAAGGCGCGGCCAATCACACGCGTTTTTGTAATGAGTACGGCGAGAGGGGCGTGGAGTTTTTCGTCTACGGACGCAGCGAATACGCTCAGGGCTCAGTTGAACCGAAGCGTTTTCCAGCACGCCAAACGCTGGAAGCAAGCCGTGCGGTCGCGCGCCTTCACGGACTATCGGACGACGCCACCGTGTTCGCGCAACAGCTTCCTGACGTAATCGATGCAGGCGTGTTTCATAACGACGTGATTGCCGTTGGCAACCGCAACACGCTGTTTTGCCATCAACGCGCGTTCCTGGATCAGGCCGGCGTGTACGACCGACTGCGCGCGAAACTAGAAACGCACGGCGGTGCGTTCACCGCGATCGAAGTGCCAGAAGACGAAGTCAGTGTGGCCGATGCCGTGTCGTCGTATCTGTTTAACAGCCAGTTGCTGACGCGCCCCGACGGCCGGCAGGTGCTGGTCGTGCCGCAGGAGTGCCGCGAAAACGAACGTGTCGCCAAGTACCTTGATTCGTTGAATGCACGCTCCTCGTCCATTGACGACGTCCTGGTCTTCGATCTTCGCGAGAGCATGAAGAACGGCGGTGGTCCTGCGTGCTTGCGCCTGCGCGTAGTGCTCAATAATGCGGAGCGGGGCGTGGTCAACCCCGGCGTGTGGATGAACGACCCATTGTTCGCGCAACTCGATGGCTGGATCGACACGCACTATCGCGACCGCATCGCACCCGGCGATCTCGCCGATCTGAAACTCCTCGATGAATCACGCGCGGCGCTTGATGCGTTGACCGGCATCCTCAAGCTGGGCGCCATCTATGACTTCCAGCGCTGAGCCGGCCATGTTCGCGAACTTTCTCGACTTTGTGATCGATGGAAAAAAGCCTGCGCTGACCGAAGGCACGTTGCCAAGCGGCGTGAAGTGGACGTGGCTCGGCGACGGCATCGTTCGCTTTGAACCACGGAACGCGGTGCTGCGAAGTGTGGTGGCTTCGGCGGGAATTCACGGCGATGAAACCGCGCCGATCGAAATGCTGTCGATGCTTGTTGCGGATATCGCCAGCGGCAAGGCGGCGTTGAAAAGCCGGGTGCTGGTCATCTTTGGCAACATTGACGCGATGCGTGCGTCGTGCCGGTATCGCGATGACGATCTCAACCGGCTGTTCAATGGCCGCTATCTGCAACTCGCGGCGAGTCATGAATCGCCACGTGCAGCGGAACTTGAGAATGTTACTCGGGCGTTTTTTGCCGATGCCGATGCTGCCCACGCGAAGTGGCACATCGATATGCACACGGCCATCCGCCCATCAGTGTTCGAGCAGTTTGCGTTGCTGCCGTACACGGGTGAGCCGTTATCACGCGCGATGTTCGACTGGTTGCAGGACGCGGGGTTGTCGGCGGTATTGCTGCACAAGGAGAAGTCGAACACGTTCACGCATTTCACGGCCGAGCAATCGGGTGCGCTCGCGTGCACACTGGAGCTTGGCAAGGTGCGGGCATTCGGGCACAACGATCTGTCGCGCTTTGCGGCTTCAGACGCTGCGTTGCGGCGGCTGATTGCAGGGCTTGCACCGATCACACCGTCCAGCCAGACATTGAAGGTGTTCACCGTCGTCGGACAAATCAACAAACAGAGCGAGGCGTTCAAGCTCCACGTAGCCGGCGATGTCGCGAATTTCACGCCATTCGCGCGTGGCACGGTGCTCGCCGAGGATGGCGATTACGCGTATGAAGTGCTGCGCGACGAGGAGCGCATCGTGTTTCCGAACCCGACGGTGAAGCCGGGATTGAGAGCCGGGCTCATGGTCATCGATACGACTCAGGAAACGTTCGGTTCGCTCGATCCGCTATAAGCTGCTCGGCTTGCCGGTAGGCTGCACGACCACCGTGCACGTCGTCCCCGCAGCCAGCACGACGTCTGCCGGAACCTCGTCGATATGAATCCGCACCGGCACGCGTTGCGCGAGCCGGACCCAGTTGAACGTGGGGTTCACATCGGCGAGCAGTTCGCGGCTCTGCGGATTGTCGCGATCGTAAATGCCGCGCGAAATGCTCTGTACGTGGCCCTTCAACACGCCGCCGCTCATCAGCCGCATCTCCGCCTTATCGCCTATACGCACGCGCGGCAGCTTCGTTTCCTCGAAATATCCGTAGACCCAGAACGAATGACTATCGACGATAGCGAGCTTCGCTGCGCCCGTCGTCGCGTAGTCACCGCGATGCACGTTCAGGTTCGTCACGTAGCCGTCCACCGGCGCGAACACCTTCGTGCGTGCCAGATTGAGCTCGGCGGCATCGAGCGCTGCCTGCGCCTGCTGCAAGTTCGCAGCGGCGCCGTACGCGGCCTGGCTGGCGTTATCGCGAGATTCCTTCGACACCACTTCGTTGTCCAGATCGGCCCGTCGCGCGGCGTCGTCGCGACGCATGCGCAAATCCGCCTGGCGCGCGGCGACGGTAGCTTGCGCCTGTTCGACGGCGATCTTGTAATGCGACGGATCGATCTCCATCAGCAGATCGCCTTTGTGGACGAGCTGGTTATCGGCGACCGGCATGGTCACGACTGCGCCGGAGACATCGGGCGCGACGTTGATCACATCCGCGCGCACGCGAGCGTCGCGAGTCCACGGCTGGTCCATGTAATGTACCCACAGTACGCGTCCGATCAAGATGGCCGCACAGAAAATGAGCGCAGTCATGAAGAGGCCAAAGATTTTCCTGATGATCATGAGGCGGTTTAGTCCTTCAATATTATTCAGCGGCAGTTCAGCGGCAGTTCAGCGATACACCGCGAGGCCAAACAGCCCGCAGGTGCACACGAGCAGACACGCGCGAAAGAGTGACGGATGCCACACCGCGCGATACAACCCTGTGAGCGCCAGCAGCCGGTCGACGAACCAGGTCAGCAAGCCGCCCGCGATAAAAAGCAGCAGGATCGTCGGTACGTAGGCGTCGAGAATTGCAATATCACGCGGCATGGGGTGTTCCTTCTTGCGGGCGTACGCGCTGGCTGAGATGGCCTAAAGGTGACTGCGGATCGAGTAAGGCCGTACGAATGAAATGCAGATGACTCGACATCCGATGCAGCCGATGGCGTTCCTCACGCGGCTCCTGCACGGCGTCGAGCTGCGCCCGCAGATGTTCGATTGCAAGCGCGGTCGCCAATAACGCAGCCTCGAAGCGTGGAGTGGTGGGGTGATCGAAGAGGCGCGCGACCTGATGCAGCGCCTGCCTGATAGACGCCCCGGACGCCCCGGACGCAGGCGCCGTGGCGCCTGTACCGCTGTCCGGGTGGCTCAACTCCGTACGCAGGTCAATCACCGCGTGGCCCACTTCAAGCACCGCGAACAGCCAGCGTAATGCCTCGCCCTGCAGGTCCTCTCGACCCGCTGCCAGCGCATCGATCTGCGAAAGCAGGTCGCGCGCCCCGCTTTCAAAACGCATCGCGAGTCGGGTCAGGCTGCCCTTGCTCGCTGTTACCACCTGCCGCCGCAGTTCACGCATCAGCAGACGGCGGAGCCACGGCGCGTCGGTGGGCAGCAGCACGGCAAAGGCCATCGAACAAACAAGCATGGAAACCACGAGCGCAATGGCGTCGTTGATAAAGCCTGACGGATCGTACTGAATGACGTTGTCGGGACCCGCGAGAAAGCAGAAGAAAATGCAATAACCCACGCCTACGCCCATCATCCCGGGCCGCGTGCTGGTGAAGACACCCAGCATCAGGAACGGCAGGAGCACGACGCACAGCAGCAAGAATCCATCGATATGCGGATACAACCCAAACACCACGATCATGCCCGCGACGGTCGCGAGCGCGGTGCCTGCGGCCATCTGGAAGGCCATTTGCGTGGGGCGCGGCGACGACGAGGCCAGTGCAATAACCGCTGCCGCATCGAGCACGGCCGTGCCGCCGCTCGGCCAAGCCGACATGATCCAGAAGCCGCTCAGGACCAGGATCACGACGAACGCTCGCAGTCCGGACACGCCGGCTGCGAGCAGGCTGGTCTTCGGCACATAACGCGTGATGCGGTGCTCGCGTTCGTGCGTGGGCACCGCGAGCGATGCGTAAGTCAGCGTGTAGGCGTGCAGGTCATCCACGAAGCGATACAGCAGTTCGGCGGCGGTATCGAATTCGAGCAGGTCGATCGCTGGATCGAGTGCGCGCCGCGTTGCGCGGATACGCTTGGGTAGCCAGGCTTTGAAAGTGTCGAGTTGCGCGGCGGCATGGGCTGCATCGGCGGCTTTCTCCACCGGGCCACCCGCTGCGCTCAGCAGAGGTGCGACTTCTCGGAAATAGGGTTCCAAAGCGTCGACCGTTACCGCTGCACCGTTGACGCGCAGACGGTTCATCAACTGATGCAGCGCGTGAAAGCGCGTAGATACGCTCATGAACTCGGCGTTCAACCGTGCGACCCGGCCGCTGCGCATGCGCGTGTCGGGATCTTCGAACACGGCGACGCTGCGCGCAGCCTCGAGTCCGACAATGTCCGCGACGAAAGCCGCATTGATGCGCTCGATTTGCGAACGTTCAATACCGCCGCCCAACGCCTTCGACACGTAATCCACGAACGCGGTGAAACGCTTGCGCACAGAGGCTCGAACTTGCTCGCCGGCATGGCGCGGGAAGACGAGCGCGCTGAGCGCACCCGAGCACAGGATACCTAACGATACTTCGGCTACGCGCGTCATCGCCGATAGAAACGAGGCGTCCGCATGCTGCGCAGCCGGTATGCCAATGAGCGCTGCCGTATAACCCGACAGCACAAAACCGTACGAGCGAAAGTTGCGGTTACGTGCCGCGCCCGCCGTGCAGATGCCGACCCAGAGCGACGTCGCCGATAGAAACAAAACTGGTTGTTGCGAGAACAGGCTGATCAGCGCGAGCATCACCACGAGGCCGACGAGCGTTCCGCAGAAACGGTAGAAGCTTTTCGCCAGCACCATGCCGCTTTGCGGTTGCATCACGACAAACACGGTTGTCATCGCGGTGCGCGGTTGCGGCAGGTCGAGACGCATCGCAATCCACAGTGCGAGGAACGCTGCCAACGCCGCCTTGAAAATATGAATCCAGGCGAGGCCGTCGGTCGCCGCCCAGTCCGCAAGCAGCGGATGAGGACGGTTCAGCATGGAGGAGGGCGTCGACATGCTCACTCGCTCCGGTCGCCGGATGACGCGTTTTTGTGCTCCGCGAACGGACCGATATGCTTCGCCGGTTTCATTTGCGTGTCGGCGGGGCTGTCGGCGGAACCGTCGATGCCACCCCCCAGCGCCGCCGAGAACGTCGCATACACGGCGAGCCGTTCAGCACGCACTCGCGCCTCGCCGTCTTGCGCTCGCAACAATTGCGTCTGCGCGACGAGCACGTTCAGGTAATCGGTCAGGCCACGCTTATACCCCTCGTCAGCCAGCCGATAGCTCTTCTGCGCGGCTGCAACCGAGCGGCCGGACGAGTCGAGCTGGCGATCGAGCGACTGAAGCCGCACGACCTGATCGGCGACATCCCGCAACGCCGCAACCAGCGTGGCGTTGTAGTGATCGACGGCCTGGTCGTATTGCGCCGATGCCGCCCCAAGCTGCGAGCGCAGCCGGCCGCCTTCGAAAATAGGAAGTGTCACGGCGGGTCCCGCAGTCCAGCCGCTGCCGTTGCCGGTGAGGAAGGTCAGCAGAGCACCACCCGCGGACATTTGCGTAAGCGACGCCATCAAGTTGATGTTCGGATAGAACTGCGCCTTCGCGACATCGATACCGCGCGCCTGAGCAGCAACGGTCCAGCGGGCCGCCACGACATCCGGTCGACGTCCGATCAGTTCAGCGGGCAAAGCCGACGGCAAGCCGAGCGGCGTTGCCAGCGACAGTACGGGACGCGTGATCGAATCGCCCGCACCCGGTCCCGCGCCGGCGAGCGCCGCAAGCTGGTTGCGGGCGAGCGCGATGGCTTCGTCGTAGGTCTCGACCTGCCGCTCGTAGTCCGGCAATGACGCTTCCGCCTGCGCGACTTCAAGCTGCGTGCCAATCCCGCCCTGCAGCCGTCGACGCGCCCGCGCCGCGATTTTCTGCTGCTGGTCGAGCGTGGATTGAGCGATGTCGCGCAACGCAAATCCCTGCGATAAACCAATGTACGCGCGCACCACGTTCGCTTCGAGTTCGAGCTGGGCGGCGCGGGCATCGGCGGCGCGAGCGTGGGTGGCATCCAGCGCGCGTTCCGCCGCGTTGCCGTCGCGGCCCCAGAGGTCGAGGTTGTACGAGACCTGCAATGCGGCCGTGTTGTCCCAGGTATTGACGTTGTTGTAAGGGCCGGGGCCGTAATAGCTGTTTTCCGGCCACTGCTGGCGGTTGATCGCCATCGATCCGTCGACTTGAGGCGCGAGGGCGGCTCGTGCCACGCCGGCCATCGAACGGGCTTCGCGTACGCGTGCGGCGGCCAGCGCCAGTGTCGGATTTCCGGCCTGCGCACGCGCAACCCAGGCGTCGAGTTGCGGGTCGTTGTAGGCGCGCCACCATGTCGACGCCGGCCACGCCGCGTCGGTGTTGGCCGCGCGCAGCGTCGCGCCGGCATCGAGAGAAGACGTGTCCTGGAGCGACTCTTCAGGACCGACGTTTTTCGTGCTCGCGCAGCCTGCTATTGTTAAAATAAGTGTAAGAACCAGCGGAATGATGGTCTTTCTGGTCGTGCGAATTCGCAAAATTATTTCTCAAAACGGATTGAGACACAGGCCAGAATTATATTTTTGCGCCGATTGGCGAGTAACCGGTAAAAATGCAAAGCATCGTTACGAGTCTTGATGTAATCATCGTTGCCCATGACGTAACAATGCGGCAACAAATGCTGGATCACTCAAACGAGACTCAAGGTCCATGGATACGCTTCAAAACATGCGCGTGTTTTCGCGGGTTGTTGAAGCCGGCAGCTTTACCGCCGCGGCTCAGCAACTGAACACGACCACGGCCTATGCATCGCGCGCCGTCTCCGATCTCGAAGCGCATTTACGCACTCGCTTGCTCAACCGGACGACGCGCCGGATCGCGCTGACCGAAGCTGGCGAGCGCTATTTACAGCGCTGCGAGCAAATTCTTGCCTATGTGGATCAGGCGGAAGCTGAAGCCGGCGACGCGCACGCGCGCCCGGCCGGCAAGCTCAAGATGCACGCCATGGCGGGTATCGGCCAGCATTACATCGTGCCAATGATTTCGCGCTACCGAAAACTGCATCCATCGGTGCAGATCGACCTGACGCTTGCGCAGCGCGTGCCCGACCTGCTGGATGAAGGTTTTGACGTGTCCATTGTGCTTGGCACCGAACTGCCCGATTCAGGACTGGTTTCCCAGCGCCTGGGAAGCGCGTTTAGCATCGCCTGTGCGTCGCCGGACTATATTCAGGAACATGGTGTGCCGCATGTTTTGTCCGATCTGGTGCGGCACACGTGTTTGCAACTCGTCACGCCCGCGTTTCCGCCGAACAAATGGACCTT
>DASYLW010000178.1:0-15819 GCA_036009385.1 Caballeronia sp.
TCTTCGTCCGACTTGCCCTCGGTCGGCTGTTCTTCCGCGGTCTCGCGGTCTTCGTAGAACTGCAGCACCGCTTCCAGCACCTGGTCCGGATCGTCGATCACCTGCATCAGGTTGAGATCTTTCTCGCTGATCACGCCGGTCGGAACCAGCGTGTTGCGGAACCACGAGAGCAAACCTTCCCAGAACTCGGCGCCGACCAGCACAATAGGCACGTGCCGCGACTTCTTGGTCTGGATCAGCGTCAGCACTTCCGCCATTTCATCCAGCGTACCAAAGCCGCCCGGCATGACCACCACTGCGTCCGAATTCTTCACGAACGTGACCTTGCGCGTGAAGAAGTGCCGGAAGCGCAGCGAGATATCCTGCCACTGGTTGCCCGACTGTTCGTGCGGCAACTCAATGTTCAGCCCCACCGACGGCGACTTTCCCGCGTGCGCGCCTTTGTTGGCCGCCTCCATGATGCCGGGACCGCCGCCGGAGATCACGGCGAAGCCCGCGTCGGAGAATTTCTGCGCGATTTCTATGGTGAGCTTGTAGTACGGCGACTCCGGTTTCAGGCGCGCCGAACCATAGATGCTGATGGCAGGGCGGATCTCGGAGAGGTACTCGGTCGCCTCGATAAACTCTGCCATAATCGTGAACATCTGCCACGATGCGCGGGCCTTCTTGGCTGTCGCGCGCTCTTGATCTGCGAGCGATCGCAGACTCGGAATCACTTTTCTTTTGTTCATAATGCCTGAAGAACTTAATCTTGAAGGTAAGACCCTGCTATTGGTCGACGGATCCAGCTATCTCTATCGGGCCTACCACGCCATGCCGGATCTGCGCGGCCCTGACGGCGGTCCAACCGGCGCGCTGTATGGAATGATCAACATGCTGCGGCGGTTGCGAAAAGACATCAACGCAGAGTATAGCGCGTGCGTATTCGACGCCAAGGGCAAGACATTTCGTGACGACTGGTATCCAGATTACAAGGCAAACCGGGCGTCGATGCCCGAAGACCTCTCGAAACAAATAGAGCCCATCCACGTGATTGTGCGAGCGCTCGGCTGGCCGCTGGTGATGATCGAAGGCGTGGAGGCCGACGACGTCATTGGCACGCTTGCGGTTGCCGCCGAAAAGCGCGGCATGAACGTGGTCGTATCGACCGGGGACAAGGATCTGGCGCAGCTTGTGACGGATCATGTCACCCTCATCAACACGATGTCCAACGAGACGCTCGATCGCGCCGGGGTGCTGGGTAAGTTCGGCGTGCCGCCGGAGCGGATCGTCGACTATCTCTCGCTCATCGGCGATACGGTCGATAACGTACCGGGTGTCGAAAAATGCGGGCCGAAGACAGCGTTGAAATGGCTTGCGCAATACGAAACCCTTGATGGCATCGTGGCACATGCGGACGAAATCAAAGGTGCGGTGGGAGACAATCTACGCAAGGCTTTGACGTTCCTCCCCATGGCGAAACAGCTCGTTACCGTACAGACGGAGTGCGACCTGACGGAGCAGATCGTGTCGATCGAGGAGACGCTTCCGGCGCGGCCCGAGGCCCGCGACGAATTGCGCGACCTGTTCACGCGCCATGGTTTCAAGACCTGGCTGCGGGAAGTGGAGATTGCGGACGCGGTGGAAGGGCCGGTGGATACGCCGCCCGCGCCGGCTACCGAAATGGAGCGGCATTACGACACCGTGCAGACGTGGGAGCAATTCGACGAATGGCTCGCGCGCATCAACGCTGCCGAACTGACTTCGTTCGATACCGAAACGACTGCGCTCGACCCCATGCTCGCGCAGCTGGTCGGATTGTCCGTGTCGGTCGAGCCGGGGCGCGCGGCTTATATTCCGGTCGCGCACCGCGGGCCGGATGCGCCGCTGCAACTGCCGCGCGACGAAGTCCTGCAAAAGCTTAAATCCTGGCTTGAGGATCCGTCGAAGAAGAAGGTGGGCCAGCATCTGAAATACGATGAACAGGTGCTGGCGAATTACGGCATCGAATTGAATGGTGTCGAGCACGACACATTGCTGCAATCGTATGTTTTAGAATCGCACCGGCCGCACGACATGGACAATCTCGCCCTGCGGCATTTGGGCGCGAAGACCATCAAGTATGAAGAGGTGGCGGGTAAGGGCGCGTCGCAGATCGGCTTCGACGAAGTCGCGCTGGAGCAGGCTGCGCCCTACGCAGCGGAAGATGCGGACATCACGTTGCGGTTGCATCAGGCGCTTTATCCGCAGCTCGCCGATGAAGCACGATTGCTGAAGGTATACCGCGACATAGAAATACCGACGTCGCGCGTGCTGCGCAAGATGGAGCGCAACGGCGTGCTGATCGACGGCGAATTGCTGCGCGTGCAAAGCGGCCAGATCGCCACGCGCCTGATTCAGTTGGAAGCCGAGGCGTACATGCTTGCGGGCGGCGAATTCAACCTGGGTTCGCCCAAACAAATCGGGCAAATTTTCTTCGAGAAGCTGCAATTGCCGGTGGTCAAGAAGACCCCGAGCGGCGCGCCTTCCACCGACGAAGAAGTGCTGCAGAAGCTAGCCGAAGACTATCCGCTGCCGAAGATCCTGCTGGAACATCGCGGGTTGTCGAAGCTGAAGTCGACTTACACGGACAAGCTTCCGCGCATGGTCAACGCCAAGACCGGCCGCGTGCATACGAACTATGCGCAGGCCGTGGCGGTGACGGGGCGCTTGTCATCGAATGAACCGAACTTGCAGAATATCCCGGTGCGTACGGCCGAAGGCCGGCGGATTCGCGAGGCGTTCATCGCTGCGCCGGGAGCCAAGATCGTGTCGGCGGATTACTCGCAGATCGAGCTGCGGATCATGGCGCATATCTCCGGCGACCCGTCGCTCATGCGCTCGTTCGCTGAAGGCGAAGACGTGCATCGGGCGACCGCGGCGGAGATTTTCGGCGTGACGCCTATCGAGGTATCGAACGACCAGCGGCGCATCGCGAAGGTCATCAACTTCGGCTTGATCTATGGCATGAGCGCGTTTGGACTGGCATCGAATATCGGCATTTCGCGAGACGCCGCGAAGCTGTACATAGACCGCTATTTCCTGCGTTATCCGGGCGTCGCGAACTACATGGAAGAAACGCGCACGAAGGCGAAGCGCGATGGTTTTGTCGAGACCGTGTTCGGGCGGCGCTTGTGGCTGCCCGAGATCAACGGCGGCAGCGGGCCACGCCGGCAAGGCGCCGAGCGCGCCGCGATCAACGCGCCCATGCAAGGCACCGCTGCCGATCTCATCAAGCTTTCCATGATCGCCGTGCAGGACTGGCTGGAAGCATCGAAGAGCCAGACCAGGATGATCATGCAGGTCCACGACGAACTCGTGCTCGAAGTGCCCGAGGCCGAGTTGCCCGAAGTCCGCAAGCGCCTGCCGGAGTTGATGTGCGGCGTTGCCAAACTGAAGGTGCCGCTGGTGGCGGAAGTCGGCGTGGGTAATAACTGGGAAGAAGCACACTGAGCGCGCACTGAGGATACATTGAGCGTGCCGGTGGCCCATCCCGCTAGTTTTGAATGATGTCATAGGGGAGTTTGAATGCACCGTTTCATCATCGTCGGCGGCGGAGCGGGTGGGCTTGAACTGGCCACGCGTCTTGGCGACAAATTCGGCAGCGCAGATGGCAAACGCGCATCGCGTGCGCAAATCACGCTGGTCGACCGCAATTCCACGCACATCTGGAAACCGTTGCTGCATGAGGTCGCGGCCGGCAGCATGGATCCGTTCTCGCAGGAACTGCCGTATGCGGCGCAGGCGCGCTGGCATGGTTTCGAGTTTCAGCAGGGCGATTTGCTGGGTGTCGACCGGACGGCCAAACGCGTCACGCTCGGCCCCCTTCTCGACGATGAAGCCGGCGAATTGATGCCGCAGCGTGATCTGGAATACGACACGCTGATCGTGGCGATCGGCAGTACAACGGCCTTTTTCGGCGTTCAGGGCGCGCAAGAAAATTCGCTCGCGCTCGACACCGTCGATCAGGCCGAATTGTTCCGCAAACGGCTGATCGCGGCGTGTATTCGAGCGGAGTATCGCGCACCGGAGCCGGAAGCGGCCAGCGCCTCCAATGCCGGGCCAAGGCAGCCACGGATTCAGGTAGCGATTGTCGGCGGCGGCGCGACGGGCGTGGAGTTGTCGGCGGAACTGCGCAACACCGCGCAAGTGCTGCACGCTTACGGGCTGCACAAGCTCGATCCGAAACACGACATAGGTATTGTGCTGATCGAAGCCGGGCCGCGCATTCTCCCCGCGCTGCCCGAGCGCGTGTCCACCGCAACCGCCGACTTGCTGGACAAGCTCGGCGTTTCTCTGATGACGAGCGAGACGGTGGCCGAAGTGTCGCGCGGGTCCATCCGCACGGCGAGCGGCAAGACTATCGCGGCGGATCTGACCGTATGGGCGGCCGGCATTCGCGCGCCGGGCGTGCTCTCGAAACTCGACGGCCTGGCGACTAACCGGCTCGGCCAGTTGATCGTGCGCCGCACGCTGCAAACCGAAACCGACGACAACATTTTCGCTCTCGGCGATTGTGCCGCGTGTCCGTGGCCCGGCGGCGAGAAGGAAGGGCGCAATGTGCCGCCGCGCGCACAAGCCGCGCATCAGCAGGCAAGTTTCCTGCTGAAGTCGCTCGAGCGCCGGCTGGAGGACAAACCGTTGCCCGACTACACGTATCGCGACTTCGGATCGCTGGTGTCGCTCGGGCATTTCAGCGCGGTCGGAAGCCTGATGGGCGGGCTGATCGGCGGCAACATGCTGATCGAAGGACTGTTCGCGCGCTTCATGTATCAGTCGCTGTACCGCATGCATATTGCGGCGCTGCATGGCTGGGCGCGCATGGCGCTCGATACTGTGGCTCACTGGCTGCGGCGCTCCACCGCGCCACGCGTCAAGCTGCATTGATCACGCTGCACTAAAGCTGTTTAGAATGGGCGGCCGGCTTTGGAGTGTAGTAGGCGCTTCAAGGTGGTTAAAGGGATTATCGAGCGGGGGTTATCGAGCGTTAGTCCTTTAGTCGTTGCCGTGCTTTCGGCTTGCAGGCCGGTAGCGCGGCTTACCCATACCGGACGCCTGGTTCGCTAGCACCGTGTGCCAGTGGTCCCTCGCGGCCCATGCCGCTGGAGCTTTGCATGCTTACCCCTGATATCGACAGCCTCGTTCCGCATGTCCCGTTCAACCGGCGCACGTTTATCAAGGCCGCGGTCGGCAGCGGTTTTGCCGCTTGCGTGATGCCGGTGTCCGCGCAAACCATCATCACCGATACCGAAGGCCTGGAAGCCGGCGCGGTCGGGTTCAAGGCCGCCGACGGCACGCTTGTTCCCGCGTATCGGGCGCAACCCAAAGGCAAGACGCACTTGCCGGTGATCATCGTGATTCACGAGATTTTCGGCGTACACGAGCATATTGCAGACGTCTGCCGGCGCTTCGCCAAACTCGGTTATCTGGCCGTCGCGCCCGATCTTTATGCGCGCGAAGGCGATGCATCGAAATTCACGTCGATGCAGCAGTTGAACGAGCAGCTTGTCTCCAAGGTGCCGGACGGCCAGGTGATGTCCGATATCGACTCGACCGTTGCATGGGCGGGCGAACATGGCGGCGATTTACGTCGGCTCGGCATCAATGGTTTTTGCTGGGGCGGCAGGATTACATGGCTGTATACCGAGCGCAATCCGCAGCTTAAAGCGGCGGTGGTTTGGTACGGGCGCGTGGTAGGGCCAAAGACGCCGAACAATCCGGCGAATCCGCTCGATCTCGCGTCAAACTTGAAGGCGCCGGTGCTCGGCCTGTTCGGCAAGCTGGATCAAAGCATTCCTCAGGACTCGCTCGAGCAAATGAAGCAGGCGATTGCAACGGGACCGGCGGTCGCGCGCGGCTCGCAAATCGTGGTCTACGACGACGCGCCGCATGCGTTTTTCGCGGATTATCGGCCGAGTTACCGGAAAGCCGATGCGGAAGATGGCTGGAAGCGCGCGTTGGCGTGGTTCAGGGAGCACGGCGTCAAGTGATGAGCGGCGGCGATTCCGGGCGCTGCGGCCGCGATTCTGTCTGCATTACAGGCCCTACACTAAAGCGCTAATGGAGGCGGAAATTTTGGCCGTGGGCGGCCGAGGCGGCCGCCCATCCGTGTCTTTAAATATCGCTCCGCTTACCTCTATCAGCAGAACAAAAATCTCAAACAGCCGCGCCTGTTGCTACCGGCCGCGAGGCGTCCGCGCACCATTCGCTCCACGATCCCCCATAAAGCGCCGCGCCATGCAGGCCGGCGATTTCCATTGCCAGTGCGTTGTGGCATGCCGTCACGCCCGAGCCGCATTGCAGTACCACCCGATCCGGCGATGTCGCCCCAAGGAGCCCGCTAAATGTCTCGCGCAGCTCGTGAGCGGTCTTGAAGCGGCCGTCGGCAGTCAGGTTGTCCTTGAAAAAGCGGTTCAACGCGCCCGGAATGTGGCCGCCGACCGGATCGAGCGTCTCGTTCTCTCCACGATACCGGTCCGCCGAACGGGCATCGATTAGTACATGGTCATGCGTGGTCAGGTTGCGCGCGACGGCGTCGACGTCGAACGTGACGGCCAGCGGCGCGCCGGCCTTGAACGTGCCTTCGGATAGTTGCGGGGTAGCAGTGTCGAGGGGCTGGCCAGCCGCTTGCCATGCGTTGAGGCCGCCGTCGAGCAGCGCGACGGAATCATGGCCGAGCCAGCGCAATAGCCACCACAGACGTGCCGCGTACATTCCGCCCTGGGCGTCGTAGGTCACGACTTGCTGGCCTTCCTTCAGGCCAAGGCGCCTGAGTGCGGCGACCAGCGCCGCGCGTTCCGGCAACGGATGGCGGCCGTTCTTGCCCGTCTTTGCGCCCGACAAATCGCGGTCGAGATGCAGATAGTGCGCGCCCGGAATATGTCCCGCTGCATAGGCGGCTTGGCCCGCCTCGGGCGCGGCAAGGTCGAAGCGGCAATCGACGATAAGCACGCTGCCGGGCGCGGCGGCGAGGCGTTCGACAAGATTGGTCGCGGAAATAAGCGTGGTGTGGTGCGTGTGCGGCATGACAGCTCCCGGGGCGAACGCGCGGCTTGGTGGGCCGAGGAACGGCGCGTTGCGGTAGTTAAGTTTCAAGTCTAAACAAAAAAGACAAGGGATTGAGCACATCGACGATTCTTTGTCGTTGCTGGTTGAGCGGAAGAGCTTAGGCATCGCGTAACTTCGCCTGACTGGCTGGGGTAATACGAAAACTCGTCGCTGAATTAGGACATTTCGCGTATCGAGGGCCGTCCGCCGCCGCCAATATCAATCACCGCGCAACTGCTTTGGCGCGGGCAATCCAACCGCGTAAGTCGTGTGACTCCGGGCTTGCTGGAGTCGAGCGTGCTATCCCCACGCTGCGCAACCAGCCGAAAACCAAGGATTGCACATGGCGACAAAATCACCCGGTATTCCCGCCGCGCCCGTTATAAACTCCGGCTTAATGAGCAATCACGAACAATTCCACGTCGTCTACGACGGCCCGGCGCTCGACGAGCACCGGATGAATATCTGCGACCTTGCGCCCGCGCTCGCCGCCATCGCCGATTTGTTTTCGGCGGCCAATACGGAACTCAACGGAAATTCCGCAGATGTACGCGTCGAGGTCAAGGGCAACTTCAAGTCGGGTTCGTTCCAGATCGAATTGATCTTCACGCAGGCGCTCTTGTTCAACTGCGCGACATGTTTGCCAGCTCGACCGCGACGGCAGTGTCCAACGCTTCAGCCATCCTGGCGGTGGTCGGTCTTGTCGGCGGCGGCGGTCTGATCGGCTTTCTCAGGCAATTGCGCGGCCGCCGTCCCGAACATATTGAAGACAATGGGGAATCCTTCAGTGTCTGGATGACGGAAACCGAAGTAGTTGAGGTTTCGAGGCCAGTTTTTCGGCTTTATAAAACGAGGGCAGTGCGCGTTTTCTTGCAAAAGGCGCTGTCGCCGCTCGAACTCGAGGGCATCACGAGCTTCGGCGTGGTCCGAGGCAACGATATCGACCTGGACATCGACAGCGTGGAACTGGCAGCGTTTGCCTTTTCGGATGAGCAAGAGGAAGTGGTCTCTGATTTCACCGGGCGCAAATTGCTCCAAATCGAGTCGGTTACCTTTAAGGACCAAAACAAATGGCGTGTGCATGATGGCCAGTCAGCATTCTTCACGGCCATGGACGACCTTGATTTCCTCGCCAAAGTGAACGCCGGCGAGCGCTTTGGCAAAGGCGACGTGCTCGTAGTTGATCTTCAACATATCCAGACCGTGGCGAACGGCACGCTACGCACGGAGTTTCGCATCCTCAAGGTCCATGAGCATCGCGCGCCGTTGCAGGCCGCATTGATCTAGGCGCAGCCAAAAAAATGCCCATCAATCCGATGGGCATTTCATTCCGTAGCCTGCCTTGATGACAGAGGATTCACGCCTCAAATCTCGCCCAACTGCCGCCGCAAGAATTCGTGGAAGTGCTGCATCCCCGACTCCATCGGGCTCTGATACGGTCCGACTTGCGACTCGCCACGGTTCATCAGCGCGCGCCTTCCCGCGTCCATACGCTCGGCGATCTCGTCGTCCTCGCGCGCCGTTTCCATATACGCCGCCCGTTCGGCCTCGATGAATTCACGCTCGAACAGCGCGATTTCCTCCGGGTAATAGAACTCCACGATATTCGTGGTCTTCTGCGGCCCTTGCGGAATCAGCCACGACACCACCAGCACATGCGGATACCACTCGATCATGATGCCGGGGTAATACACCATCCAGATCGCGCCGAACTCGGGCGGTTTGCCGCCACGGAAGCGCAGCACTTCGTCATGCCACTTGCGATACGTCGGGCTACCCGGCTTTTCCAGGTTTTTGTGCACGCCAACCGTCTGAACGCTATACCAGTCGCCAAATTCCCATGTCAGGTCGTCGCAGGAAACAAAGCTCCCCAGACCCGGATGAAACGGCGCGACGTGATAGTCCTCGAGGTACACCTCGATGAAGCTCTTCCAGTTGTAATTGCACTCGTGCACTTCGACGTGATCGAACATGAAGCCCGAAAAGTCGAAATGTTTCGCCGGGCCAAGCTTCGCCAGATCGGCGGCAACGTCGCGGCCGCTTGACTCGAACAGCAGTCCTTGCCAGTTCTGCAACGCAGATTTGCCGAGGTTGAGACACGGGTTGTCAGCGAAATGCGGCGCGCCGAGCAACTGGCCGTCGAGGTCGTAGGTCCATCGGTGCAGCGGACATACGATGTTCTCCGCGGTGCCGCGCCCGTTGAGCATGATGGCCTGGCGGTGGCGGCAGACGTTGGAGAGCAACTCGATTTCGTCCTGTTTGTTACGGACGAGCAGACGCCCTTCGCCCTCGCCGGGCAAAGCAAAATAACTCCCCGCCTCGGGTACCATGAGTTCATGGCCGATATAGCGAGGACCGCGTTTGAACAGCGTGTCGATTTCGCGCTTGAGAAGCGCTTCGTCAAAGTAAGCCGTGACTGGCAACTGACTGTGAATGGCGTTCAGTTGCAATGCATTGCTCAGATTGGACATTCCCACTCCCGTGAAGACGTGAAAGCAGTGAACAACCCAACCATCGAAAATTCGATTTAGGGAGCCCGCGATTATACCAAAAACCCCTCCAACGGGGCCCTTGAGCCCTTGATTTGGGTCAATTCCCAGCGAGGAGTTCCGCACAATCGCGCACGCTGGCGCCCTTTCTCCGTTTTTTCAGAAATAAGCAGAAATGGGCCGAGACAGGCCATAGGCATGGTTGAGAGCACGGCGAAGGTCGGAAAAGCCGCTTTTGCCGTAGAATGTCCGACTTGTTTCCCAAAATCCGACATTACACCCACGATTCATGGCGAAGACCGCAACGCAGGAAGGCTCGGCTAGCGCGGAAAACGCGCCGCTCCCGGAGAATTACGAAACGGCGCTGGCCGAACTGGAGGGGCTCGTGGCGCGCATGGAGGGCGGCGCGCTCAGCCTTGAAGAATCGCTAGCGGCTTATCGGCGCGGCGCCGCGCTCGTCGGCTTTTGCCAGCAACAACTAGAGAAGGTCGAGCAGCAAGTTCGCGTGCTCGACGGCGACACACTAAAACCGCTGCCCGCCGAGGTCCAGCGCGCCACTCAGGGCGCCGGCACAACGGCAGATAACGGGGACGACTTATGACTTTCGATCAATGGGTGCGCGCGAGCCTTGACCGCGTGGAAACGGCGCTGGAGCATTATTTGCCAGGCACGGACGTGGTGCCCGCCAAATTGCATGAAGCCATGCGCTACGCGGTGCTCGGCGGCGGCAAGCGGGTTCGCCCGCTGTTGTGCCACGCAGCCGGTGAGCTGACTGGCGCGGGTTCGCAGCAACTGGAAGCGGCGAGCGCGGCGCTCGAGATGGTTCACGTGTATTCGCTGGTGCATGACGATATGCCGGCCATGGACGACGACGCCCTGCGTCGCGGAAAACCAACGGTACACGTGCAATATGACGAAGCGACGGCATTATTGGTGGGCGACGCTTTGCAATCGCAAGCTTTCGTTGCGCTGACGGTGGACAACGGCCTGAGCGCGGCGCAGCAGGCGTCGCTTACGCGTGAATTGGCGTTGGCCAGCGGCTCAGTCGGTATGGCCGGCGGCCAGGCAATCGATCTGGAAAGCGTGGGCCGCAAGCTGTCGCGCCCGGAACTTGAAACCATGCATCGCAAGAAAACGGGTGCATTGCTGCGCGCGGCGGTGCGAATGGGCGCACTCTGTGGCGAAGCGCCGGACGCAGCGGCCATGAAGGCGCTGGACGCCTACGCGGCCGCGGTCGGACTTGCTTTTCAGGTCGTGGATGACATTCTGGACGTCACGGCCGACTCGGCCACGCTGGGCAAAACGGCGGGTAAGGACGCGAAGGATGACAAGCCGACCTACGTGTCGATCATCGGACTCGATGCATCGCGCGAACTGGCGGCGCAACTGGGCCGCGATGCGCACGCCGCGCTCGCGCCTTTCGGCCCGCGTGCCGGTCGGCTCGGGGAATTAGCTGACCTGGTTGTGAACCGGGTGCACTGAAACATACGATAAAACGCGGGACCGGCGGGCATGCCCGATGCAGCTTGCGCACCTTATGCGTGCTGTTTCAAGCAGCGCCGGGCAATAACCGAACGGCTTCCGCCAGTTTTCCTAAATGGGACGACGATGTACGACTTGCTGAAAACCATCGACGATCCGGCCGCCTTGCGCGCCCTGGACCGCCACGAACTAAAACCGCTGGCCGAAGAGCTGCGTGCCTACGTGCTCGACAGCGTGTCGCAGACGGGCGGGCATTTGTCGTCGAATCTGGGAACGGTCGAACTGACGATCGCGCTCCATTACGTCTTCGATACTCCGCACGACCGCATTGTCTGGGACGTCGGTCATCAGACTTATCCGCACAAGATCCTGACCGGCCGTCGCGACCAGATGAAGACGCTGCGCCAGGCCGGCGGCATTTCCGGCTTTCCGCGCCGTAGCGAATCGAAATACGACACCTTCGGCACCGCGCATTCCAGCACGTCCATTTCGGCGGCGCTCGGCATGGCGATCGCCAGCAAACTGCAAGGCGACAACCGCTATTCCATCGCTGTGATTGGTGACGGCGCGATGACCGCCGGCATGGCGTTCGAGGCCATGAACAATGCTGGCGTGGCCGACGACGTGCCGCTGCTCGTGATCCTGAACGACAACGATATGTCGATCTCCCCGCCGGTCGGCGCGCTGAATCGCCATCTCGCGCGCCTGATGTCGGGGCGTTTCTACGCGGCGGCGCGTGCCGGCGTGGAGCGCGTGCTGCGCGTGGCTCCTCCCATGCTGGACCTCGCTCGCAAGCTCGAGGAACACGCGAAGGGCATGATTGTGCCGGCCACGCTGTTCGAGGAATTCGGCTTCAACTATATCGGTCCGATCGATGGCCATGATCTCGAATCGCTGATTCCGACGCTGCAAAACATCAAGGAATTGCGGGGCCCACAGTTCCTGCACGTCGTGACGAAGAAAGGGCAGGGTTACAAGCTTGCCGAAGCCGATCCGGTCCTCTATCACGGTCCCGGCAAGTTCAATCCGGCGGAAGGCATCAAGCCGTCGACGGCGCCGTCGAAGAAGACCTACACGCAAGTATTTGGCGAATGGCTGTGCGACGCGGCCGAGCAGGATTCGCGGGTCGTCGGCATCACGCCGGCCATGCGCGAAGGCTCGGGCATGGTGGAGTTTGAAAAGCGTTTCCCTGATCGTTATTTCGATGTGGGTATCGCGGAACAACATGCTGTGACGTTCGCGGGCGGTCTCGCCGCCGACGGCATGCGCCCGGTTGTCGCGATCTATTCCACGTTCTTGCAGCGTGCCTACGACCAGTTGATCCATGACGTTGCGTTGCAGAACCTGCCGGTGGTATTCGCTATCGATCGCGCCGGTCTGGTGGGCGCGGACGGCGCGACGCACGCAGGCAATTACGATCTCGCGTTCCTGCGCTGCATCCCGAACATGACGGTGATGGCGGCTTCAGACGAAGACGAATGTCGTCAGATGCTGTATACGGCATTGCAGCAGCCCAATCCGTCCGCTGTGCGTTATCCGCGCGGCGCCGGTACGGGCGTGAAGATCGTCAAGAAAATGACCGCGATTCCGCTTGGCAAGGGCGAAATCCGCCGTGAGTCCACGCAGAAAGCGGGTTCCGGCAAGCGCATCGCGATCCTTGCGTTCGGCACCATGGTCGCGCCCGCGCTCGCGGCGGCCGAGGAACTGGACGCCACCGTCGCGAATATGCGCTTCGTGAAGCCGATCGACGCCGAATTGCTGCGTGAACTCGCCGCCACTCACGATGCACTCGTGACCGTGGAAGAAGGCGCGATCATGGGCGGCGCGGGCTCGGCATGCGTGGAAAGCCTGTTGGCGAGCGCGGTCATCAAGCCGCTGCTGCAGTTGGGCTTGCCAGACGTATTCATCGATCACGGCGATCCGGTCAAGCTGCTTGCATCGTGTGGACTGGATGGTGCCGGCATTGCCAAGTCGATTCGCGAGCGCTTTCTCACTAACGTCGAAGCCGATGCGGGCAAGCTGACGAAACGCGTCGCCTGATTGAAGAACGTGGGGTGAGGACGGGCGTCGGGGACGCCTGTCTGGTTTTATCCGTGCGCGTCAAGATTCACGTCACGCGATTCACGCCACGGACAAGGAAAAAGAATGAATCAGATGAATCCCGCCTTTGCGATGCCCGACGTCCAGAGTTCGCTCGACATCCGGCAAATTCCAATCCAGCGCGTGGGCGTAAAAGCAGTTCGATATCCGCTGACTATCCGGACCTCCGCCGGCGAACTGCAGCCGGGCGTTGGCGTCTGGAATCTCGACGTTCATCTTCCCGCCGATCAAAAAGGCACGCACATGTCGCGTTTCGTCGCTTTACTCGACGAACACCGCGCGCCTCTTGATCAGACTGCATTCCGGACCATGCTTACGTCGATGCTGGCGAAGCTTGAAGCGCATTCGGGACGTATCGAGGTTTCGTTTCCGTACTTCGTCATGAAGACGGCTCCCGTGTCGGGCGTGCAAAGCCTGATGGATTACGAGGTCGCGCTGACCGGTGAGGTGCGTGGTGGCGAGACGCGAATCTCGCTGAAAGTGCTCGTGCCGGTGACCAGCCTGTGCCCGTGCTCGAAGCAGATTTCGCAGTACGGCGCGCATAATCAGCGCTCGCATGTGACTATCGCGGCGGAGTTCGAAGGTGATGTCGAAATCGAGGACTTGATCCGGATCGCGGAAGAAGAGGCGTCGTGCGAGTTGTCGGGTCTGCTTAAGCGGCCCGACGAGAAGTTCGTGACTGAGCGTGCTTACGAGAATCCGAAATTCGTTGAAGACCTGGTCCGCGATGTCGCCACGCGACTGAACGCGGACGAACGAATTGTGGCCTATGTGCTGGAAGCCGAGAACTTCGAGTCGATCCACAATCACAGCACTTATGCCGTGATCGAGCATGACAAGCGGGTTTCAGCGCGGGTTGTTTGAAGCGCTGTGGCGGCCATGACGCATCACGGTCATGAAGCTGCTTACGCGGCCGCCAGCGATGTCAAATCCCACCGCGGCTTCACCGTGAACGCATAATCGCGCACGGCCTGATCGGGCCAGCGCTCGAGGCGCAATGCTCCGGCGAGGGCGATCATCGCGCCGTTATCGGTACATAGCGACAAATCCGGGTAATGCACTTCGAAGCGACGCTTTTTCGCGGCGGCGGACAGCGCCTCGCGCAATTGCCGGTTCGCGCCCACTCCGCCCGCCACGACCAGCCGGTTCAGGCCCGTCTGTTTTAACGCAGCGATCGACTTTGTGGTCAGCACATCGACGGCTGCATCGACGAAACCCCGCGCCAGATCCGCTTTCGATTGCTCGCAGACGTTCATGCCGAGCTTGCGGCTATGCGTGAGCACCGCGGTTTTTAAGCCGCTGAAGCTGAAATCCAGATCGCCGGAATGCAGCATCGGGCGCGGCAGTTTCACTGCACCCGATGTGCCAAATTCGGCGAGCCGCGAGACTTCCGGCCCGCCAGGATAACCGAGGCCCAGCAGTTTGGCGGTTTTATCGAAGGCTTCGCCGGCGGCGTCATCCAGCGTTTCGCCGAGCGTTTCGTACTCGCCAACGTCCGTTACCCGCATCAATTGTGTATGGCCACCCGACACCAACAATGCGACGAACGGAAACGGCGGCGGCTCGCTCACCAGCAGCGGCGACAGCAGATGCCCTTCCAGATGATGAATCCCGACGGTCGGCAAGTCCCACGCCATAGCCAATGCATTAGCGATGCTCGCACCCACCAGCAGCGCACCGGCGAGGCCAGGGCCTTGTGTAAACGCGATAGCGTCGATATCCGTTGGAACCGTTCCGGCTTCCGCCATGACTTGCTCGAGGAGGGGCAATGCACGGCGGATATGGTCGCGGGAGGCCAGTTCCGGCACTACGCCGCCGTATTCCCGATGCATGGCGATTTGCGAATGCAGCGCGTGGGAAAGCAGGCCGCGCTCGGTGTCGTAGAGCGCAAGGCCGGTTTCGTCGCAGGAACTTTCGATGCCAAGAACAAGCATGGGACAGACGCGTTTGCAGTAACAGGCAAGTATAGCAGTGGGCGGGTTTGAGCTCTTCCGCCCAATCGCTTTGCGCTTGCACGATTGCTCAGGCGGCCGATGCGGATCAAGGCCGCACACCTTGCCCTGCAGTCCATCCCCGCGTCGAACCCAGGAACACCACCCGTTACAATGCGCGCCATGGAAACCTACGATATCGCAGTCATCGGCGCGGGAGCGGCAGGCATGATGTGCGCCGCGGTAGCCGCGCAAAACGGCCGCCGCGTGGTCCTCATCGACCATGCGGAGCGGCTCGCGGAAAAAATCCGCATCTCGGGCGGCGGCCGTTGCAACTTCACGAATATCAATGCCGGACCGGCCAACTTCCTCTCGGCGAATCCGCATTTTTGCCGCTCTGCCCTTGCTCGCTATACGCCGCAGGATTTTCTCGCTTTGCTCAAGCGTCATCGTGTGGATTGGCATGAGAAACACAAAGGCCAGCTTTTCTGCGACGACTCCAGCGAATCGATCATCCAATTGCTGAAAAGCGAATGCGACGCGGGCGGCGTGACCTGGCGCCGGCCGGTCACCGTCGATGCAATCCGCCACGACGGCGCCCGTTTTTTCCTCGACTGCAACGCCGGTTCGATCTCGAGCGCCGCACTCGTCGTAGCAACCGGCGGCCTGTCGATCCCGAAAATTGGTGCGACGGATTTTGCGTACCGGCTGGCGAAGCAATTCGGCCACAAGCTCATCGATACCCGTCCCGC
>DASYLW010000179.1:0-29384 GCA_036009385.1 Caballeronia sp.
CTTTCAGAAGCACAGCGAGAAGCTGACCATTCCTAACGTCAAGCAGCATCCGGGCATCGATCCTGGTCATCCGGCGCTCATCACGATAGAAAACGTCGGCGCGCTGGTGGGCGCGGCGCAAATGGGCACGATCGAGATGCATACCTGGAATGCGCTCGCAGCCAATCTTGAGAAGCCCGACCGCATGGTCTTCGATCTTGATCCAGGCGAAGGTCTCGGTTGGGGCCGGATGCAGGAGGCCGCGCGCCTGACGCATGAATTGCTGATGGAACTCGGCCTTGAATCGTTCTGCAAGACGAGCGGCGGCAAGGGCCTGCATGTGGTCGTTCCGCTTACGCCTCAGGCCGGCTGGGATGAAGTCAAGGGGTTCTCACAGGCGGTCGCGCAGCATATGGCCAGCACGCTGCCCAAGTATTTCTCCGCGAAGATGGGCAAGCAGAATCGCCAGGACAAGATCTTCGTCGACTACTTGCGCAACAACCGGGGGTCGAGCACGGTCGCGGCGTTCTCGCTTCGCGCGCGGCCGGGCATGGGGGCGTCGGTTCCTATCGCCTGGGACGAACTCGATGCCACCACGAGCGGCGATCAATGGAATATCGGCAACCTGCACGAACGCCTCGATGCACTCAAAACCGACCCGTGGAGCCAGTACCCGAAAACACGGCAACGCATCGACGCTGCCATGAAGAAGCGGCTCGATATCAAGTGAACGAAGGGAAAGATCACCGCATGACGATCACCGCATGACGATTACCACAGCGAGGTTGCAATGACTGATCAGTGCAACACATCAGACGCCGCCGCCAACGCTACGCGCCAAGGTCTGGCGCAGGATGGGCGCGAATTGGAAAGCAAGCATCCGGTCCAGCAAAAACGCGACGATGGCGCGGACGTGCCGCTACCGCATGAGACTGATCAAAGTCCCGCTTCGCAGCAGGAAGAGGGACCGCGTAAAGTCGGCGAGCAGGCGCATGAAGAGCTGGAGCGTGGCTTACAGGACACGGACCGCCGCGGCGGCGCGGAGTATCAGGAGCGCACTCAAACCGGTGGTCGCGCAGACCAGGGTGGCAAGCGCAAGCCGTGATGCGGCGGCGGCGATTGTTGCCCGTGGTCAACAAAGCGCCTGTTGCGTAGAATGGGGCGCGCGGCGTTGGAGAACTTGCACGGCCTCGTGCAAGCCAAAGTGAGAAAGGCGTTCGCTCCTGTCGGCTGAAGTTGTTTCTGCCGTTTTTGCGCGCGTATCGACCTGTGTACCGGTAATCGATGCCGAACCGGCACGAGCCGTGAGTGCTCGATGCCCCGTCTGCCGCAGTGCTGTGCCGGCTCCCGCCGCAGCCACGACGACCTGTAGCAATGCCGTGCGCCGGCCAGCATGTCTATCCGGCATCCGGCATCCGGCATCTGGCATCCGGGTCAACATGCGGCATTCGCGTGGCGAATCCGCGGAAACTTATTGAATGGATCATGCAATACGATCTCCTGTCCCGTCTGAAAAACGAAACCGCCGAGTGTCATACCCGGCTGGAAAACGCATTGGACCTGATGCGTCTTGAGTGGCCGCGGGAGGACTATGTGGCCTTGCTTGAGGGCTTTTACGGATACGTTGCGCCATGGGAGGATGCGGTGGCGACTTGTCTGCCCGCGCGTCTGCGCGATTTTTTCGAAGAGCGCCGCAAGGCGTCGCTGCTCGCGTCGGACCTGGCGCTCCTGACCGGCGATAACGATCGCGCGAACAAGGTGACGAAAATTGAACGGCTGCCTGCAGTGGACAGCATCGGCCGCGTTTTCGGCTCCATGTACGTGATGGAGGGTTCCACGCTTGGAGGGCGCTTTATCGCGCCACACGTAGCGACATTGTTCGGTCTGCAAAGCGGCTCCGGCAATGCTTATTTCGAAGGTTATGGATTGCGCACGGGCAGCATGTGGAAAGCGTTCCGCGAGACCGCGAGCGCGAACGTGCCGCCTGGGCAGCACGACGAAGCAGTGGATGCCGCGATCGCCACGTTCGACGGGTTGCACGGCTGGCTCGGAGAAGTCCGCACAGGGTGGGGAGCGACGGCATGAGCAGTGGGCCAGAGCCAGTGTCGCCGGATCCGGCGGCCATGCGCGGGCAAGATGATCCCGACGTATCGAGTCCGGATTTGAAGGGAACCACACTTGCGGACCGGGAAGCGGTATCCGGCGCAGAGCCGACGCGCCGGACACTTACAGCGGGCGGGGCGGGCGCGGCGAGTGCGCAGTGCGATGCCGAACCCATCCATATTCCCGGCGGGATCCAGCCCCACGGTTATCTGTTATGCCTCTCCAGCACACTTGCCATCGTCCAGGCCAGCGAAAATATCGCGGCGCTCGCGGGCAGTCCGGTGGAGCAATTGCTCGGCAAGCCGGTGGACGTGGTGATCGGCGCCGCCGCTGCGGCGCGGGTCGCACATGCCGCGGCCACGGCCATGCTTGATGAAGCGCCGCTCTATGTCGGCGTGATGGGGAACCCGTTCTTCAGAGCGCGTGAAGCTGTACAGGACGATTTGGCCACGGACGTGGACGGTCCTGAACTCGATATCACGATGCACAGGCACGACGGCAACCTGATCGTCGAACTCGAAATTGCACGGCATTCGAATGCAGACGTGTTTGCATCAATGTATCCGCTGGTGCGCACCTTCACGCGCAGCCTGCAGGACGTTGGGACCTTGACCGAACTCGGTGAGCTCGCCGTGCGCGAAGTGCGCGCGATGACGGGTTTCGGGCGCGTGCTGCTCTACAAATTCGATGACGAGGGCCGTAGCCAGGTGCTGGCCGAGCATATCGAAGACGGCTACACGTCGTTCCTGAACCAGTTGTTCCCCGCCTCTGATATCCCGCGTCAGGCGCGCGCGTTATATGTGAAACAGCGCGTGAGGCTCGTCGCGAACGCGCAGGCGAAAGCCGCGCGGCTCGTACCTGCCCTGAACCCTGTGACTGGCCGCCCGACCGACCTCACCTATGCCGCGCTGCGCAGTTTCTCGCCAATCCATCTCGAGTACATGCGCAACATGGGCACGCATGCGTCGATGTCGGTATCGCTGGTCGTGCGCGGACAACTCTGGGGCCTGATTTCCTGCCACCACCACGACCCGCGTCTTGTACCGTTCGAAGTGCGCGTCGCTATTGAGCACCTTGGGCAGATCGTGTCGTTGCAGATCGAGGCAAAGGAAGAGCGAGCCGAGACGGCGTATCTGCTGAGGTTACGACGCACGATGTCGCGTCTGACGGGCGCCCTGGCCGAGCAAGACGACTATCTTTCGGCTCTCAAATCGTCGCCTGATGATTTACTGTGCTTCGCCGGATCGACGGGTGCCGCGATCGTGGTGGATGGGAAAGCAACGCTGGTGGGTTCCACGCCGGACCAGGAAACCGTGCTCGCGCTCTCGCAGTGGCTGTCGTCGAGCACGTCGGGCGTCTACGCGACCGACGCACTGTCGCAAGCCTGGCCGCGTGCATCGGGTCATGCGGACACGGCGAGCGGCATCCTGGCTGTGCCAATCTCACAGATTTTTCGCAACTACGTCCTATGGTTCCGTCCCGAAACCACGCGCACGATCACATGGGCGGGCGAGCCGGTCAAACGCGTGTCGAGCCAGGACGGCAGCGCGGCACCGCGCAAGGACTTTGCGCCGTGGCTTGAGACCGTGCGCAACCGCTCGATTCGCTGGCACCCGGTGGAATTGGAAATTGCGAGTGAATTCCGGCTGCGCATGCTCAACATCGTGCTGCGCCACGCGGAAGAACTGGCCGAACTCGCGAACGAACTGCGTCGAGCGAACAAGGAGCTCGAAGCGTTTTCTTATTCCGTTTCGCACGACTTGCGCGCGCCGCTGCGACATATCGCCGGCTATGGGGATTTGCTGCGGGAAAGCGAAGGCGACAAACTGTCCGAGCGCAGCCAGCGCTTCCTCAACAACATGCTCGAGTCGGCGCGTTTCGCCGGCGTGCTTGTGGACGACCTGCTCACGTTTTCGCAAATGGGCCGGGCCGCATTGCGCCCTGTCACCGTCGATCTGAACCAGTTGGTGAGATCGGTCGCGCAGGAATTTGGCGCCGAGACAGCGAACCGAAAGGTCGAATGGATTATTCCGGAGCTGCCGACGGTGACCGGCGATCCGGCCTTCCTGCAGATCGCATTGCGTAATCTGTTCTCGAACGCGGTGAAATATACGCGCACACGGGAATCGGCGAGAATCGAGTTGTCGGTGTATTCGACGGTCGATGAATACATTGTCAGCGTGCGCGACAATGGCGTTGGTTTCAATATGAAATACGTGAACAAATTGTTCGGGGTGTTCCAGCGGCTGCATCGCGCTGAAGAGTTCGACGGCACCGGCATTGGCTTGGCGAATGTGCGCCGGATCATCGAGCGGCACGACGGCCGGACTTGGGCCGAAGGCCGCGAAAGTGAGGGCGCCACGTTCCATTTTTCGCTGCCAAAGGTATTCAGGGCCGAAACTGCGGCTACCGAGGCTGCGGCTGGCAAGCTGCGCAGGCCGGGGCCACCGGCCCCGCCATCACCGCAGAACTGAATGTGTCGTGCTTGACTGATGAGCGATTGCGAGCGGCTGATCCCACCACCTTTCATTTCAACCCGTCGTATCGGACCATGCTGAAACCCATTTTGCTTGTCGAAGATAATCCTAGTGATCTCGAACTGACGCTCGTGGCGCTCGGCAAAAGCCAGCTTGCCAATGAAGTGATCGTGGCGCGCGACGGCCAGGAAGCAATCGATTACCTGCGTTGCGAAGGCGAGTGGATCGGACGCAATCCAGGTAACCCCGCAGTCATCCTGCTCGACTTGAAGCTGCCGAAAATCGACGGCCTGGAAGTGCTCGAAACCATCCGTTCCAATGAAACGCTGAAGGCGGTTCCGGTGGTCATGCTGACCTCGTCGCGCGAGGAGCAGGACCTCGTGCGCAGCTACGCGCTCGGCGTGAACGCTTATGTGGTGAAGCCGGTCGAGTTCAACGAATTTGTCCAGGCGATTGCCGATCTCGGCGTGTTCTGGGCCGTGCTCAATGAGCCACCGCCCGGGTCAATGCGCGTTCGCCGTCAGTGCGCGCCGGAATGAATCCGGTGCACACTGGCGTATTCCTCCTGCACGGTGCCCGGCGTAATGGCCTGGGCCCGCTGGTCCTTTCGTTGTTTTGCCCGATGCGACCTGCCCCGCAGTATCGCGTGCGCCGGTTTGCCTGAGTGCCCTGACCATGCAGCCTTTGCATCTGCTTCTCGTAGAAGACAACGCGCTCGACGCGGAACTGACCTTGACCCAGTTGGAGCGCGCCGACTATGCGGTCGACGTGCAAATCGTCTACACGGAGCAAGGTTTTATAGCGGCGCTCAACACATCCAGCTTCGATGTGATCCTCGCGGACTTCGTGATGCCGGTGTTCTCCGGCGTCGAAGCGTTGGCGATTGCCCGCGAGCGCGTGCCGCATACGCCGTTCATTTTCGTCTCCGGCGTGCTTGGCGAGGAGCATGCCGTCGACATGCTCAAGCGCGGCGCCACCGACTATGTCCTCAAGCAGCGCCTGCAACGTCTGCCTGCCGTCGTGCGGCGCGCCTTGACGGAAAGCACCGAGCGCCAGCAGCGTATTGCAGTCGAACGCGCGCTGCGGGAGACGGAAACGCACTTCCGTTTACTGGTGGATGCGCTGAAGGATTACGCCGTCATTACGCTCGATCAGGAGGGCAGGATCCGGACGTGGAACGCGGCGTCGGAGCGAATTCTCGGGTTCGCGGCACAGGATGTGGTCGGCCAGTCCGCCGAAGTGTTCTACGGGCAGGAAGATCGCGACACCCATGTGTTCGCACAGGAACTGGAGACGGCACAAGCCGATGGAAGTGCGAGCGACGATCGCTGGCTCTGGCGCCGCGACGGACGCTCGTTCTTCGCGTCGGGCGTGACGACGGCAATCCGTGCCGATAACGGCGAGCTGATCGGCTATTCCAAGATCATCCGCGACGTCACCGAAGAGCACATGGCCGCCGATGCCTTGCGGGTGGCGAAGGAACAGGCCGAGACCGCGAACCGGGCGAAGGATCATTTTCTGGCGGTGTTGTCGCACGAGTTGCGTACGCCGTTGACACCGATCGTCGCCGCCGTGCGTTTGCTGGAGATACGTCACGCGCTGCCGGCCGACGCCCAGGCAACGCTCGAACTGATCCGTCGCAATGTGGAGCTGGAGGCGCGCTTGATCGACGATCTGCTCGACCTGACCAGTATTGCGCGCGGCAAACTCTCGTTGAACTTTGCGAATGTGGAGCTGGAGACGCTGATGTCGAGCGCGCTCGATATGTCGGAGTCCGATCTGCGCGGCAAGGGCTTGATACTGGAAACAACGTTAGATGCTACATCCACGCTGGTTTTCGGCGATGCCGCGCGCTTGCAGCAGATCGTGTGGAACCTGATGAAAAACGCGGTGAAGTTCACGCCGGCGGGTGGCCGTATTGCGGTGCGGATGTGGAATCCGGACGCGTCGACCATCGCGATTTCAGTCACCGATAGCGGTATCGGGATTAGCGCCGAAGCGTTGCCGCGGATCTTTTCAGCCTTCGAACAAGCCGACGATTCCATCACCCGGGCGTTCGGCGGGTTGGGTCTGGGCTTGGCTATCGCCAGTACGCTCGCGTTGAAGCATGGCGGAACGCTGACGGCCCAGAGCGATGGGCGCGACACGGGAGCCCGGTTCACGCTGACGTTGCCGCTCGTAAAGGCCGTGGCGGAAGATGAAACTTCGCCGCTCGCCGCGCAGGACCCGGATGAGATCGTGCGGTCGCTGAAGGTGCTGCTCGTCGAGGACAACGAATACACGTCGTCCGCCATGGCGCAGGTGCTGGAGGTGCTCGGGCATCAGGTCGGCGTTGCCACCACAGTCGCCGAGGCGCTTGCTTTAGCCCGAGGCGAAGTGTTCGACCTGCTGGTCAGCGATATTGGACTGCCCGATGGCAGTGGGCTCGAAGTCGCCCGCGCGTGGACCCATCTGCAACCCGGTAAACCGTCGGTTGCCATAACAGGTTATGGCATGGACGAAGATATCCGCCGATGCCGCGATGCCGGGTTTTTGGATCACCTGACAAAGCCGGTCGACTTCGCGCGGCTAGAGTCGCTGATTCACGCTTTGGCCAGGCGGCCGGGCGGCGCGTAGTCATATGTTTGCCGGATTTTGCGAGGACTCGGTCGTTTGCTTTATCCGCGCTTCGGCTTTTCCCTCTCCACGAGCTTCGACGCCATGAACCGGTGTTCCGGCGAGAACAGCCGCCGGTAGGTCAATAACACCGCTCCCACCGTACCGAGAGCCGATGATGCCGCGATAAAAAACATGATGACGATCTGATAACGGACCGCCTGCAATGGCGATTGCCCAGCCAAAACCTGGCCCGTCATCATGCCCGGCAGGCTGACGAGTCCCACGACCGTCATCTGGTTCAAGGTCGGGATCATGCCCGCCCGCACGGCTTGGCGCGCCGGCCCTTGGGCCGCTTCCCATCGCGTTGCACCGAGCGCGAGCGACATCTCCACCGCGCCTCGTCCGGCCGTCAGTTCCTCTGTCATCCGTTCGATGCCCAGTGAGACGCCCGTCAACGTGTTGCCGAGGATCATGCCAAGGATCGGTATGGCGTATTGCGGCTCGTACCACGGATGAATCCGGATCACGACGAACAATCCCACCGCGGCCACCAGCCACGAACTCACCCAGATCGACACGACGCTATCCACCCGCTGCCCGACGTACGTGCGCCTTCCGCGATTCGATGCCGACAGCCCCGCTATCAGCGTCATCAGCGCCATCAGCGGCAATACGACGTACCAGCGTGAAAACTGGAAGACCCAGCCGAGCACATACCCGATCGCGAGCAGTTGCACGACGCTGCGCACCGCAGCCCACACCAGCTTGCGCTCCAGGTCGAGCTTCAGCGCAACCGATAACGCCCCGTTGATCAAGATCAGCGCCGCCGCGATAGCAATGTCCAACAGGCTCAGGCTCTGATATCCACTCATGACAAGGTACCCGCGGTCATGACGAGCTGACGCTCGCCTACACGTTGCGCCTGCGCCGGATCGTGCGACACCCAGATGCTGGCGCGTTCGCCCTGGCGCTCGTCGAACCAGGCACCGACGAGCGCTTCTATTTCCAGCGCCGAAGCCGGATCGAGCGACGCCGTCGGTTCATCGAGCAGCAGCACGTCGGGGTCCACTTGCAACACGCGTATCAGCGCGGCAATCTGCGCTTCACCACCCGATAGGTCGCTCGCGCGTTTATCGAGGAAATCGGCTTCGCGGCCTGCCCGACGGGCCAGGTTGACCACACGCTCACGATCAAAGCGCACGTCGCGATACACCTTCAGCAAAAACGGATAACGCAGGTTGTCTTCCACACTGCCATCCAGCATGGCCGGGCGTTGTGCAATGTAAGCCACCCGTCGCCGGTACGCCGGAATGCCTGTGCGCGCCATGGTCGTTCCGCGCCACTGGATCACACCGTCATCGACAGGATCGAGCAGCGCAAGCGCACGCAGGAACACGCTCTTGCCTGAGCCCGACGGCCCGGTGATAACCGCGCGCTGGCCTCCGGACAAGCTGAACGTGGTGGGATGCAGCAAGACAGCGTGGCGCACCGGGTCGTAGCGGGTGAGTTCTGTCGCGTGAATCAGGGGCGTGTCGGCGTGCGTGGACATGGCGAAGACAGGCTCGGGGAATGATCTAGGAGCGCAATCATAAATCAACGGCGCTCAGGCGATCCTCAGGTCGGTTGCGCGTGAGTCTTTGATCGGGCTATTCACGCGTCGAGCATTGCGGGGATGCCAGTCCTGCCCGGCATGGGAACACGCCGGTATCATCGCCGGGCACGCGACGTGCTGCGTGATGTTTCAAGAAAAATAGAAGGAGCCACTATGGCGCTTGGCCGGAAAATCGGAAAAACAATCGCCTGGATCATTGCAGTTCTGATTGTCCTGATCGCTGTGCTGGTAATCGTTTTCCTGAGCTTCGACTGGAACCGGGCCCGCCCCTGGGTCGACGATAAAGTCTCTCAGGCCATTGGCCGGCAGTTTCAGATTACGGGCGACCTGAAGGTCGGCTGGCAACGGCCGCCCGGAGAAACCGGCTGGCGCCGCTGGGTTCCGTGGCCACGTTTCTCAGCTGAAAAAATCACGGTCGCGAATCCCGACTGGACCAAACAGAAATTTTTCGCGACCCTTGACGAGATCGATTTCCAGGTCGCGATCCTGCCGCTGCTCGCGCGCAACATCGTGATTCCATCGATCAACCTGGTGAATCCCTCAGTCGATCTGGAACGCCTGAAAGACAACCGCAATAACTGGACGTTGAAGTTCAGGCAATCGACCGAACCGTCGACCTGGAACCTTCAACTGCATGACATCGCGCTGAACAAAGGCAATATTGCATATGCCGATGAAATCACGAAAGCGGACATGCAGGTCGTCGTGAATACGCTCGGCCAGATGATTCCCATCGGCGATGTGATGAAGCAGCAGGAAGCGGCCTCGCAGAAATCATCGGCGCAGATGGTCGGCAAGAGCGGCGCGACCAAGCTGAACCAGCAAGTGGACAAAGCTGCGGCATCGGAGGCAGCGGCTGCATCCGATGCGTCGGCCGCTGCCGCTGCTGCGGCGAGCGCGCCGAACCCGGCGAGCGTCTCGGCGAACACCAGTATCACCAGGAAGGAAGGGCCGAAGCCGCCCGTGCCCCCTTATGGCATCGGCTGGTCGGTGAAGGGCAAATACAACAGCGTGGCGGTGTCCGGCGACGGTAAGGCCGGCGGCGTGCTCGCGCTGCAGGACGCCATTCGGCCGTTCCCCGTGCAGGCGGATGTTCGTATCGGCGATACGCATATTGCTTTTGTCGGGACCGTGACGGATCCGGCTCATCTCGCCGCACTTGACTTGCGGCTTTGGCTGCAGGGCGTGAGCCTCGAGCACTTGTATCCGATCGCCGGCGTGACGCTGCCCGCGACGCCGCCGTATGCAACGGAAGGGCGGCTCGTCGGCCAGTTCAAGGCTGACGGCAATGTCTTCAGGTACGAGAACTTCACCGGGCGCGTGGGCGGCAGCGACCTGAATGGTTCGCTGACGTTCGTGGGGCGCAAGCCTCGGCCCTTGCTCTCCGGTGAACTTGTGTCGAACCTGCTCCAGTTCTCCGACCTTGCCCCGATCATCGGCGCTGATTCGAACGCGAGCAAAGCGAAGCGTGGTGACCCGGAGAAACAACCGTCGTCGAAGGCGCTGCCGATCGGGGAGTTCAAGACGGATCGATGGAAGGCGATCGATGCCGACGTCAAGTTCACCGGCCGCAAGATCATCAAGGACCCGGCGCTGCCAATTACCAACCTTTATACACACGTGGTGATGACGGACGGCGTGCTGTCGTTCGAACCGCTGTCGTTCGGCGTGGCGAGCGGGACGTTATCGTCCAACATTCATCTCGATGGCAGCAAGGAGCCGCTCCAGGGCCGTTTCTCGACGTCGGCGCGGCATCTGAAGCTCAAGCAGTTGCTGCCGACCGTCAAGACGATGCAGTCGGCGCTGGGAGAAGTGAACGGGGACGCGGCGTTATCGGCGACTGGCAATTCGCCCGCCGCACTCGCCGGAACCATGAACGGCGAGGTCAAGACGCTGATCACGGACGGCACGGTCAGCCGGCTGTATATGGAAGCGGCGGGGCTGAACGTGGCGAACGCGGTCTACGAAAAGCTCTTCGGCAAACGCGACGTGAAGATCAACTGTGCGGCGGCAGATTTTGTCGCGACCAATGGCGTGCTGGAATCGCGCGTGTTCGCCCTCGATACCGACGACGCCGTGATCAACATGGACGGCACGGTCAATCTGAAGACCGAGGAGATGGACCTGAACATTCATCCGCACACTAAGGGTTTCCGGGTGTTCTCGCTGCGCTCGCCTCTATACGTGAAGGGCACGTTCAAGGACCCGCATGTGGGCGTGAATGCCGGTGCGCTGGCAGCACGTGGTGCGGCGGCGGTCGGACTCGGTCTGCTTAACCCGTTTGCCGCGCTGATCCCGTTGATCGCGCCGAGTAACAACAAACCGCTGCCGTGCACGCAAATGCTTGCCGACATGCGCACCGCGCCGTCCGCACCGCCGCCGGGGCAGAAGCAAAATGCGAAGGGTGCACCTGGGTATAGGGAACCGGGGGTGGGGAATCCGGCGGCTGCTTCGTCTCCGTCTTCGTCGTCAGATAGGGCTAAAGCTGCGAAGGGTGCAAGCGGTGCCCCGGCCCGACCGGCGGTGTCCACTCCGGCCAGTGCGGCGCTTTATCGCGGAAGTTGATAGCCTGGGACGGATTGCCCACTACTTGTGTTTTTGCGTAAAGCCCGGCGGAGCGGGGGCTTTATTCTTTGGATCGTCGGCAGGTCGGCTTCTTGGTATCGGTTTGCGCATCTTGACGCGCAATTTCACCGATATAAGACAACTTGCGCACCATCGTGCGCATTTCATATCAAATGGTCAGCACGAAATTGATCGATAAAAATGCGCACCATGCTGCGCAAAACATAAAAAAAGCCTACAATTGCGCATCATGACGCGCAAATACACCGACTCCATCAGCAATTTTGAGCGTGTGGCAGCGGAGCTCCGCTCCCTCCGGCGTGAGCGGCGCATGAGTCAGCAGATGCTGGCTGATCGCGCGGGCGTGTCCCGGCGCACCATCACCAATGCGGAGGGCGGGCAGAACGTCGGTCTTCATGAGCTTTGCCGGATCGCCAACGCACTCGGCAACGACCTCACGCTGCGCCCGAAAGATACCGTGGTCTTCGAAGACCTGGACTTCTTCTTCAGGGAGGACGAATGAGCACGCCGTCGTCGCTTAAGCCTGCGCCGCCGTTCGACCTGGAAAATATCTTCGACAAAATTCGCCGGCTCGACGTTCACACGCCCCAGGGCATGGCCGGTCTGCTGGCGAAGGAGAGCACCTTCGTCTTCAACTACGGCGAAGTCGAGCCGGACGCTGCCGTCTCGCTGACCATGCCTGTGCGGCGCAAAAGCTACAGCAGCGGCGCGCTGATGAACGTGTTCGCGATGAATCGCCCGGAAGGTTACTTGCGGTACATCATCGAAGAACGGCTGGCGCGCTTCGGCACTCCCAGCGACATGTTCCTGCTGTTCCTCGCCGGGCGAAACCAGATCGGCAGGCTCACCTACGCGCTGCACGGCCAGACAGTGCCTGAGGGTGAGGGCGAGCGGCTTGACGAGTTGCTGTCGTCGCCATCGGGACAATTGTTCGAGCGGCTGGTGAGCAAATATGCGCTCGGCTCGGGCATTTCAGGTGTGCAGCCGAAGACGGTGGTACCGCTCGCTCCCGATATTCCCGCCAGCGTAACGACACCCGGCGTGGCTACGCTCGACGCACACGCGACCTTGCCGCTGACCACGGTGATCGTGAAGGCAGAGGGCGACGACTATGAGGGGATCGCTCGCAACGAATTCCTGTGCATGTCTGTGGCGCGCGAGGCGGGTTTCGACGTGCCGGATTTCTGGCTCTCGAACGATGGCCTGCTGTTTGTCATGGCGCGTTTCGATCGCGCGCCGGACGGCACGGCGCTCGGTTTCGAGGACATGAGCGTGCTGACCGGCAACGATAAATACCGCGGCAGTTACGAGATGATCGGGCGGGCGGTGGAGGTCTACACCGGCGCCGATTTTCGCGCGCAATCGCTGCGCCTGTTCGAACGCGTTGCGCTGTCGTGTTTTCTTCGCGATGGCGACGCGCATATGAAGAACATCGGCATTGTCTATACCGATCCCACCGGGCCGCGCCGGCTCTCGCCCATCTACGATGTCGTCTGCACGGGCATCTATCCGTTGCTCGACGGCCGGATGGCGCTGAACCTGAACAAGTCGAAGGTTTTCCCGGTGCCCGGGCAGCTCATTGCGTACGGCGAGCGCCTGGGCCTGAAACGCACCGAGGCGGAAGCAATTCTGCTGCGCATTGACGAGGCATTCGAGACCGTGGCCGAGCGCCTACGCCACGATGATCGATACAAAGTCGATGACCTGCTCGAGCGGATTCGAGACGTGATCCGTCGCACCGGCGCAATTCCTGTCGCTCGGGCGAAGCGTCCGGCCTTTCGTGTTCCCTGAAACGTCAGCCTGCGCAAAGCGCTTTTAAGTCACGGCTACTAAACCGTTCCGCATCAGCGACTTAAGCGTTGAGCCCCGGGCTTATCAACAAGCCTGCCCACAATTATTGGGGATAACTCGCCGGCGGTTGCGGGCTTGGCAACACGCCGCGCTAACCCGCAACGCATGGTTCAAAGACGCATCGATTCGAATTTTCTCGTACTTATCAAAGACTTAACAAGATAGCCGCAGGCTTGTCCACAGGTCCTTCAACAGTTTGTGTGCACAACTTCGCTGGCTGAAACACTCGAATCCGCATGCACGGCGCACTTTGAAGCGGTGCCTGAAAATCGTTTCCGTTCAACGCATTCCGGGGTTTGTCAGAAGGTTGTCAACAGGGTCGTCCCCAATTTCTGTGCACAACTTCGGCCACTGTGGCCATCGACCTGGTTGTTCGACCAGCCGTCGATGAGCCGCCGACTAGCAGCGGCCGGACAAAAGCCCGTATTTATCCGCAAAGCGTTTCGTTTTCCGTCTTAAAATTGCGCCGCACCCCTTTTTGATCCGGGTGCCGTGCGCCCGCTGTCGGCGCTGAAGCACAACCCTACTGAAAAAGGTTCATGCGTGAAGCAGTTAACCATTCGAAACCGGATTCTTGTGAGCTTTGGCGTGATTCTCGCGCTGATGTTGGTCATGGCCGTCTGCTCGTACATCCTCCTCGGCGCGATCGACCGGGATGCGCGCAGCCAGGAAGAAGATTCGTCGCCGGGCGTTTATCTCGCGACGACTATCCGCGCGGCGTGGTTTGAAAACTACACCGTGACCCAGCGGCTTATATTTATCGATGCCGAGCCTGATCAGGTTCGTCGCGACACCCAGCGCATTGCCGAAACCCGCGACTCCCTCGACAAGCTGATCGACCAGTACACGGCCACGGTCTTCGACGAGACAGACCGCCGTCTCTTCAACGATTTCAAGCAGCAACGCTCTCTTTATGCGCCGATCCAGGAGCAGATCCTGGCAGAGATTCCAGCGTCGAAGGCGGCGGCTGCAAGCGCCTTCAACACCCAGCTCACGCCGGTCTGGGAAACGGGGCGGACCGTGGTGCGGGCCCTTGTCGAACGCAACAACGAGCAGCAGATGCGCTCGTCCAAGAGCATTCGCGGTTCTGTCAGCAAGGCTGAAATCACGTTGCTCGTAGTCGTGCTGGCGACCTTCCTGGTGGCGGCATGGGCCGGCTTCCTGCTGCTCAGGGCGATCGCCGTGCCCATGCAGCGGCTGGTAGAAGTTGTGGATGCAATGCGCACCGGTGATTTGTCGCAGCGTCTGCAACTGGAGCGCGGAGATGAGTTCGGCGCGCTTGGGGCGGGCTTCAACCGCATGACCGACGAACTGACCGGCTTGGTCGGTCAGGCGCAGAAGTCGGCGGTGCAAGTCACGACCTCGGTGGCGGAAATTGCCGCGACGGCCCGCGAACAGCAGGCCACGGCAAGCGAAACCGCCGCGACAACCACCGAGATTGGCGCCACATCGAGGGAGATTTTTGCGACGTCGCGCGATCTCGTGCGCACGATGAACGAAGTGTCCGGCGTGGCCGAGCAGTCGGCGCTGCTGGCCGGAACGGGGCAGGTAGGCCTGACGCGGATGGAAGACACCATGCGGCTCGTGATGGAAGCCGCGGGATCGGTGAACGGCAAGCTGGCGATCCTCAACGAGCGCGCGAGCAACATCAACCAGGTGGTGGCCACCATTACGAAGGTCGCCGACCAAACCAACCTGCTGTCGCTGAACGCGGCGATCGAGGCGGAAAAAGCCGGTGAATATGGGCGCGGTTTTGCGGTGGTGGCGACTGAGATCCGCCGCCTCGCAGACCAGACGGCGGTCGCCACTTTCGATATCGAACAGATGGTGAAGGAGATCCAGTCGGCGGTCGCGGCGGGCGTGATGGGCATGGACAAGTTCTCCGAGGAAGTCCGGCGCGGCATGACGGACGTGCAGCAGGTCGGCGGCCAACTGTCGCAGATCATCCAGCAGGTGCAGACGCTCGCGCCGCGATTCGTCATGGTCAATGATGGCATGCAGACGCAGGCGACCGGCGCCGACCAGATCACGCAGGCCCTCGCTCAACTGTCCGAAGCTGCGCAGCAGACGGCCGAGTCGCTGCGCCAGTCGACGCAAGCTATCGATGACCTCACGCACACTGCCAATGGCCTGCGCACCGGCGTGTCGCGGTTCAAGGTGGCAACGTGATGTCCGTCGCGCTCTCCGACTATTCGTTCGGCCACTGAGACCATGCTCTTCGTTCAGTTCACGCTCGATAACGACCGCTATGTGATCGACAGTTCGCAAGTCGAGCGCATGCTGTCGCTCGTGCCGCTGAAGGCCATGCCCGGCGTGCCGGATTGGGTCGCAGGCGTGCTGGAGTACGAAGAATTGCCCGTGCCGGTCATCGACCTGGCTGCGCTTGCCTTGGGCCGGCGTTCACACGAACGTTTGTCCACGCGCCTTGCTCTGGTCATCTACCCGCATGAAAGCCCGACGGGTGTCGAACATAAGCGCCTCGGCGTCTTGCTCGAACGCGCCACGCGTACGCTGACACTCGACGCTGCCGCGTTCAGGCCCGCTGGTATCGAGGCGGCTGACGCGCGTTATCTCGGGCCGCTTGCACGCGATGCTCAAGGCCTCGTTCAATGGGTGCGCATTGAACACCTGTTGCCGGAGCACGTGCAAGCGCAACTCTTTACGCAGAGCGAAGCATGAAGCACCTCGCTATTTCCGATCAGGCCCGTCACGCGGCGCAGGCGTTTCAGAAGATCCGCGAGACGCATGAAAGCCGTCGCGAGCCGCTCGCGCACGCGCAGGTCGTGCGGTTCGCCGGGCTTTTACAACGGACCATGGGTCTGGACCCTGTGTCTATCGGCGAGAAAGCGATCGAACGGGCCGTATCGGACCGGTTTGCCGCATGGCGCGCGGCTGGTGCCGACGGTCTGGATGAATCGCGGGCCAGTATCGAAGCGTTCTGGATGGCGGTGAACGGCGTGCCGGCGCAATTGCAGGCCTTGATCGAAGCGGTGGTCGTGCCGGAGACGTGGTTTTTCCGCGATGCCGAGGCGTTCAACGCACTGGCCAAACTGGCGTGGGCGCAGCTACTCGACCAGCCGTTCAAGCCGGTGCGAATCCTGAGCATGCCGTGCTCGACAGGCGAGGAGGCCTACACCGCCGCCATGGCCATGCTCGACGCGGGTATTGCACCCGAGCGATTTTCCATCGATGCCATCGATATCAGCGGCCGTGCGCTAGACATCGCCCGCCACGCGCACTATGGCGGCAACGCGTTCCGCAGCCGCGCGCTCGGATTTCGCGAGCGTTTTTTTGCACAAGCTGGCAATCAATGGCGGCTTTTGCCGGAGGTGACGGAGCGAGTGCAGTTTCGCCAGGCGAATCTGCTGACGCTCGATCCGCAGACGTTCGAACCCTTCGATTTCGTTTTCTGCCGCAACGTGCTGATCTATTTTGGCCGGCAGACGCAGCACACGGCCATGCGGGTGCTGGACGGCCTGCTTGCACAGGGCGGGACACTGTTTGTCGGGCCTGCGGAAACGGGCCTGATGATGCGTGAAGGCATGGCGTCGGCGAAGCTGGTGCTGGCGTTTGCGTTCAGACGGCCGGAAGACGGAATCGAGGGAGCCGGGAGTGCCCGGCCGACGCTTATCGATGCGCACAGCGCAGGCGAACAAGCTTTGGGCGTTCGGCCGCGCGCTCTGTTCGCTGCCATCGCCGCTGCGCAGCGGGCAATGGAATTTGCTGCGCGAGCAGCGCCGCCAAAGGCGCTGCTCGCGGCGGCCAGCGTGGCACATAAGTTTGGCCATCGAGCCGTGCCAGCTGCGAATCTGAACGATGCACCTGGACGCTCATTTTCATTCGGCTTGCCTGCTGCCGGCGCGCCGCGCGCAGCGCCCGCCATGGCGGCCAACGAACAATCTGCCGCCAAACCGGGCACGCTCAAACAAGCCCAGGCACTTGCCGACGCTGGCGAGTTGCTCGAAGCCGCCGAGATCGCGCGGACCTGCCTCAAGGCGCATCCGGCCAGCGCCGACGCCTACTACTTGCTCGGCGTGATCGCTGATGCGCGAGGTGAGCAAAGCGAGGCGAAAGGTTTTTACAAACGCGCGCTTTATCTTGACCCCGGGCATGGCGAGGCGCTGACGCATCTTGCCGCCGTGCTCAGGCTGGAAGGCGATACTCGGGCTCGCAGTTGTTGCTGGCCCGCGCTGAACGTGCCGAACGTGCATCAGGAGGTCGCCATGAGTGATCCGCGCGACCAGCGAGACGTGAGGTTTGCCGCAGATGTGGATGTGAATGTGGATGCGGCTTCGGTGTCGGACGAGCCGTCGTCATTGTTTGCCGATATGGATGCTCCGATCGACGACTGCTGGAACCGCATCGGCGTTCGCGGCGATGGTTCGTGTCCGCGCCTGGCCGGCTACATTCATTGCCGCAATTGTCCTGTGCACGATGCGGCTGCGGCCCGCGTGCTGGACCGTGAACAATCCGCCGATGCCGCGATCGGACAAGAGATCCTGCATCGCCAGACGGCGCAGTCGCTGAACGAATACGCGGCCCGCGAGGCGGATGCCACGTCGTGGCTCGTATTTCGCATCGGCGATGAATGGCTGGGTTTGCCCACCGCGATTTTCCAGCAGGTCGCGCAGTTGCGCCCGATTCACTCGTTGCCGCACCGGCGTCATCGCGCGGTGCTCGGCGTGGTGAACGTGCGGGGGTCGTTGCTCGTTTGTGCGTCGCTGGCACGGCTGTTCGGGATCGCGTCGGTGGTGGGGCAGGATGGACGCAGGCCCGGGCAGCAGAGCAGCCAGCAGGGTATCGATGCCCGGGATCTTGCGCGCTTGCTGGTCATTGAACCGGGCAGGGACGCTGGCGAGCGCGGTGGTTCCAGCAACTCGAGCAACTCCCGCAACCCGATCGTGTTCCCCGTCGATGCCGTCGATGGCGTGCATCGTTTTGCGCGCGCGGATTTCCAGGCGGTGCCGACGACCATCGCCAGCATGTCGGCGTCCCACGCGGTGGCCGTGACGACGTGCAATGGCGTGACGGTTGGTCTGCTCGACGCGGCTAGACTCTTCGAGACCTTGAACCGGAGTTTCACATGAGCGGCGCTGAAACGGGGCAGGGGCCAAGCCGCGGCCAGCCGTCGCTCATCGACTTGTTTCGCGAGGAAGCGCGGGCGCAGGCTCAGATTCTGAGCGATGGCCTGCTCGCGCTGGAACGCGCCCCGCGCGACCCCGTGACGCTCGAAGCCTGCATGCGTGCGGCGCACTCGCTGAAGGGCGCGGCGCGGATTGTCGGCGTACCCGACGGCGTGAGCCTCGCGCATGTGATGGAAGACTGCTTCGTCGGCGCACAACAAGGTCGCGTGAGCGTGGACGCCGGGATGATCGACGTGCTGTTGAGCGGCGTCGACCTGATCTTGCGGATCGGCCAAGGCTCCGGCGACGAAAGTGTGTCGCAGACGGACGTGGACGCATTCGTCGGCGCATTGAATGCACGGATGGACGGCCTGGCCACGGTGCCGCCTCCATCCGTTTTTGAAGCGCCTCAGGCTGACGCTGACGTCGATCTATCGCATGAGCTGACGCTCTCCGTGCCGCTGGGCGAGGCAACACAGGAAACCGTGGAAGCTACGCCCTTCCAGCCGGTCCGTTCCACTGAACCGCGTGAGCCGGCTCGCATGCTGCGCGTTCGTGCTGACACGCTTGACCGTTTGCTGAGTCATTCGGGCGAATCGCTGGTCGAGTCGCGCTGGCTTAAACCCTTCGCCCAATCCATGTTGCGCGTAAAGCGGATCCAGCGAGACGCAAGCCGGGCGCTTGATTTCCTGCACGAATCGCTGACCGAGGCGGCCACCTCTGCCTCGACTTCATCGGCAGCTCCGAGCGCGGCGCTCGACGCGCGCACGCTCGATTCGCTGGATGAAGTCCGCCGTCTCAACGCGGAGGCGCATCGCCAGCTCGGCGAGCGCCTGGCCGAGCTGGAAAACTACGACCGGCGCTCGACGCATCTCTCGCAGCAACTCTACGACGAAGCGCTCGAATGCCGGATGCGGCCTTTCCTCGATGCCACCGGCGGTTTTGCGCGCATGGTCCGCGACGTCGCGCGTTCGCTCGATAAACAAGTGCGCTTCGTGATCGCCGGTGAAGCGACGGAAGTGGACCGCGACATCCTGGACCTGCTCGACGCGCCGCTGGGTCATTTGGTGCGTAACGCGGTCGATCACGGCATTGAAGCGCCATCGCTGCGCCGGGCTCTTGGCAAACCAGCGGAAGGCACGATTACGCTGGAAGCCCGTCATAGCGCGGGTTCGCTTTTCATCAGCGTCGGCGACGACGGCGGCGGTGTGGACCTGGACGCGCTGCGCCGGGCTATCGTCCAGAAACGCCTCGCCAGCGAGACCACGGCTGCGCGCCTTTCGGACACCGAACTGCTTGAATTCCTGTTCCTGCCCGGCTTCTCCATGCGCGACACCGTCACCGACGTCTCCGGCCGCGGCGTTGGCCTGGACGCGGTACAGGATGTCGTGCGGCAAGTTCGCGGCAACCTGCGTGTCACGCAGGAAGCGCTCGTCGGCACGCGTTTCGTGATGCAGTTGCCGCTGACACTGTCCGTGATCCGCAGCCTGATCGTTGAAGTGGATGGCGAGCCGTACGGCCTGCCGCTCGCGCACGTGACACGCACGCTTGTTCTGCCGCGGGCATCGATCGACCTGCTCGAAGGGCATCAGCATTTCGCGTTCGAAGGGCGGCGGCTTGGCATCGTCACCGCGCACCAGATCCTCCGCTCAGGCACCTTCGAGACCACCAGCGATACGCTCAATGTCGTCGTGATCGGGCAGGGCGCGGCGTGCTACGGCGTGGTCGTCGACCGCTTCCTCGGCGAGCGCATGCTGGTCGTGCAGCCCCTCGACAAACGCTTGGGGAAGGTGCCGAATATCGCAGCAGGTGCGTTGATGGAAAACGGTGATCCGCTGCTGATTGCCGATCTCGACGACTGGCTGCGCGCGGTCGAAAAGCTGGTTGTCGACGGCGAGCTTGGGCGTGTTTCATCCGGCACGGCGAGCGTGATCGCCGCGTCGAGAAAACGCGTGCTGGTGGTGGACGATTCGCTGACCGTGCGTGAGCTCGAACGCAAGCTGCTGGCCGGACGCGGTTACGACGTGACCGTGGCCGTCGACGGCATGGACGGCTGGAACGCGGTACGCAGCGAGCGTTTTAACCTGGTGATCACAGACATCGACATGCCGCGCCTCGACGGCATCGAACTGGTGACGCTGATCCGCCGCGATCCGCAACTGCGCGAGACGCCGGTGATGATCGTGTCGTACAAGGATCGCGCGGAAGACCGCCAGCGGGGGCTGGATGCCGGAGCAGACTATTATTTGGCGAAAGGCAGTTTCCACGACCAGACCTTGCTCGATGCAGTGCGCGATCTGATCGGCGAAGCGCAGTCGTGAGAGAACACTAAAAAAGAGAGGCGAGCGATGAAGATCGGGATCGTGAACGACATGCCGCTGGCGGTGGACGCCTTGCGCGCGGCGCTGGCGACCCGGCGCGACTTAGAGGTGATCTGGGTCGCCCGTGACGGCGCGCAGGCGGTCGATTACTGCATGGCGCAAAAGCCGGACGTCGTGCTGATGGACCTCGTCATGCCGCATATGGACGGCACGGAAGCCACGCGGCGGATCATGCGCGAGACGCCGTGCGCGATCCTGATCGTGACCGTGGATGTGGGCGCGAACGCCTGGCGGGTCTACGAGGCGATGGGCGCGGGCGCGCTGGATGCCGTCGACACCCCGGTGCTCGCCGGTCCGGACGCGAAGCGGGGGATTGCCGCGCTGACTGCCAAGATCGACCAAATTGCCGCGCAGCAGGCCACGAAAGCCGCCGCGAATCCGATCGCCGCCGCGCCGCGTATTACCTCCGACACCGACTTGCTCGCGATCGGTGCGTCGGCAGGCGGTCCGAGCGCGCTAGCGACATTGCTGGCCGCGCTGCCGGCCGACTTCGCGCCTGCTACGGTGATTGTCCAGCACGTGGACCAGGCCTTTGCGATCGGGATGGCTGACTGGCTCAACGAACAGTCGACGCTGCCGGTGCGCGTGGCGCGCGAGGGCGACCGGCCGGAGCCGGGCTGTGTGCTGCTTGCGGCGACCAATGACCACCTGCATTTCTGTGGCGGCGGAAACAGGCTCGGATACACGAAAGAGCCGTTGGCAACGCCGTACCGGCCGTCCATCGATGTGTTTTTTCAAAGCGTGGTCGCGCGCTGGAGCGGCAACGCGGTTGGCGTGCTGCTGACCGGCATGGGCCGCGATGGCGCGGCGGGTCTCGCCGCCCTGCGTGCCAAGGGTTATCACACGATCGCGCAGGACGAAGCGACATCCGCCGTGTACGGCATGCCGAAAGCAGCCGCAGCGCTGAATGCGGCGGTCGCCATCCTGCCACTCCCGAACATTGCGAATGCCGTGCAAAAGGCGTTCACATCGTCGCGCAAATGACGCGCTCGAACTCGACTCAGAACAGGATTCAGTCATGGAACATCGAAATGCAGATCCGTTGGCGGAGCGCGCGCGGCGCGAGCAGGGCAGCCCCGAATCCCGTCCGGAAAGCCCGGCGAGGCTCCTCGACGCTACAGGCGAGGAGCGTTCGGCCGCCGATCTGCTTGCCGATGCGCTAAATGCGCCAAGCGCCGCCGACAGCGCGGTCATGGTGCTGCTGGTCGACGACCAGACCATTGTTGCCGAAGCGGTGCGCCGCGCGCTGGTGGATCAGCCGAGGCTGGATTTTCACTACTGCGCGAACCCCGAGGATGCGTTGCGCGTCGCGCAGGCCACGCGGCCGACCGTGATCCTGCAGGATCTGGTCATGCCGGGCGTCGACGGACTGACGCTGGTGCGTCAATACCGCGAGAACGAAATGACCCGCGATATTCCGATCATTGTGTTGTCGACGAAGGAAGAACCGCGCATCAAGAGCGCCGCGTTTGCCGCAGGCGCCAACGATTATCTGGTGAAGCTGCCGGACACTATTGAACTGATTGCGCGGATTCGATACCACTCACGCTCGTATCTGAATTTGTTGCAGCGTGACGAAGCGTATCGCGCGTTACGCATGTCGCAGCAGAAGCTGCTGGAGACGAACCTGGAACTGCAGCGCCTGACCAATTCGGACGGGTTGACGGGTTTATCGAACCGCCGGTGTCTCGACGATTACATGAACGCCGAGTGGAAACGCGCGGCGCGCGAACAGTCGCCACTTGGCTTCCTGATGATCGATGTGGACAACTTCAAGTCGTACAACGACACCTACGGCCACGTAGCGGGTGACGACGTGCTGAAGCTCGTCGCGCGCGCGATTGAATCGAGCCTGAACCGTCCCGCCGATCTTGCCGCCCGCTTCGGCGGCGAGGAATTCGCTGTCGTGCTGCCGTCCACGTCGACTGGCGGCTTGCGCCTGCTCGGTGAAAAGATCCGCATGGCGGTAGAGGCGCTTGCCGTGCCGCATACGGGTTCGGCCAGCGATCGGCTCACAATAAGCGTGGGCGGTGTCATGCAGGTGCCGCAGCCGGGCGAAGACATGAAGCAGATGATTGAAGCCGCTGATCTGGCTTTGTATCGGGCCAAGCGTGACGGACGCAATCGGGTGGAAATCGCCAACTAATCACCAACTAATCACCAATTGAGCCGGTCCGCGAGGAGCGGTTCCCTTCGCCGTTCGCTGTGCCCGTGGCGCCTTTTAGCGGCCTTTTACCGATACCGCGCGCTTGCCGACACTGAACGGCACCAGGCGCGCGTCGGCGCTCTGGTTGCCCTTGCGCGCCTGGTTCCCGATGATCGCGACCCGTTTGAGGCGTTGCGAACAATCGGACGGCTTCGCCGATGCATCGGCCGACCCGTTGCCAAAACCGTTGGCGATGCCTCAGCAGATGAAGCGTCCCGGGCATCGCTGACGAGCGATAGCCGGACGTAGGGCGTGATCACGAAATTCGAGTGCGAGCTGGTGTCGAAGCCAGTAGAAGAAGCCATCGGCGCGGGCGTCACAAGATCGTTCGATGCAGCGTGGCCGGCCAACGGCGCGCTCCACGGATCGGCCGGCGCAGGGGGGGCACTGTGTACCGGCGCTTTCGCTGGTTCGCCCGGTTTGGCGACGGGTGTAATGCGCTTGAGCCACGCGTCATGGGATGCGATCAGACCGGGCGAACGTCCACGCGGTGTTTCATTCCAGTCGGAGCGATCCATCGTGAGGGCCGAGGGTGCGTCCTCAATGGTTGTTGCTATCGGGTTGGGCGCACGCTTCGATGGGGCTGTTCGCGGCTCTTGCGCTGACGCCGACGTTGGTGCCCCTGTTGATGTTGACGTTGATGACGCAGCATGGATTTGTCCGGACGATTTGAACCGGTCCGCAGCCGGTGCGCTCCAGGCATCGTCAACCGCGAGAGTCGGTGCTGCGGGGTTGGTCCAGGCGTCATCCAATACGAGTTTGGGCGCTGCGTGACTGCTCCATTGCTCACTCGCGGACACGCTGTCAACGGCGGATTCTCCCGCGCGGGCCGTTGCGTGCATCAAACCAAAGGCGGCGCACGCCAGCGCGATTTTTTCCAGTCCTGAATGAACGAGCCGAAACAGGTCGCGGAGCGGTGAGCGAGACATGGCATTTCCCTTGAATACACGAAAGCTCGCAGCCTATGGGAAACTCCGATCCGAAATAACGCGATTTATCTGAATAGTGAAAGTTTTCAGCGCAGAAGTTGAAGAAGTTAAGTTGAGGGAAGGGTACGGCCGCATTCCGATCGCATTGCGATGTTTCGGCGAATCGGGATTCGTGACATTCGATGTCGTTGATTTGATGTCGTTGATTCGATGTCGTTGATCCCAAGCTTCTCCTGGCGACGTGGACACTGTCCGGTAGTGCTTATGGAGTGCAAAAAGCCGTTCCGGCTCATATCGGAACGGCTCTTTGCATGCCGGGCTCGCTTCAGTTTCTACGCGTCAGATGAGAGAGAACGCGTCCGAATGGAATACGGCCGGGAGCGACCTGAGAACGACGGCTATTTCGCTGCTTCCGTTGCTTTCGCCCCAGCCGCAAGATTCGTCGCGCCGCCGGCCGGCGAACCCATTGCCTGGAACAGCAACGCGGTATCGCTGAGCCGTGCGCTTTCATAGCGAATAGCATCCAGCCGCGCATTGCGATACTGGCGCTCGCTTGCACGTGACGCCGAGGGCGGAATCGCCCCGAGCCGCTCGCGAGCCGCCGAATCCGTGAACGCGCTCATTGAAGTGCGGCTGGCGGTATCGGCGAAACTGAGTGCCTGGTTATCCTGCTCGAGCGCCGCGAGCGAATCCGCCACGTTTTGGAACGCGCTCAGCACCGTCTGCTTGTATTGCGCCACGGCCGCCTCATAGCTTGCTTGTGCTGCGCGCTTCTGGGCGAGCAATGCGCCGCCATGAAACAGCGGCTGCGACAGCGAGGCGCCTATGCCCCAGATCGCGCCCGCGCCGGACAGGGCGGTCGGCCAGCTAAAGCCCGCTTTCCCCATCGATGCTGACAGCGTCAGGCTCGGGAACATCTGCGCTGTCGCGACGCCGACTTGCGCGGCGGCGGCTTTGAGCAGCGCATCGGCGGCCTGGATATCCGGGCGGCTGGCAAGCAATTCCGATGGCACGACCACCGGCACATTGCCTGGCACAGTGAGCGACGCGAGATCGAGATCCGGCGGCGCCTGATCCGGCGTACGGCCGATCATGACGGCAAGCGCATGACGCGTTGCAAGCCACTGAGCCCGCAGCGCCGGCAGCGAAGCAGCGAGCGCGGCGGCGTTCGATTGCGCGTTGAGCGCGTCCGAACGCGACGCCGAACCGAGTTCGTAGCGGCGCTGCGTTTCTCGCGCGTCTTCATTGGCGAGGACGATCAGGCGCTCGGTCGTATCGATTTGTGCGCGCAACGACGACGCACCAATCGCGCCGGTGACGATGTTTGCGGCGAGCGCGCGGCGGGCAGCATCAAATTGCCAGGACTGGCTGTCCACCTGCGCGGCGAGCGCCCGGTCAGCGAGTCGCGCCGCACCGAACAGATCGAACGTGTATTGCGCCCGGACCTGGCCGACAAAGAGGTTGTAGAGCACAGTGGGCGGACCGAAGTTCGGCACACCGATCGCACGCTGCCGGTTCGCCTGGCCACCGAGATCGATGCTTGGCAGCATCGACTCGCCGACTTGCGCCCGCAGTTGCTCGCGCGCAGCGGCGAGGGTTTTGTCCGTCGCGGCGAGGCTCTGGCTGTTGCGCAAGCCTTCATCGACCAGCGCGTTCAACGGCTCCGAACGGTACAGCTTCCACCACTCGGGCACGGGTTTCGCGCCGGCATCGAAACTCTGCGATACCCCTTCGGCCGCCACGGTGCGCGTTGGTTGTGCGTCGGCGCCATAGCGGGCCACCGTCGGCATGACAGGCGGTTTTCCATCCGGGCCAAACGAGCACGCGGAAAGGGCGGCTGCAAAGCCAAGAGCAGTGAGGGCAGAGCGTGTCATGACTGGCCTCCGTTGTGCGCATCGGGCGTGTCCGGATCTTCAAACCCTGCGCGCTCATTACGCCGCACCTTGAACGAAGCCGCATACAACGCCGGCAGATAAAACAGCGTAAGCACGGTCGCGCTCGTGATCCCGCCCATCAACGCGGTTGCCATCGGGCCGAAGAAGTTGCTGCGCAACAGCGGAATCAGCGCGAGCACGGCCGCGGCGGCGGTCAGCGTGATCGGCCGGAAACGCCGTACGGTCGCGCCAACAATGGCGTCAAAGCGGGGATGCCCCGCAGCAATGTCCTGCTCGATCTGGTCGACGAGAATCACCGAGTTGCGCATGATGATCCCGAACATGGCGATCACGCCCAGCATGGCGACAAACCCGAACGGCTTATTGAACAGCAGCAACGCAATCACGACGCCAATCAATCCGAGCGGTGCGGTGAGCACCACCATCATCACCCGTGCGAAGCTCTGCAACTGGATCATCAGGAGCGTCAGCACGACAATTGCCATGATCGGCATTTGCGCGTTGATGGAGGACTGGCCTTTCTCGCTTTCCTCAACCGGCCCGCCCACTTCGATCCGATACCCCACCGGCAAGCCGGCGCGCAAACTCTCGAGTTTCTTCTCGATTGCATGCGTCACGTCGATGCCCTGCGCGCCCGCCTTCACATCCGACTGCACGGTGATGGTCGGCTGACGGTCGCGTTCCCAAATCACGCCGTATTCCAGATCGTTCGCCACATGCCCGATCGTACCCAGCGGCACTGGGCCGTTGGGTGTCGGCATGGCAAGCGTGGCGAGTTTCGCCGGATCGACCCGTTCGCTTTTCGGCGCACGCAAGTCGACGCTGATCAGCTTGTCGCGTTCACGATACTGCGTGACGGTATAACCTGTCAGTTGCATCGCGAGGAAATTCGATACGTCCTGCGAACTGATACCGAGTTCGCGCGCCTTCTTCTGGTCGATATCGAAGCGCGCCGAGCGCTCTGACGGTTCGTCCCAGTCGTACTGGACATTGGCCGTACCGCTATTGGCGCTCATTTCGGCGAAGACCTTTTCGGCGATACCGCGCACCGTCGGCAGATCGTCGCCGCTCACGCGGAACTGCACCGGATAGCCGACCGGCGGACCGTTTTCGAGTCGCGACAAGCGCGTGCGAATTGACGAAAACTTTTCGCGCAACACGGGCTCGAGCCAGCGCGCGAGCTTCTCGCGATCTTCGACGGACTTCGCCGTAATGACGAACTGCGCGAAGTTCGGCACCTGCAATTGCTGGTCGAGCGGCAGATAGAAGCGCGGCGCACCCGAGCCGACGAAGTTCACCAGATGGTCGATCTCAGGCCGTCCCTCCAGCACCTTCTCAAGCCGCTTCGTCTCGCGCAGCGTGGCTTCGAACGAGGCGCCTTCTTGCAGGCGGACATCGACGAGCAGTTCCGATCGGTCCGAACTCGGGAAGAATTGTTGGGGAATAAGCGTAAAGCCTGCCAACGCGATCACGAACAGCACGAGCGTGATGCCGAGCACCACGAAGCGCCGCTCAATACACCACGTCAGCCACCCGCGCAGGCGGGTGTAGAACCTGGTGTTGTAGATATCGTGTTCATGATCGTGGGCGTGATGCGCCTCGCGTTCGCGCTCAGGCAACAGCTTGTAGCCGAGTAGCGGAATCAGCACGACCGCTGCGAACCACGACGCGATCAACGCAATGGCCGACACCTCGAAGATCGAGCGTGTGTATTCGCCGGTGCTGGATTTGGCCAGCGCGATCGGCAGGAAACCGCCAACGGTCACCAGCGTGCCGGTGAGCATGGGGAACGCGGTGCTGGTGTAGGCGTAGGCCGCGGCACGCGAGCGATTCCAGCCTTGTTCGAGCTTCACCGCCATCATTTCGACAGCGATGATCGCGTCGTCGACCAGCAGCCCCAGCGCTAGGATCAGCGTTCCGAGCGAGACCTTGTGCAAGCCGATATCGAAGAGATACATGAAGAGGGCAGTGACTGCGAGCACGACCGGAATCGAGATCACGACCACCATGCCGGTACGCACGCCAAGCGACACCAGGCTCACGATCAACACGATGATGACGGCTTCGGCGACCGCTTCGAGAAAGTCATCGACTGACTTCGATACCGCGTGCGGCATGCTCGATACTTCGTTAAGCACGAGGCCGGCGGGGAGTTGACCGCGCAACTCGGCGACCTTCGCGTCGAGCGCCTTGCCCAATTGCACCACGTCCTGACCGGGCTGCATCGTGATGCCAATACCCAGCACCGGCTTCTCGCCCGCGCGCATTTGCGTGGCGGGGGGATCGAGATATCCGCGCTTGACAGTCGCTATGTCGCCGAGGCGAAACGAGCGCCCGTTGACGCGGATCAGCGTGTTGGCGAGCGCGGCCATGTCGGTGATCTGTCCGGTCGGCCGCACGAACACGCGGTCGTTCGGCGTATTCAGCGTGCCGGAGGGCGCAACCGCATTCTGGCCGTCGATAGCCTGAGCAATCTGCTGCGGCGAGATACCCAGCCGCGTGAGTTGCGTGTTCGCTATCTCCACGTAGACGCGCTCGTCCTGGTCGCCGAAATAATTGACCTTCGCCACGCCGGGCACGCGCAACAAGACCGTGCGCAGCGAGTCGGCGTAATCGTGAAGTTGCACCGGCGAAAAACCGTCGCCTTCGAGCGTGTAGATATTCGTGAAGACGTCGCCGAACTCGTCGTTGAAGTACGGGCCTTGCACACCTCTTGGCAGCGTGTACGCAATGTCCCCCACTTTCTTACGTACCTGATACCACTCTTCAGGCACGTCTTTCGCGGGCGCGCCGTCTTTCATCGTGAAGAACAGCAGTGATTCACCGGGGCGCGAGTAGCTGCGCAGGAAGTCGGTCGCGGGCGTTTCCTGAAGCTTTTTCGCGATCTTGTCGGTGACCTGTTCCTGCATCTGCTGTGCGGTGGCTCCTGGCCAGAAGGTCTGGATGACCATCACGCGGAACGTGAACGGCGGGTCCTCCGATTGCGCGAGCCGGGTGTACGCGAGAACCCCGAAAATGGTCGACATCGCGATCAGGAAGACAACCAGTGCCTGATGGCGCAGAGCCCAGGCCGAGAGATTGAAACTGCCTTCCTCGTGACGATAATCGCCTGACGCCGCGGCGGCAGCGTTGGCAGCGGCTTTCTCAGCGGCTTTCGCTGATTCCCGTTCCTGGTCGCTCATGACGCGAAATCTTCCGGATGCAAGGGCGCAACCACGCGAACTTTCTGACCGGAAGAAACGGTATGGACTCCTTGCCACACCACTCGATCACCGGGCGCAATGCCGTTGGAAACCGTCACGGTGCGCTCGCCGTATCGCGTCACGTCCACACGCCGCAATTCAAGCGAGTCGTCCGCCTTCACGATCCAGACCGCGGGCAGTTTGCCGGCGTGGAACAGTGCGGTGGAGGGCAACGTGAATGCTTGTGCAGACGCCCCCGAAGGCGCGGATGCAGCCACCTGAGCGAACGCCACGTCGGCGGTCATGCCAAGCCGGACTTCCGGCGTGGGCGCTTCAAGCGTCATCCTGACGCGATAAGTACGGCTTTGAGGATCGGCGGCGGGCGACACTTCGCGCACACGGGCCGCGAACTGTTTGCCTCCCAGGGCGGCAAGCTTCACTGTGGCTTTCTGGCCGACTGCG
>DASYLW010000180.1:0-15510 GCA_036009385.1 Caballeronia sp.
GCGCCAGGAAACGGTGGCGAAAGCGGCACGGACCCTACGCGAGTCCGTGAGCGGGGCAGACGGAAACACGCGAACGCCGCGCAGAACGCGCAGACGGAGCGAGATTACCACTTTGACACGACGCTGGCAGACATCGCACGCTCGCACGGCCGGCTGCAGGCGGGCGGCGGCACGACGGCACGACGGCGGCACATCGGGTGGCGGCCGGGCAACACGCGTGACACCGGTCTAGAATGAGCATCCGCGGCCGGTTTAAGGGCGGTGCCAGGGCGGTGCGACTCGCTCGAACCAGGCGGGGGAACAGGCAACGGCAGGGGAACCGCAGGACACAGGCATGGCGCTTCGGAACAAGACTCAGCAAAAGACCCCAAGGAGTCACCATTACCACGTGTACGTGATCGAACTGGCCGACACAGTCTGGAACGAAGCGCGGTTCCGGCGCTCGAATCCGGATTACGTGCTCGGCATGCCCTTTGTCTACGTAGGCATGACGGGCATCGATCCCGACATTCGTTTTGACAAACACAAAGCCGGTATCCAGTCGAACCGCTATGCGCGGGAGTTCGGGCTGCGATTGTTGCCGCGGCTTTATGAACTGTATAACCCGATGCCGTACGAAGGCGCGCGGGAGATGGAAGTGGAATTGGCAATTGGCTTGCGGGAAGCCGGGTACGGCGTCTGGCAAGCGTAGAACCAGGTAGCGCCGCCGCACCCGCGGCCGGCGTTCTGATCAGACTAAATGCAAGGAGCGGGATATGCGGATTCTGGTGGTGGGTGCGGGCGCGATTGGCGGTTATTTTGGCGGACGGCTGCTCGATGCCGGCCGTGACGTGACGTTCCTCGTGCGCGAGCGGCGCGCTGCGCAACTCGCACAGACGGGCCTCAACGTGCGCAGCCCGAACGGCGATCTGTCGATACCCAATCCGCCCGTCGTGCTGGCGAAAGACGTACGCGAGCCGTTCGACCTGATCCTGCTCAGTTGCAAGGCTTACGATCTCGACGGCGCCATCGAATCGATAAAAACCTCGGTCGGACCGAACACCGCCATCCTGCCGATGCTCAACGGCATGCATCACCTGGATGTGCTCGAAGCGCAATTTGGCGCGGAGCGCGTGCTCGGCGGCCAGTGCATCGCGGCCGTGACGCTCGACGCCGACGGCACGATCGTTCACTTGAACAAGCTGCATTCCATGGCGTTCGGCGAACCCGCAGGCGGTCTGTCGGCGCGTATCGAAGCCATCTCGGCGCAGCTGTCCGGCGCGCACTTCGACGCGGTAGCCAGCCCCGAGATCATTCAATCGATGTGGGAAAAGTGGGTGTTCCTCGCGACGCTCGCGGCCAGCACATGCCTGATGCGCGCGCCGGTCGGCGACATCATCGCGGCGCCGGGCGGCCAGAAACTGCTGCTCGATCTCTTCGATGAAGCCCGCGCCATTGCAAGCGCGAACGGTTTTGCGCCTGCGGAAGCCGTGGTCGCGCGTGCGCGGGCGATGTTCACGGAGGCTGGCTCCGCAATCACCGCGTCCATGCTGCGCGATCTCGAGAACGGTGCGCGGATCGAAGCGGATCACGTGGTGGGCGATTTGATCGCGCGTGCTGCGGGGGCCAAAGGGGCGAAAGGAGCGCAGGTCACGGTCAGTACGCCGATACTCTCAACGGCCTACACGCATTTGAAAGCTTACGAATCCCGCCGCGGACGGGGCGACGTCAAGGCTTCGTAAGCCGGATCGGGCGATGAGAACGGGGCGGACGCCGCCAGCGGCGGAAATGCCGCCGTGGCACCGCCTCTCGCTGCCCAAAACAATCGGCGCCACCCTTTAAACAGGCATTTCGTACTTTGAAGCAACGGCCATAACGCGTTACGCTTTGCGCTTCTCAAAAGTAAAAATAACGTTCGCCGAACCATGCACGATCATGCCCTGCAAGAGCCGCTCGCCCCGCCGACAGTCGCGGAAATTTTTATCGGCTTCCTGACGCTCGGGCTGACCGCGTTCGGTGGCGCGCTGCCGCTTGCACGACGCGAAATTGTCGAGCGGCGCAAGTGGCTCACTTCCGACGAATTCGTCGATCTGCTGGGACTTTGCCAGTTTTTGCCGGGCGGCAACGTGATCAACCTGTCGGTTGCGGTCGGCATGAAATTTCGCGGCGTGGCGGGCGCACTGGCGGGTCTGCTTGGGTTGATCGTCGGCCCTTCGCTGATCGTGATCGGACTCGGCGTGCTGTATCAACGCACGCATCAGGACCCGCACATCCGCCATTTGTTCGCGGGACTCGCCGCGGCTGCTGCGGGCTTGCTGGTGTCGATGGCGATCAAGGTGGCGTGGCCGTTGCGGCGCAAACTCTCCATGGCAGCGGTCGCAACGCTGGCGTTCATCGCGATCGCGTTGCTGCACTGGCCGTTGTTGCCGGTGATGCTCGTGCTCACACCGGTTTCGATTTTCGTCGCGTCGAGGGTGAATCGCGAAGTGAAGCGCGGTGAGCGCCGATGAATCACGATCTCGTTTCGCTTGCGGCCATTTTCAGCCAGCTTTCACTCCTCGCCTTCGGCGGCGGCAATACCGTCCTGCCAGAGATGCAGCGGCAGGTAGTGGACATGCATCAGTGGATGTCGAAGGCGGATTTTTCCGCGCTGTTCGCGCTCGCACAGGCCGCGCCCGGACCCAACATGATGATCGTGACGCTGATCGGCTGGCATGTGGCCGGCTGGCCGGGCGTGCTGGTGACATCGATTGCAAAATTTGGCCCATCGTCAATCGTGACGGTCGCGGCCATGCACGCCTGGGAACGCTTCAAGGACCATCCATGGCGGCGGTACGTTCAACTCGGCCTCGTACCAATGACAGCCGGCCTGATCGCGGCAAGCGCGTCGTTGATTGCGGAAGCGTCGGACACCCGCTTGATACTGACGGCCATCACGGCGCTTATTGCGTTCCTGTCGTTCAAGACGAAGCTGCATCCGCTGTGGTTGCTGGCTGCGGGCAGCCTGATCGGGCTGACTGGCTTTGGGCAGTTCTAGGCTTGTATAGAACGTAAAGGCGAAAAGTCCGCGCAAAAAACCTGCGTCGAGCGCGCCAGGTCGTTGCTGAATAGAATGGCTGTAGTTGCGTTCCGAGGAGAAATAACTGATGGCGATGACCACTGAATTTGCACTTTCCGCGCCGCCGCGCACTGACATCGACGCGCTCGACGGGCCGACGGTCATCGAATTCGGCACGTCCTGGTGCGGCTATTGCCTCGCTGCCCAGCCGCTGATCGCGGAGGCTTTCGAGGGCCACGCCAGGGTCCGGCATCTGAAGATCGAGGATGGCAGCGGCCGCCCGCTCGGCCGCTCGTTCAGGGTCAAACTGTGGCCAACGCTGATCTTCCTCGACAACGGGCTCGAGGTCGCGCGGGTGGTGCGCCCGAAAAGCACGCCGGAAATCCGCGATGCTTTCGCGCTGATCGACCATCCGGTTTCGCCGTAACGAGGGTTTTTACCGATCATGCCGGGCGCGCGGTCCGGGAATATCATCGCGGCGAGGGGGCAGCGAAGGGTGATGACGGACCGCGCGGAAACCGGGCGCGGGACTTGCGCAGTTTGTCTTGCACGCCGCTCCGGCAATGCTTGCCCGCGACGCCGGCCGCTCGGCGTTACCCGATCAGCAGGAGATTCATCATGCCGCGTTTCGCCGCCAACCTCACCATGATGTACAACGAACACGCGTTTCTCGAGCGTTTCGGCGCGGCGGCGCGTGATGGTTTCAAGGCGGTGGAGTTCCTGTTTCCCTATGAATTCCCGCCATCGGAGATCAAGGCTCAGCTCGCGGACAATGGCCTGAAGCAGGTGCTGTTCAACGCGCCGCCGGGCGACTGGACCGGCGGCGAACGCGGCCTCGCTTCGCTGCCAGGTCGTGAGGAGGAGTTCCGGCGCAGCATCGACATTGCTCTCGACTATGCCGCTGCGCTCGGCAACGACCGGGTCCATGTAATGGCCGGATTGATTCAAGCGCCACACCCTGCGCCACACCCAACGCCGCACTCGCGCGAACAACATCGCGATGTCTATATAAAGAACCTGACGCTCGCCGCCAGCATGGCGCAAACAGCTCGCATCACCATCGTGATCGAGCCGATCAATACGCGTGACATGCCCGGCTATTTCCTGAACCGGCAGGATGAAGCGCAAGCGATTTGCGATGAGATCGGCTTGCCGAACCTGCAAGTCCAGTTCGACTGCTATCACTGCCAGATCGTGGAAGGCGATCTGGCCGTCAAGCTTCGCCGCGACATGAAACGGCGCAACGCGGGTATCGGCCATATTCAGATTGCCGGCGTACCCTACCGCAACGAGCCGGATACGGGCGAAGTCAACTATCCGTACCTTTTCGATCTCATCGATTCACTCGGCTATGGCGGGTGGATCGGCTGCGAATATCGTCCGCGCGCGGGTACGTCCGACGGGTTGGGCTGGCTCACGCCGTACCGTCATGCGGGCCGCGCATGATGACCATGCCTTAAGTTCTGCTGCACGAGGGCCGGCCAGCAGTTTGCTTCGACAGCGGCGAAGGAAGCGCTGAACCTAGCGCTGGGAGCACCCGCACAACGCTGAAACTTTCTTTGCGGCGTGACAGTCCACGGCAAAGAGCAAGGTCGCTCGCCCTTCAGGTCAGCGGGTCTTTTTCACCCACGGCGACCATCGCGGTTCGCGATAGTCGCTGCTTTCAGGAGAGTTCACATGCAGATCACCGGAGAAATGCTGACCGGTGCCACGGCGGTGCGCGGAAAAGACACCACGCTGCATGCCTTCGATCCGGCGCGCGGCGTCGACTTGCAGCCGGCTTTTGGCGGCGGTGGAGCAAAGGAAGTTGCCCACGCGGCCGACCTTGCCGAGCAGGCATTCGATACCTACCGGCTCGCGCCGCTCGAAACGCGTGCGCAGTTCCTGGAAGCGATTGCGGACAACATCGTTGGCCTCGGCGACACGCTGATCGAACGCGCGCAAGCCGAATCTGCGTTGCCCAAAGCGCGCCTGGAAGGCGAGCGCGCCCGCACGATCGGACAATTGAAACTGTTCGCGTCGCTCGTGCGCGAAGGGCGCTGGCTTGCTGCCACGCTTGATTCGGCGCAGCCCGAACGCAAGCCGTTGCCGCGTCCCGACTTGCGCTTGCAGAAGATCCCGGTTGGTCCGGTTGCCGTGTTCGGCGCCAGCAATTTTCCGCTGGCGTTTTCGGTAGCAGGCGGCGACACCGCCGCCGCGCTCGCCGCGGGTTGCCCCGTGGTCGTGAAGTCGCACCCGGCGCATCCGGGCACTTCGGAACTGGTCGGGCGCGCGATCCAGAAAGCGGTGGCGGATTCGGGATTGCCCGAAGGCGTGTTCTCGTTAGTGGTCGGGGCGGGCAACGCGATAGGTGAAGCGCTGGTCGCGCATCCGGCCATCAAGTCGGTCGGGTTTACGGGCTCGCGGCGGGGAGGCCTGGCGTTGATCGAGATCGCGTCCAGGAGACGTGAGCCGATTCCCGTGTTTGCCGAGATGAGCAGCATCAATCCGTTCTTCGTGCTGCCGGGTGCATTGGCGGCGCGGGCTGAATCGCTGGCGACGGGTTTCGTCGATTCAGTCACGCTAGGCGTTGGCCAGTTCTGCACGAACCCGGGTCTGGTGCTGGCGCTGGAAGGACCGCATTTGCAGGCGTTTATCGATTATGCGGTGAGTGCTTTCGAAAAGAAGGGTGCTCAGACGATGCTGACCGCGGGTATCGCGGCCGCGTATCAGGAAGGTATCGCGCAGCGCGATAAGTCTGGCGTGGAGCGCGTTGCGACCGGCGCCGAATCCGATGCGTCGTGTCCGGCGCTGCCCGCGCTTTATACGGTGAACGCCGAGAAATTCCTCTCCACGCCGCAACTTGAGGATGAGATATTCGGTCCGACGTCGCTGATCGTGATTTGCCGCAGCGAGGACGAGATGCTGGATTTGGCGCGCCGTATTGAAGGTCAGTTGACGGCGACGCTGCAGATGGAAAGCGACGACGTGCCGCTTGCACGTCGTCTCCTGCCCATCCTCGAACGCAAGGCCGGGCGGATTCTGGCGAACGGTTTTCCGACCGGCGTTGAAGTATCGTATGCCATGGTGCACGGCGGGCCGTATCCTGCTACTTCCGACAGCCGCGCGACCTCGGTTGGCGCGATGGCGATCGAACGGTTCCTGCGGCCGGTGTGTTACCAGGACCTGCCGCAGGCTTTGCTGCCGCTTGCGCTCCAGGATGACAACCCGTTAAGCCTGTGGCGCCTGCGCGATGGCGAACTCGGACCCAACTGAACAAACGACTCAAACGACTCAATCAAACCAGGAGATGAAAACAGATGGAGCGCCGTTATCCCGATCCCGCCGTCCGAGTACTCGATCCGCGCTTCAACGCGCTGCGCGTCGGCATGGCGTCGGTCGAATGTTTGTATCAGGGGGCTCGCTGGTCGGAGGGCCCGGTCTGGTTCGGCGACAGCCGCACGCTGGTATGGAGCGACATTCCGAACAACCGCATGCTGCGCTGGGACGAGGAAACGGGCGAGGTCCGCACGTTCCGCAAGCCCTCGAACAACGCCAACGGCAACACCCGCGACCGCGAAGGGCGACTGGTCTCGTGTGAGCATCTCACGCGCCGCGTAACACGCACAGAATACGACGGTTCGATCACCGTGCTTGCCGATCAGTACAACGGCAAGCCGCTCAATTCACCGAACGACGTGATCGTGAAATCCGATGGCTCGATCTGGTTCAGCGACCCGACCTTCGGTATTGACGGCTTCTATGAAGGCGAGCGCAAGGAGCCGGAGTTGAAGCCGGCGGTGTATCGCGTGGATGGCAAGAGCGGCGAGATCACCATGATGACCGACACGCTGATCGGCCCGAACGGACTCGCATTTTCGCCCGATGAGTCGGTGATTTATATCGTCGATTCGCGTGCGTCGCCGCGCAAGATCCTCGCCTTCAATATTTCCAGCGACGGCCTGAAGCTGACGAATCAGCGCGAGTTGATCGATGCCGGGCAGGGCACGCCCGACGGTTTTCGCGTCGATCTGCACGGCAACCTGTGGTGCGGCTGGGGCATGGGCAGCGACGAACTGGACGGCGTCAGGATCTTCACGCCGCAAGGTGAGGCGATTGGACATATCGCGTTGCCCGAACGCTGCGCCAACGTGTGTTTTGGAGGCCGTTATCGCAACCGCTTGTTCATGGCGGCGAGTCACGGCCTGTACTCGCTTTACGTCAATACGCAGGGCGTGACCGGCGGCTGAAACATTACCGCGACGTCACTCCGGCGCGCGCTTTTCCATCAGCTTTTCCGGTTCGGCGGGCACGGCAAAACCGAAGCGGGCGTATAGCGTGTGAGCGCTTGAAGTCGTCAGCATCATCTTGCGCAAGCCCTGCAAATCCGGATGTGCCAGCACGCATTCCACCAGCCATGTGCCCAGGCCGCCGCGTTGACGGCCTGGCAGCACAAAGACATCGGCGAGATACGCGAAGCTCACGGTGTCCGTGATCGCGCGGGCATAACCGATCTGCGCGCCGCGATGAAACAGGCCGAACGCAAGCGAATGCGCGGCAGCCCGCTCCACCTTCTCGCGCGAGATGCCGGGCGACCAGTAAGCCACCTCGCTCAAGTACCGGTGCACGACGTCGAAGTCGAACGACCCGATGTCCGTGGTGATCCGATACTCGCCCCTCGACCATTCGCTAACCATTCAACGCACCTTGTAGATACGGCCGGTTTCAAGGCCCTCGACGCTACGGCTGTACGCCAGCGCAACACGCGCGCCCGACGCCGCTTCGAAGCCACGAAAATACGGGCCGAACGCTTCACGCGCTTCTTCCAGCATGGTCGCGTTCACGACGTTGATGCGCAGGCCGCGCGGCAGTTCAATCGCGGCTCCTCGCACGAACCCTTCAATGGCGCCATTGACCGCCGCGGCGCTTGCGCCGTATTTGATGGGTTCGTCACCCACGATTCCGCTGGTCAGTGTGAACGAGCCGCCGTCGTTCAAATACTGTTGCGCGACCAGCACGAGGTTGACCTGGCCCATGAGTTTGTCGTCGAGGCCAATGCGGAATTGCTCGGGGGTCATCTGTGCGAGTTCGCCGAAGTGCACGTGCCCGGCGGTGGCCACGATGGCATCGACCTGACCGATTGCCTTGAACAGCGTATGGATGCTGTCGATCTTCGTCAGGTCGACGCGATGCGCACCTCGCGTGGCGCCAATTTCGAACACGTCGTGACGCGGCTGGAATTCGGAGAAGACCGCGCGGCCGACTGTGCCGGTTGCGCCGATGACAGCAATTTTCATGGGAGGCTCATCGAAGGAGAAACGGGCTCTTATTGTGCGTTTCACAGGCCGCATGAACAAGCGCCCCGCGCCGTTTCTCTCAGGCGAACTCCAATTTCAACTTCGATTTCGACTTCAATGGGTCCCGTGCGACACATGGGGCGAGAGCAGGAAGATCGATGCCGCCAGCTTGAACACCAGCACGACGCCGGTCACGAGCGCGGCGACAGGGATTGCCCGCCATTCGGCGCCTAGCATGGGACCGACCAGTACGACCGACGCGAAGCCAAGCACAACGGTCACCCAGCGTGCCCATTGCAGGCGCAACGCCACGCATAGGTACAAGCCGCCAATCAATGCTCGCGATGCGATCAGCGCGGCAATGGGCTCGCCTGGACCGGTCATCAGCGCGAGTCCCATCTCGGCCCATGAGAGGGCGTACGCGAGGCCGAGGCACACCAGTGCCGTCGAGAGCGCTTGCTCACACCACTGTGCGCGCAGCCCATGCCTCTGTTGTAACCCTTCGTTCGAGCATGTATCGCTTGTGTTCATGCAGGCCCCCGCCGCTTGGTTTTCGATGCATCGTGCTGCATTCGTCTGATTGCGGGAGTCTTGATGCACGGGCCGTGCCAGATCAGATGGAAGTTGGGTACATCGCTTGCTCAATGACTTAAGGCTTATATCCAGAGCCTTTGTGGTGACGCGTGCAGCCGCGATTTGCCTGACGAAAGCCCGCATTTCTTCCGGCAGTTTTCGTCGCGCCCATAGGCAAAACAAGGCAAAAAGCAGCAACAACACCACGCGATTGCAACGATGCAGCATTCCATAGCAGTCTTTACACGGACCATCATCGACCAGGAGTCAGGCATGACCACGACGAAACCGAAGGAACAGCATCCGCATTCGCATCGAGAGGAAGACGATGTCGACCGTGCCGTGGAAGATACCTTTCCCGCCAGCGATCCGCCCTCGACAGGTGGCGTGACCCGGATTGAATCCGACGATGAGAAGGCCAAGCCGGAAAAGAAATGAATCGCAGATCAACGGAAAGACAGGAAAGGGCCGAAAGCCGCTAGCGGCTTTCGGCCCTTCTTTCACGAACTGGCGTTGAATCATTTCTCGCGCCGCTGGATCTCGATCAGCCGCGATGGCCGGACATGATTGATGGCGAAATGCCTGCGTCCTCGCAAGTTATGACCATGGGGATCGCGTTCGACAAATTCGTACTGGCGTTCTACCTCTTCCACGTCCGGCGCAATCATGCCTTTATCCACGACACTGAACCCTTCCTCTAATGCGAGCGCCAGCCCGTTGCGAGCCGGACGGCTATCGAAACCGCCCAGGCCATCGCCTTGCTCAGAGCGCGAATTCACCAGTGAAGCATTCACGCCGACAAACGCGTCGGGGTTGTGCTCGAGCATGGCTTCGTCGCGCGAGGCATCGCGATTTTTTCCGTCAGCGTCGACGGTATCGTCCAGCGTGCTGTCGTTGAGTACATCCATTGCCTGACGCGTGACGTTGGTTTCACCCAGCGGCCCCGCGTTTTCCAACGATGAATAAGGCGTGTTGCCACCCGCCTGTCCGGGCTCCGCTTGGAGCCCAGCTTCACGTCCCTCTGCTGCCGCCGCCACGTCACCAGGTTTTGCTTTGGCGGTTTCGGTTTCCGGCTTTTTCAGCGGGCTGTCGGCCGCGCGCTGCGCTTGCTTGTCCTGCGATTCATTGTTCTGTGCGTTGTTCATGATTCGCTCCGCTTGGGTTCAGGTCAACGGAAGACATCATGCAAGAAACATTCCGGCGTTTCCGGGGCACGAGGTCGGGTCAAGCCCAGGGCCAACTCACATATAGGAATAAAGCACGGGATAGAACATCAGTAAATGTTCTAAGCCAAATTGATTTTTTTCAGCCCAACGAAGGTTTTCTCAAGAGTATGATTTGTTGTTCGCCAGGCCTGCGCGCGCCACCGGACGGCCTCGTGCCGCTTGCCGGATTCGCGCGTTTCAAGCGAGCGGGAGACGACCATCGCGAATCCAGCGGGGCACTTAAAATCAGGGTGACTCATGCAATTTGACGCGGCATTTTCACATCGCGGCTATTTACTCAATTGTGCACCGGCACGTCAGGGCGACGGCTGTTTCCAACCCTATGTGGTCATCTCGCGATCAAGCGACGGTGAACTGGTAGCGAATCGTTTTTTCCCTGCCGACCTGCGCTTTGGCAACGCCGACGAAGCCATTGCGCATGCCCGCGACTGGGCAGTTCGATGGATCGACGCCAGCCACGTGAAGGTCGACCCCAAGTCCTGAGCACACACCTGAACGGGTTTTGCGCACAGGCGGCAGTCTTGCAGAAAAACGGTTAATCTCGGGGCATCGTTTAGATCGTGCCGTTCAATACGGCGTCATCCGCCCAAGCTCCCGACATGCCCAAGACTGTCTCCGTAGAAGATCAATTTCCCTCCCACGAATGGGGCCTCGACAAGATCGTGGCTGACTTGCGGGCGTCGCGCGAACAGTTGCACCGCACTCGCCATCCGCTTGGAATCCGTGAACTGCCCTCGCGTGAAGCGATCGTGAAGATCGTCAATGGGTTGCGCTCGGCGCTGTTTCCCACCCATTACGGCGATGCCGACCTGACCGCCGAAAGCGTGGATTATTACGTCGGGCACACGCTTGAGAGCACCTTGCGCCTGCTCTCCGAACAGATTCGCCGCGCCTTGCGTTTCCTGCCGGAGAACCGCGACCTGAGCGATGCCGAACTCAGCAGGCACGCGTTTGGGCTCGCACGTGAATTCGGCGCGCAGTTGCCGTCCATCCGGGCGCTGCTGGTAAGCGACATCCAGGCTGCATTCGCGGGCGACCCCGCTGCGCAGCACATCACGGAGATCCTGCTCTGCTATCCGGGCATCTGGGCCATGACGCATCATCGTCTCGCCCATGCCCTGCACAAGCTCGGCGTACCCTTGCTCGCGCGCTTCATCAACGAGATCGCGCACTCGGCTACGGGGATCGACATCCACCCGGGCGCGACAATCGGCCCTAGTTTTTTCATCGATCACGGGACGGGCGTGGTGATTGGCGAGACCGCGGTGATCGGCCAGCACGTGCGGGTGTATCAAGCAGTGACGCTGGGCGCGAAGAGTTTTCCTGCGGGCAACGACGGCGTGCTGGTGAAGGGCAACTCGCGCCATCCGGTAGTGGAAGACGAGGTAGTGATCTATGCCGGCGCGACCATTCTCGGACGCGTGACCATTGGACGCGGTTCGGTGATCGGCGGCAACGTCTGGCTCACGCATAGCGTGCCGCCGGGCAGCAACGTCTCGCAAGGCAAGATCCGCGAACGCGGTGCAGACGACGCGCCGGACGATGGCCGCGGCGCGTAAACGTCCATGAGCATCAGTGAGGTTCAGCTGTTCGACACGCTGAACCCGCTCGAATGTCCGACGATGGACAAGAATTCGCGGCGTGTGGAAGGGTCGTCGCGGAACGTGCCCAGCATCCGCGATGTCACCATCGACGCACCGGCTTTATGCACGCCGCGCGTGGACATGCATTGATGATTGGCTTCCAGGATCACGCCAACGCCTAGCGGTTGCAGGACTTCTTCCAGCGTGTCGGCGATCTGCGCCGTCATCTTTTCCTGAATTTGCAGGCGCTTCGCGAACGCATCTACCAGGCGCGCCAGCTTCGAAATGCCCACCACTCGCTCACGCGGCAGATATGCCACGTGCGCGCGGCCGATGATCGGCACCATGTGATGTTCGCAGTAACTTTCGAAGCGGATGTCCTTGAGCACGATCATCTCGTCGTAGCCCTGCACTTCGGAAAAGGTGCGGGCCAGGATCTCGCGAGGATCCTGCGCGTAACCCGCGAAGAACTCCTCGTAAGAGCGGATGACGCGCGATGGGGTATCAACGAGTCCCTCGCGCGCAGGGTCGTCCCCGGCCCAGCGGATCAGAACCCTGACGGCGGCTTCTGCTTCTTCGCGGCTCGGACGATCGGCGTGATCAGTTTGATCGTGGATGTCCGAAGACGCGTTGGGGGAGTTGCGCGTGGCGCTCATCGAGGGCTCCAGATGCTTGTAGCAAAGTCATTAAGCCCTCATTGTTCCACGTTTTACCGAATGGAAGACCCCAGTGGGATGTCAGGTTTATCGGCTCTTGCCGCCGCCATCGATTCCCGAGCCGGTTTGCCAGACCTTTTTTCCCTCCTCGGACAGTTGTCCCGAGCTGTGATGCTTGTCGGGTTCCGTGCCTTCCTGTGCCAGATGACCGCCGGGTTGTTCCTGCGCGCGCTGCTTTTCGCCCTTGCGTTGCGCCCGGCGTTCTTCTTGCGACCGGCCAGCATAGTTGGTGTCTGTCTGCTTGTCCGTCATGCCGCCCTCCTTGAGTGAGTGACATAAAAAGTGGCGCAAGAGCCGTTCCATCCATGATTGCCGCCGGATGCACACGGTATCTGCGACGCCGGAATAAATGTCCAGTTTGTTGCCGTGCGCGCGTTTATACAGAGTGGCGCGGCACGGACGGCAACGCTTTCCGTCCGTCCGGGCCGGTATACGGCGCGTACCGCCCATACCGCCCATACCGCCCATACCGCCCATACCGCCCATACCGCCCATACCGCCCATGCCGCGGCTATTACAGATTGCTCATGCCGCCGTCGATCACCAGTTCGCTGCCGACCGTGAAGCTCGATTCATCGGAGGCGAGGAACACGATGGCTTTCGCGATCTCGACCGGTTCGCCGAAGCGGCCAACCGGAATCTGGCTGCGGATGCTTTCCGCTACGCTGTCGAGTTGTTCCTTTTCTATCCCGAGCTTGCCGTAGACAGGCGTGGCGACCGGTCCCGGGCTCACCACATTCACGCGGATTCCACGCGATATCAACTCGCCCGACAAGGTCCGCGCCAGCGAAATCAATCCCGCTTTGGTGGCGGCATAAACGCTTGAATTCGGCATGCCGATACGCGCGTTGATCGAGCCATTGAAGACGATTGACGCCGGCTTCGCGAACACGGGCAGCAGCGCCTGGATCAGGAAATAGGGCCCTTTAAGATTGACCGCGAAGGACCGGTCGAAGTCGGCTTCGGTCCATTGGCCGACGGGCCGCAAGCCCACCACGCCCGCATTGACGAAAAGCACGTCGAGCTGGCCGAAGGTTTCAGCGACTTGAGCGGCGAGCCGCTTTTGATCGTCCACGTTGCCAGCGTCGCCGCGCAGCACGATCACGTCCGGGCCGAGCTCTGCTTGTGCCGCTGCAATGGTCGCGGGGTTCGTGCCTGTCACGATGACACGCGCGCCTTCCGCCACGAACTGTTTGGCCGTTTCCAGACCGATGCCGCTAGTGCCGCCAGTGATCAGTGCACGTTTTCCGTTGAGTCGGGTCATGATGGTTTCTCGATTAATGGATAGGAGTGGAGACAATTTACGTGCGCGTGATGGACGCGCCGCCGTCCACGAGCGATGCGGTGCCGGTGACAAACGACGAGTCGTCGGAGGCCAGGTAAAGCACCGAGCGCGCGAGTTCTTCCGGTGTTGCAACACGTTTTAATGCGTGCAGGTTGGTGATGAAGGTTTGCGATTCGGCGGTGTCGTTCATGTCCCGGTACATCGGGGTATCGACGGCGCCGGGCAGCACGGCGTTCACGCGGATACCCTGCGCGCCGTACTCGGCCGCCAGCGCCTGCGTGAGGCCGATCAGGCCGGCCTTGCTCGCCGCATACGAAGCCGTGCCGGGGAACGCAAACGAATAACCCACGAACGTCGACGTAAAGATGATCGAGCCGCCGCCGTGTTCGAGCATGGCCGGGATCTGGTGTTTCGCGCCGAGGAACGCGCTCGTCAGGTTGGTGGCGAGTGCGTTGTTGAACCCCTCCACTGAAACGGAGGTGCTCGGTCCCATTTCGCCAAGCGTGCCGGCGTTGTTAAAAGCGACGTCGAGCCGGCCGAATTTTTCGATCGCCAGCGCTACGACTGCCTTTGCATAGTCTTCCGATAGCACGTCGCCCGCGAGATAAACCGCTTCGCCGCCGTCTGCCCTGATTTCTGCCACCAGTGTTTCCAGTTCGGCCGCGCGGCGGGCGGCAACCACCACCTTTGCCCCCTCCGCTGCGAACAACCTGGCTGTGGCGCGGCCAATTCCGGCGCTTGCGCCCGTGACGATAGCTACCTTTCCTGTCAGTCGATTCATGATGTTTCTCCGATCTGTTCAGCTTGCCCGGCGCCCGATGCCCCGGTCCATGTGACGCACTGTAAGTGCATCGGAAGCTTGCGAACAGGCACGGAAAATGGTTTTATCGTTCAGTTTTTGTGGATCTTGAATCGAAGCTCCGTTTAATTACCCAACTGCCCAACTAACCACACCCCCCGCACCGGAGACGTTCAATGGACCGCTTGCGCGCTTATGAGGTCTTTGTCGCCGTGGTCAAGCGCGGCAGCTTTACGCGCGCCGCCGATGCGCTTGATACCTCGCCGGCCAATGTGACGCGATACATCGTTGAACTGGAGGCGCATCTGGGGACGCGGCTGCTGAACCGGACGTCGCGGCGGTTATCGTTGACATCGGGTGGCGAGGCGCTCTACGAGCGCTGCGTCGCAATACTCGATGACGTGGCCGAGACGGAGGGGTTGGTGTCGTCGTCGACGGCCGAGCCGCGCGGGCGCTTGCGTATCAACGCGCCGCTTAGCTTTGGCGTGTTGCAGCTTGCGCCGTTATGGCCGGAGTTCATGCGGCGGTATCCCGATGTGGAGCTGGACGTATCGCTGGTCGACCGGGTGGTGGATATCGTCGATGAAGGATATGACCTGGCGATTCGTATTTCGCGCGCGGGGTCGATGGGCAATGCAGCGCGCAAGCTTGCCGCGTCGCGCAATGTCCTGTGCGCGTCACCCGCATATTTAGCGGGGCGGCGCTTGCCGGAGCAGCCTTCGGATTTGGGCGAGCATCGCTGTATTGGTTATACGTATGCCGCGAGCGGTGACGAGTGGCAGTTTCTTGACATCGATGAGAAGCCGCATAACGTTCGGGTGAATTGCAACATGCATACGAACAACGGCGATACCGCGCGCTCGGCGGCGCTTGCCGGACTGGGAGTGATCTGGCAGCCGACCTTCATCATTGGCGATGATTTGCGAGCAGGGCGGCTGGTGGCGCTGATGCCGGCGTTCCATATGGCCGATATCGATGTACTCGCGATGTACCCTAGCCGAAGGCATTTGAGCTC
>DASYLW010000181.1:0-10196 GCA_036009385.1 Caballeronia sp.
AGCGAACTGCGCTTTCGCACTCAGGACGAACTCATCGCGCAGCTCGAGGCCGCAGGGTTCCGCCATCTCACGTGGCAAGGCGACTGGGATGGTTCAGCGGTATCGGCTGCGAGCCGGGAACTGATTGTGCTCGCGCGCTGACCTGGCGCGCAGCCGGGCTGAAACAACAGCATGCAACGGGATGCAACGGCCCTTCGCTGCAGCCGGATCAGAACTCCACTGCTACGAAATCGTCTTTGCCAACATCGCATAGTGGACAACGCCACGTGTCCGGGATGTCAGCGAAACGGGTTCCGGCGGCAATACCTTCCTCCGGCAAGCCGTCCTCTTCGTTGTATATCCAGCCACAAATCAGACAAACCCAGCTTTTATATTCCAGAACTCCACTCACGACAGACTCTTTTTTCTCGTTCGACAAAACATCGTTAAATATTCGACCCGACACTCAATGCCAGACAGTTCGCCTTTCGGGTGCAGCCGCACACGGCCGCCGAAATAGTCGGCGATCCGCATAGTACCGGAATGTCAGAAAGGGTTCATCGAAGTGGAACAGGCCCCGGGGCGGGGCAGAAGCACGGATCTGAGTGATTTCTTATGCTCGGTGTATCCTCTCCCCGGCGGTTTTTGCGTCCCTTGCGTATTGGCTTGTATTGGCCGGTATTGGGCTGCTATTGGGCCGGTATTGGCTGGCGCTTCGCGCCGTGTCGTTTTCGCCATCCCTGTGGCACGAAAGCACGAAACCGTTTTGGCCTGCCTGAATAGGTGTTCCGGCAGCCGCATTCTTCGGGGAGCAAAAAAATGATGTTCAAGAAACTGTTGTCGGGAGCGGTGTTGTCGAGCGTTTTCCTTGTGGCCGTTGCGGTGCACGCGCAGCAAGCCCGGGTGTTTTTCATCGAGCCCAAAGACGGCGCAACCGTCACAAGCCCGGTGCATATGGTCTTCGGCCTGGAAGGCATGGGGCTCGCGCCGGCCGGAGATATGGATCCGCAGAAAGGCCATCACCATGTGCTGATCGATGCAGGTCCGATGCAAAAGGGCCTCGTGATTCCAATGAACGATAAATCGCTGCATTTCGGCAAGGCGCAGACGGAAGCAGACGTGAAGCTGCCCCCGGGCGATCACACGCTGACCCTGCAGTTCGGCGACGGCGCACACCAGTCGTTTGGACCGGAAATGAGCCAGACGATCAAGATCCACGTGAAATAACGGATTTCATCGGTCGGCGCCGGGCCGCTCCGGGCTTGGCGCTCATCTCAAAAACGCGGCGCGGCCGCGTTTTTTTTGCGGCTTATCGGGCACTTCGCCTTGTCCCGATGGCATAGGACTCGTAAGCGGCCTCCAGCCGCGCCGGTCAAGACCGGTACAATGGCCGCTTCCAGTATTTGCACATTTCCGGCTGCCTCCCCATGTCGCTTTATTCCATTTCGAACGCGCAACTCGCGTTCGGCCATGTTGCGTTGCTCGATCACGCTGACTTTTCACTCGAAGCGGGCGAACGCGTCGGCCTGATCGGCCGTAACGGCGCGGGCAAGTCGTCGCTGCTGAAGATCATCGCCGGGCTCACCAAGCCCGACGACGGCCTCATCACGCGTCAAAACGAACTCACGACCGTGTACGTGCCGCAGGAACCCGAGTTCGACCTGGATGCGTCGGTGTTCGACGTCGTCGCGTCTGGTTTGTCCCACGAGCGGGAACTGCTCGACCAATATGACGTCGTGGCGCACAAACTAGCCGATACCCCCGAAGGTCCCGAGCACGACGAGTTGCTGCACAACATGAACGCGCTGCAGTCCTCGCTCGACCTGCACGATGCCTGGAGTTGGCAAACCCGCGTGGCGACCACGCTGCAGCAGATCGGGCTGGACGGCGACATCCGTTCGGGCGCGCTCTCGGGTGGTATGAAAAAGCGCGTGGCGCTGGCGCGTGCGCTGGTTGTGCAACCGGACGTATTGCTCCTGGACGAACCGACCAACCACCTCGACTTCGACGGCATTCGCTGGCTCGAAGAAATGCTGGTCACGTTGCGCACCGGTTTGCTGTTCATCACCCATGACCGGGCTTTCCTCGACAAGGTCGCTACCCGCATCGTGGATCTGGATCGCGGACGCTTGTTGTCGTATCCGGGCAATTACAGCGCGTACCAGACGCGCAAGGCGCAGCAGCTTGAGATCGAACAGGTCGAAGCGGCCAAGTTCGACAAGCTGCTGGCGCAGGAAGAAGTGTGGATTCGCAAGGGCGTGGAAGCGCGGCGTACGCGCAGCGTTGGGCGTATCGCGCGGCTGGTGGAAATGCGCAACGAGCGCGCCGAACGCCGCAACGTGCAGGGCAACGTAAAGCTTGATGTGGGCCAAGGCGAGCGCTCGGGCAAGATCGTCTCGGAACTGACCGACGTGACGAAGAAATACGGCGATCGAACGATTGTCGACAAGTTCACCGCCACCGTCATGCGCGGCGACAAGTTCGGGTTCATTGGTCCGAACGGCGCGGGCAAGACCACGCTGCTCAAGATGATCCTGGGCGAACTTGCGCCGGACGAAGGCACGGTGCGCACCGGCACGAACACGCAGGTAGCGTATTTCGACCAGATGCGCGCGCAGCTTGACCTGGACAAGACACTCGCCGACACCATCAGCCCAGGCAGTGAATGGGTCGAAGTGAACGGGGTGAAGAAACACGTAATGAGTTATCTCGGCGACTTCCTGTTCGCACCGGAGCGCGCGCGTTCGCCCGTGCGCTCGCTGTCGGGCGGGGAACGCAACCGGCTGCTGCTCGCGCGGCTTTTCGCGCGGCCCGCGAACGTGCTGGTGCTGGACGAACCGACCAACGACCTGGACATCCAGACGCTCGAATTGCTCGAAGAGCTGCTGACCGACTACGACGGCACCGTGCTGCTGGTGAGCCATGACCGCCAGTTCCTGGACAACGTCGTGACCTCGGTCTTTGCGTCGGAAGGCGGCGGCATGTGGCGCGAATATGTGGGTGGTTTCACCGACTGGCAGATCCAGCGCGAACGTTCGGAGAAAATCGCTCTGGACGCCGCCCGTGACACGGCCAGGCAGGCGAAGAAGGAAGACGGCCCGAAAGACAGCGGCGCCGGGCGCAATACGCAGCGCTCGACCAAATTGCCGTACAAGGAAGTGCGCGAGCTGGAAGCGTTGCCTGCGCAGATCGCCGCGCTTGAGGCCGAGCAAAAGTCGATTGCGGCCAAGCTGGAAGACGGTTCGGTGTACGCGAAAGACCCGAAAGAAGGCACGCGACTGAGCGCACGGCATGCGGCTATTGACGAGGAATTGCTGGTCGCGCTCGAACGTTGGGAAGAACTGGAAGCAAAGCGCAAATAGGCCGCAAACAGGTCGCAAATAGGTCGCAAATAAGCGGCTTTTGGGACCGGCGTCTTTCCCGTATCGAAATTTGTCGGAAACAGTAAAATACGTCGCGTTTTCGGGCGCACGGCCGAGCGGATCAGGATCACTGCGGTTACACCGCGGTGACATCTTGTCGTGAAACGCTATAGTCAGGCGAGAGGCCGTCGCGGTTTCGAGTTAATAACGCGCAATCCGGCGCGGCCGGCTCAGGCGCGGTTAGCCGGGTTGGCCCGCTATGTTCACGCATTCGCCGGTCGTCCGGCGTGGCCGCTTTCTGAATTCCGCTGCCGAATTCAAGCCGCAGCCACCCGTACCGCCGGACCCACGTCCAGACATGTCCACGAAAAAACCGAGCGCCGCCGACAGCGGCAAGAACAGCGGATACAGCGAAGCATCGATCAAGGTGCTAAAGGGTCTCGAGCCGGTCAAGCAACGGCCCGGCATGTACACCCGCACTGAAAATCCGCTGCACATCATTCAGGAAGTCATCGACAACGCCTCCGACGAGGCGCTTGGCGGCTACGGCAAGCAGATCACGGTCACGCTGCATGCCGATCATTCGGTGTCTGTCGAAGACGATGGACGTGGTATTCCGTTCGGCATGCATCCGGAAGAAGGCGTGCCGGTCGTCGAGATCGTGTTCACGCGCCTGCACGCGGGCGGCAAGTTCGATAAAGCCGCTGGCGGTGCGTACACGTTTTCGGGTGGCCTGCACGGCGTGGGTGTGTCGGTGACGAACGCGTTGTCCACGCGCATGGATGTGACCGTGTGGCGCGACGGCAAGGTCGCCGATCTCGGTTTTTCGAATGGCGACGTGGTGAAGCCGCTTGAAACCCGTGCCATGAATCGCGGCGAGAAGAAGTCAGGGACGCGTGTCACCGCCTGGGCCAATCCGAAATATTTCGATTCCCCCAACCTGCCGGTCGGTGAATTGCAGCGGCTCTTGCGCTCGAAGGCGGTCTTGCTGCCAGGCGTGGAAGTCGTGCTCATCAACGAAAAAACAGGCGAGCGCCAAACCTGGAAATACGAGGACGGGTTACGCGGTTACCTGCTCGAAGGCATGGGCGGCAGCGACTTGCTTATCCCCTTGTTCGAAGGCGAGCGGTTCGCGGGCAATGCGAAGTCGAGTGAAGAAACCTTCGCCGAAGGCGAGGGCGCAACGTGGGTCGTTGCATGGAGCGAAGAAGGCCCGTTATTGCGCGAGTCGTACGTCAACCTGATTCCAACGCCCGCTGGCGGCACCCATGAATCTGGCTTGCGCGACGGACTGTTCCAGGCGGTCAAGAGCTTTGTCGAACTGCACAACCTTCAGCCCAAGGGCGTGAAACTGCTCGCAGAAGACGTGTTCGCCCGTGTGTCGTTCGTGCTGTCGGCGAAGGTGCTGGATCCGCAGTTTCAAGGGCAGATCAAGGAACGCCTCAATAGCCGTGACGCGGTGAAACTCGTGTCGTCGTTTACGCGGCCCGCGCTCGAACTGTGGTTGAACCAGCACGTGGAGTACGGCAAGAAACTTGCGGAACTGGTGATCCGGCAGGCCCAGGCACGTACGCGTGCTGGGCAGAAGATCGAGAAACGCAAGAGCTCGGGCGTGGCCGTGCTGCCCGGCAAGCTGACCGATTGCGAATCGACGGACGTCTCGCGCAACGAACTCTTCCTGGTCGAGGGCGATTCGGCCGGCGGCTCTGCAAAGATGGGCCGCGACAAGGAATTCCAGGCCATTTTGCCGTTGCGCGGCAAGGTGTTGAACACGTGGGAAACCGAGCGCGACCGGCTGTTCGCGAACAACGAAGTGCACGACATCGCGGTGGCGATCGGCGTGGACCCGCACGGTCCGGATAGCTTGGACCAGAAGGCCGATCTCTCGAATCTGCGTTACGGCAAGATCTGCATCCTGTCGGACGCGGACGTGGACGGCTCGCACATCCAGGTCCTGCTGCTCACGCTGTTCTTCAAGCACTTCCCGCAACTGATCGAGCAGGGCAATGTGTGCATCGCGCGGCCACCCTTGTTTCGCGTCGATGCCCCCGCGCGTGGCAAGAAGCCGGCGCAAAAGCTCTACGCACTCGACGAAGGTGAGCTCGAGGCGATTCTGGACAAGCTGCGGAAAGACGGCGTGCGCGAGACGCAATGGTCGATCAGCCGTTTCAAGGGGCTGGGCGAAATGAGCGCGGAGCAGTTGTGGGACACCACGATGAATCCGGACACACGCCGCCTGCTACCGGTTCAAGTCGGCGATCTCGGGTTTGACGACACGGTCACACGCATGACGATGCTGATGGGCAAGGGCGAAGCGGCGTCGCGGCGCAGTTGGCTCGAGGAGAAGGGCAACGAAGTTGAAGCCGACATTTGACGACACTTGACGCCGCACGCACCTCCGAACCTCGTCAACGCATAACACTGGAAATCTGATGGACGATCTCTTCGCGGACCAAGAAGCCGCGCCCGAAGGCGAAAAATTGACGCTTGGCGATTACGCCGAGCGTGCGTATCTCGACTATGCGGTGAGCGTGGTCAAAGGCCGGGCACTACCCGACGTTTCCGACGGCCAGAAGCCCGTGCAGCGCCGCATCCTGTTCGCGATGAACGAGATGGGCCTGGCCAACACCGCCAAGCCGGTGAAATCGGCGCGCGTGGTGGGTGACGTGCTGGGTAAGTACCATCCGCACGGCGACCAGTCGGCCTATGACGCGCTCGTGCGTCTCGCGCAGGCGTTTTCAATGCGCTATCCGTTAATCGACGGGCAAGGCAACTTCGGCTCGCGCGACGGCGACGGCGCGGCCGCCATGCGATACACGGAAGCGCGTCTCACCCCGATCGCGAAGTTGCTGCTCGATGAAATCGACATGGGCACGGTCGATTTCATGCCGAACTACGACGGTTCGTTCCAGGAGCCGAAGCTTTTGCCCGCGCGCCTGCCGTTCGTGCTGTTGAACGGCGCGTCGGGCATTGCCGTGGGGATGGCGACCGAGGTTCCTTCGCACAATCTGCGTGAAGTGGCGGCGGCCGCGGTTGCGATGATCCGCGATCCGAAGATCGATCACGCGCGGCTGGTCGAGCTGATCCCCGGTCCAGATTTTCCGGGCGGCGGGCAGATTATTTCGAGTCGGGCTGAAATTGCGGCGGCTTATGAAACCGGCCGCGGCAGCCTGAAGGTGCGGGCGCGCTGGAAGATCGAAGAGATGGCGCGCGGTCAGTGGCAACTGGTCATCACGGAATTACCGCCGAGCACGTCGGGTCAGAGGGTGCTCGAGGAGATCGAGGAACTGACGAACCCGAAGATCAAGCTCGGCAAGAAGGCGTTGAGTCCCGATCAGTTGCAAACCAAGCAGACGCTGCTCGCCTTGCTCGACACGGTCCGCGACGAGTCCGGCCGCGACGCGCCGGTGCGGCTTGTGTTCGAGCCGAAGTCGAGCCGTATCGACCAGACCGAGTTCGTGAATTCGCTGCTGGCGCATACGAGCCTGGAGTCGAACGCATCGATCAATCTGGTGATGATCGGCGCGGACGGCCGGCCGCGTCAGAAAAGCATTGGCGAGATCCTGCACGAATGGGTCGGCTTCCGGTTCACGACGGTCACGCGCCGCACGCAACATCGGCTGGGGAAGGTGAACGACCGGATCCATATTCTTGAAGGGCGGATGATCGTCTTTCTGAATATCGATGAAGTGATCCGTGTCATCCGCGAAGCCGATGATCCGAAAGAGGCGCTGATGGAGCGCTTCAATCTCAGCGAGCGTCAGGCCGACGACATCCTCGAAATCCGTTTGCGGCAACTGGCGCGGCTCGAAGCAATCAAGATCGAGCAGGAACTGAAGGAATTGCGCAGCGAAAAGGAAAAACTCGAAGAGTTGCTCAACAGCGACGCCGCCATGAAACGGCTGCTGATCAAGGAGATCGAAGCCGACGCCAAGCAATATGGCGACGATCGCCGCACGTTGATCCAGCCGGAAAAGCGGGCGACGTTCGAGGCGCGGGTGGTCGACGATCCGGTGACGGTGGTGGTATCGCAGAAGGGCTGGGTGCGGGCGTTGAAGGGGCATGGCCTCGATCCGGCCAGCTTCCAGTTCAAGGCGGGGGACGGCATTTACGCCGCGTTCCAGGCGCGTACGCCGGACATGTTGATCGCGTGGGGCAGCAACGGCCGCGTGTACTCCGTGCCCGTCGCAATCCTGCCGGGCGGCCGGGGCGACGGCGTACCGGTCACGTCGCTGATCGAGCTCGAGTCGGGGTCGCATCTGCTGCATTATTTTGCCGCTTCGGTTGACCAGCCGTTGCTGTTGGCATCGAGTAACGGTTTTGGTTTCATGGCCAAACTTGGTGACATGGTGAGCCGCGTGAAGGCGGGCAAGTCGTTCATGACCATCGACGAGGGCGCGGCACCGCTTACTCCCATGCCGGTCCTGCCGGGCGCCACGCGGGTCGTATGCTTGTCGAGTAACGGGCGCCTGCTGGTATTTGATGCCGACGAGATGAAGACCCTCTCGGGTGGCGGCCGCGGTGTCATCTTGATGGCGCTCGATCCGAAGGAGACGTTGCGGCAAGCGCTGGCTATCGACGCACGCGGTCTGGTGCTGCTCGGCACGGGCCGGGGTGGCAAGGCGCGTGACGAAAAACTCGCGGGTGCGGCCCTGGAAGCGCACGTAGGCAAGCGGGCGCGCAAGGGCCGCGCGCCCGAGTCCACTATCAAGGTGACGGAGTTGCGGCCGGTGTTCGAAGGCTGATAACCGACGCACACTCACGGTACTAACGCGTGATAACGCGCCCCGCGTTGGCTAAGCCGGCCCGGGGCGTTTGTTTATCTTGAAAATACTTGAACTGGCTCCGTCTGGCTGAGTCGAACGCCCGAACCTTATGAAAAAAGTGGCGGGCGAAGTGATGGATAAGTGCTTGGGTGAGTAAGTGCTTGGCTCGGCAGTGGAAACCGGTGATTCACCTGCATTTAGGAACGTTAATGAATAAAGCGATTGAAGTGGCGCTGTTCCTGCATTTGTTGGCGGTGGCGGTCTGGATTGGCGGGATGATTTTTGCTCACTTCTGTCTGCGGCCGGCAATAGCGGATTTATCGCCGCAATTGAGGTTGCCGTTATGGGAGTCGGTGTTCGCACGATTTTTCAACTGGGTGGCGGCATCGGTACTGGTGATACTGCTGACGGGCGGCTTTTTGCTGACGCAATTCGGCGGTGCCCACGCAGCGTTGCCGTTACACGCCATGGCGGGTCTCGGCATTGTAATGATGCTGATTTTCGGCCATATCCGGTTCGGCGTATTCCCGAAGATCCGGCGTGCCGTGCAATCGCAAAACTGGCCCGATGGTGCGAGGGCGGTGGGTACCATCAGAAGGCTCGTGCTGGTCAATATCGTGTTGGGCGTGGTGACGGTGGGCGCCGCCGTCTTGTCGCGCGGAATGTAGCGCGTTATTGCACAAACTGGCGAAGAAACGAAGGACAGACTGCAGCGATCAGTCTCAGCATTTCGTTCCATGTTTGAAGGGTTTCCAGGTTCTGGTCAATACCTTCCCGACGGTCTAGAGTGCTGGGATTAATCGTCTGGGAAGTGGGCAATGCGTACTTCGATCGGGTTAGCAAAGGCATGCCCCAGTTGTTCGGTTTCCGGCTTTAAAACGAGGTGTGGCAGGCTAAGCGTTCCGTTCGCTCGAGTAACCATTCTGATCCTGGTCAACTGCATTGCTCAAAAAGCGCGTGCAACCGATCTCGGCAGTTCCCAAGCCGGTTATATATTGACTCCAACCGGCAACCCATACAACGTCATTGCCGGCGCGGACATCGATACAACTTCATCGGGCAGCGTTGCGCTTGACGGCGATGCCCATAATTCAGCCACATGGGGACTGACTAATAACGGGGCCGTTACCGGTGGTTATTTTGCAGTCAAGTTCGACAGTCCCGTTGTCATCGTCAATAACGGATCGCTGAATAGCCACTCCACAACCGCCGTGGCCTTGTATGGCGGCGGTAACGTGACCAACTCCTCTGGCGCTTTGATTGCGGGGCGGTTTGATGGCGTCTATGCCGATAACGCAAGCAGTTCCGTTACCAATGCGGGCGATATTGGCGGCTCGGCGTCGGATGTTACGCAAACGCAATCGGGCGTTCACTTGCCGAGCGGCGGAACCGTCACGAATCTCGCCAGCGGAAAAATCGCGGCATACGGTCCCGGCATTCTCGCTAATTCAGCGACGACGATTCAGAACGCCGGGCTTATTACTTCGCTGAATGGCGCGGCTATCGATTTGACTCTCGGTGCGACCGGCATCGGCAGCGTGGTTTCAAATAGCGGTACCATCTCCGGGCAAGGGGGCACGGCGATTCTCTTCGGCCCGGAGGACAATACCCTGATTCTGACGGGTACCTCGGCGATTACTGGAATTGTCGATGCGAGTGTGCATGGCGTATCCACGACCAATACGCTGATTCTCGGCGGAGCCGGTTCGGGAACATTCGATATGTCGAGCCTCGCTGCGACCGGACAATATCGCGGCTTCGACATCCTGCAGAAGACCGATCCGGGCGTCTGGACTTTCACCGGCACCAATAGCACCGCGCAGACATGGCTCGTAAGCGGAGGCGGCGTCGAGATGGCGGGGCGAATGAGCGGCAGTCTCATGGCAGCGCCTGCGGCAACGGGGATCGATATCACCGTATTGTCCGGCGGCGCGATTTTCGCTTCGTCGGGAAGCGCAGTGTCGGTTAATGATTCGAGCCGTGTGGTCAATAGTGGATCAATCAGTAGCAGTGCAGATAATATTGCCGCAGTGGTTGCGAATGGTGCGGGAACGAGTGTTGTCAACGCGGGTTCCATTGCAGCGACTGG
>DASYLW010000182.1:0-19388 GCA_036009385.1 Caballeronia sp.
GCACCCACAGCAGCTTGGGCGCGGTGAAACCGGGCATCGCGAGATTCCCGGCGATCTGGTGCAACTCCGACGCGCGCTCGGTCAACTCGTCGCATTCCTTGTCGCTGCGCATGTCGTTCCAGAGGATCGCCGGCCGCAGCACGCGATCCTCGGAATCGAGCAGCACCGCGCCGTGCATCTGTCCCGACAAACCGATGCCACGCACCTGCTCGAACTCTTGCGGAAATTTGTCGCGTAAAGCGAAGAGCGCGGCGCGCGTGCCATCCCACCAGTCGAGCGGATTTTGCTCGGACCAGCGAGGCTTCGGACGCGATACGGTGAAGGGCGTGCCCGCCGTGCCGACGACAGTGCCGTCGCTCGCGAGCAGGAGAACTTTTACTTCGGAGGTGCCGAGATCGATGCCTAAATACATGGACGAACCCTTGATGAAGGCTAAAAGCCGCGGGAAACCGGAGGCGCTAATGTAGCGCCGCTGCCGGTGTTACGCCATTGGCAATAACACCGGACAGGCATGAAGAAGGGCGTTTGAGCAGCTCAGGTCCGCTTGGCGAGCCATGCATCGACACGGCCAAGCGCCGCGCGCAGCACGCGTTCCAGATCGGCGCTTTGCGCGAGGCTGCCCCAGAGCAGTTTATCCGCGACGAACGCCTTCACCGGATCGGCTGCTTCGAAGAAAGCATGTGCGGTGGCCGGGTCCATCACGCCGTCCTGATACGCATAGGGCAGCTTGCCTTCGTGCCAGCGTTCGAGAAAGCGGAAGAACAGCGCGGGTAACATGGCCGTGGCGTTCGGATCGACGTGGCGTGCAAAACATTCACGCAAGGTCGGCGCGATAAAACCCGGGATCTTGGAGAAACCATCGGCAGCTACGCGTTGATTCGTGTCCTGGATATACGGATTGACGAAGCGGTCGAGCACCACGTCGCGATACTTGGCCAGGTCGATAGGACTCGGCGACAGGCACGGGATCACGTCTTCGGTGACGTAGGCTTCGGCGAGCGCGCGGATACCGGCGTCTTGCGTGCCTTCGTGAATGTATTGAAGCCCGAGAAGCGTTCCCGCCCACGCGATACAGCTATGCGTTGCGTTGAGGATGCGGATCTTCGCCTCTTCATACGGCAGCACCGAGTGAACCATTTCCGCGCCGACGTTCTCCCATGCCGGGCGCCCCGCAATAAATTCGTCCTCGATCACCCACTGAATAAACGCTTCGCCCATCACGGGGGCTTTATCGTCGAAACCGGTGGCGGTCAGCACGCGTTCGCGGACATCGGGCGTGGGGCGTGGCGTGATGCGGTCGACCATCGCGTTCGGGCACAACGTGTTCGCGATCATCCAGTCGCGCAAGGCCGTCTCGCCGCGCAGTTGCAGGAATTCAAGCATGCCGGCTTTAAAGCGGTCCCCGTTGCTGCGCAGGTTGTCGCAGTTCTGCAGCGTTACCTTGCCCGTGTTCTGCTTCATGCGGGCGTCGAGAATAGCGGCGAGCGCGCCATAGATGGTCGTGCGGGCGCCTTTCAGGTCGGCGGCGAGATCGGGATTCGCCGTATCGAGCTTATGGTGTTCATCAAGGTAATAACCGCCTTCGGTCACCGTGAACGACACGATCTTGCACTCGGGCGCAGCACCGGCCGCCACCAGCGCGTTCAGGTCCGCTGCCCACGGCACTACGTTCGTGATCGAGCGGATGGTTTCATACGCTCGCTCGCCCTGGGGCGTGACGGTTTCCAGCGTATAGGTGCCGTTCTGTGCGGCCAGCGCTTCCAGTACGGCATTCATGTCGCCGCGGATATTGCCAACCGTCAGCGACCAGCGGGTATCTCCCGATTCAATCAGTTTATGCAGGTACCACGCCTGATGCGCACGATGAAAAGAACCCGCGCCGATGTGCAGGATCACGTCGGCGGCTGCGTGGCTTTCGGTAGTCATGTCGTCTTCCTCTGATCTGGATGCGCCTCATGCGGTGCCGGGCGCTGTGCTGTGTCTCGTTGTCGCCGAAACGCGGAGCGGGCGCAAAGGCCAAATCCGTGTTGCGTCGATCATTTGCTCGTTCTGTGAGCGAATGATCGTATTCGATTCGATGAAAGTCAAGGCACTGCGCAGCATTTTCCGTTTGTGTTTTTGCGTGGATTTATTAAGCAGTTGGAGGAGTGCTTTATCGGTTTTGAGGTGTTGCGTCGCACAAGCCGAGTCATTAAGACCAAAGTGTTGGCGTGTCTGGGCTAGCCGCGCGTAATCGTGATAACAGCCGGATACAACGCGCCTGGATGATGAATTTGATGCAAAGTATCATCGAATAAAGAACCAAGGAAAATTGCCATGCGTACAACTGTCACACTGGAAGATGCGCTATACGAGGAAGCGCTGGAATTGGCTGACCCCAACATGGACAAGTCTGATCTGTTTAGGGAGGCCATCAAGACTTTTGTTCGGGTACAGGCGGCCAAGCGACTCGCGGCACTGGGCGGTACCGTACCGGATATGGCCGATATAGAGCGCCGCCGTGAAGAGCGCGATGCGTGATGAGCGTGCTGATAGACACCTCCGTCTGGATAGATCATTTGCGCAACCACAATGCCGCGCTCATTGAACTGCTTGAGTGGGATCGGGGGTTGACGCATCCGATGATTTTGGGGGAGTTGGCTTGTGGAACACTGCCAGCACCACGAACCCAAACACTGCGCGACATTGGACTGTTGCAGCCAGCCGATCAGATCAATCTTGAAGAGGTCATGGCGTTCATTGAACGCGAAAAAGTCTACGGGCTTGGTCGCGGGTTGGTGGACATCATGCTGCTGGGGTCGGTGCTGATTACGCCGGGTGCTCAACTCCGGACGCTTGACAAGCGCCTGATGGGGTTATCGGAGCAATATAACGTAGCTTACCGGGCGCATCTGCGTTGAGACGGCGCATCGCTTCTGGTTGTCGAGGATGTGGTGGACGAGGGGAAGTGACGGTGATCGTGACGGCAAGCGGCAAGCGCCCTTCGCGCAAGCGGGGAGCAGAGCGCAAAGCCCCTACCGTGCACCCGGCCCGATCGCATGCGCCTCGAACGCGGCGCCTTGTACAAAACTCACATCGAATTGCTGAAGCGCTTCGAACTGTGCTTCATCGCCCACGTGGCTGAAAATGAGCGGAATCTTCAGCCGGTGCGCATATCCGACCAACGGCTTCACCACCGAATCCCGCAACGCCAAACCCGCATCCATCTTGATGAAATCCAGTCGAGCCATGTCAGAAACCGACATGATCTGTCCGGCATTGGGCAAATTCCCCGCGACCTTGAATCCGTACTTCTGATAACTCTTCACGAGATAACCAAGGAAAGTCCGATGCGCAACCGCCGCCGGCGGCAACTCAATAACGATCCGCGCCGGGTTTAACCCAAACTCGATCAATACCGAAGAGAAGTGCTTGCCATGGTCGTATTTCACGCTCTTTAGCAGACGCTCATGAACACGCAGGAACAGCAAACCGGGCCGTTGCGCGCCAAAGAAATTAAACGCGTGCAATGCGCGTGAGAGCCGGTCGAGTTCGACCAGCTTCGGGTCGTCGTCGAGTTGCGCGAACGGATCGAACGAGGCGCCATCGCCGGTGAGCGTTAGCGCCTGGAACCCGAGTTCATCGCCGAAACGCTCGGCACTTTCCACCGATGCCGTCAGCGATTGCGGCAAGCCTCGCGTGGTGACATCGAAGATAGGCTCATACGCGCTCGCCAGACAAAACCCTTCGTAAAACGCGACGGCTGTGCCCGCGCTTGCCCCTTCGCCCATGACAATGCGCGCGCCGGGAAACGGGTGGTCCGCGGCGCGGGAAACAAGTTGCTGGACGGATGGGGCAATCATCAAGAGGAAGGTGTGAGAGGTGTAGCGTCGATGGTAGCAGCGCCGCGCGTGACGCCTTGCACAAAATCCACATATTCATATGAGCCAAAATCAACTCGCCCGATATAACTAGGGTTAACAATAATTTCACTTATCGTAATTACTTTTACCATGCGTAATTGCAAAAGCAAACCCTTCAGGAGGATCTCAATGGCTGGCGAGAAGAAATTTGCGTCGCAGGCGGACTTGACGGAAAAGAAGGTGACATTCGAGCGCCTCTCCGAGCACGCCTACGCCTACACGGCAGAGGGCGATCCGAATACTGGCATTGTGATTGGGGACGACGCCGTGCTCGTCGCCGACACGCAAGCCACGCCGGTCATGGCGCAAGACGTGATTCGCCGGATCCGCGAAGTGACCGGCAAGCCCATCAAATACATCCTGCTTACCCACTATCATGCGGTGCGAGTGCTTGGCGCGTCGGCGTATGGCGCGCAGCAGATCATCGCGAGCCAGGACACGTACGACCTGATCGTCGAGCGCGGCGAGCAGGACATGAAGAGCGAGATCGAGCGGTTTCCGCGCCTGTTCAACGCGGTGGAATCGGTGCCGGGGCTGACGTGGCCGACGCTTACCTTCAAGGGCGAGATGACGCTCTGGCTGGGCAAGCTCGAGGTGAAGATCATGCAACTCGGCCGGGGCCACACCAAAGGCGATACGGTGTTGTGGTTGCCAAAAGACAAGGTGATGTTGTCGGGCGACCTGGTCGAATACGGCGCGACGCCTTATTGCGGCGATGCCTATTACCAGGACTGGCCGGCAACCCTCGACGCGCTCGCGGCCTTCAATCCCGAGAAACTCGTACCGGGTCGCGGCGCGGCGCTGAAGACGCCGCAACAGGTGGCGGACGGTATCGCGGGAACGCGGGCTTTCGTGAGCGAACTGTTTAATCAGGTAAAGCTGGGCGCCGCAGCGGGCAAGGACCTGAACGAGATCTACAAGCTCACGTACGCCGCGCTTAAGCCGAAGTTCGGCGATTGGGTCATCTTCGATCACTGCATGCCGTTCGACGTCACGCGTGCCTTCGACGAAGCCACGCAGTATCGCGATCCGCGCATCTGGACTGCGCAGCGCGACAAGGAAATGTGGGAGACGCTCGAAAGCTGACTAGCGACGACAACGATCATGGCTATCAACTTTCAGACGCTGACGTTCGAGTATCGCCGCTCTTTAGATCAGGACGGCGATCAGGACAGCCCCTCGCCGCTCCATCCGGTTGTTGTAATCGGCGCGGGGCCGGTGGGTCTCGCGACTGCAATCGACCTCGCGCAGCAGGGCACCCCCGTCGTACTGCTCGACGACGACCACACGTTGTCGTCGGGATCGCGCGCCATTTGCTTTGCGAAACGTACGCTCGAGATTTTCGATCGGTTAGGCTGCGGCGAACCGATGGTCGCGAAGGGTGTGAGCTGGAACGTGGGCAAGGTGTTCCTGCAAAACGAACTGCTCTACGCGTTCGACTTGTTGCCCGAAGCGGATCATGCGCGGCCCGCGTTCATTAATTTGCAGCAGTATTACGTCGAAGGATATCTGGCTGAGCGGGCGCGCGAGTTGCCCTTACTGGACGCCCGTTGGCACAACAAGGTCGAAAGTATTACGCAGTCCGACGAATGTGTTTCGCTGCAGATCGACACGCCCGACGGTCCGTACGCGCTGCGTGCGCGTTACGTAGTCGCCGCCGACGGTGCGCGTAGCCCGGTACGCGCGCTCATGCATCTCGATACTCACGGCCGCACCTTCAAGGATCGTTTCCTGATCGCCGATGTGCGGATGAAAGCCGACTTCCCGACCGAGCGCTGGTTCTGGTTCGATCCGCCGTTTCATCCGAATCAATCGGTGTTGCTGCATCGGCAGCCGGACAACGTGTGGCGCATCGATTTCCAGTTGGGATGGGACGCCGACCCCATCGCGGAGAAAGCGCCGGAGCGTGTGATTCCGCGCGTGCGCGCGTTGCTCGGACCCGACGTTGAATTCGAACTGGAATGGGTGAGCGTCTATACGTTCCGATGCCAGCGCATGGACAAATTTCGTCACGGGCGTGTGCTGTTTGCGGGCGATTCGGCGCATGGCGTATCGCCGTTCGGCGCGCGCGGCGCGAACAGCGGCGTGCAGGATGCGGACAATCTTGGCTGGAAATTAAAACTGGTGATTGAAGGCGATGCACCCGATGCATTGCTCAACACCTACGCTAGCGAGCGCGAAGCCGCCGCCGATGAAAACATCCGCCACTCAACGCGCTCAACCGATTTCATCACGCCGAAGAGCGACGTGTCCCGGGTGTTCCGCGACGCCGCATTACGCCTCGCAAAAGATTGCGCGTTTGCGCGGCGGATCGTGAACAGCGGGCGGTTATCGACGGCATCGGTGCTGCATGACTCGCCGTTGAGCACGCCGGATCGAGATGCCTTCGATTGCGCGCTTATGCCGGGAGCGGTGGCGGCGGATGCGCCCGTGTCTTTTGCCGGCCACGATGGATGGTTCTTGCAGCGCATGGGGTCGTCGTTTGCGGGTGTACTGTTTGGTGAATCCCTGGAAGCCTTGGCCGCACTGAAAGATTTGCGTCCGCGCATAAAGCCGGTTTTGATCGTGCCGGCGGGTTCCGACGTCAAACCTCGCGATGGCATTGAAATCCTGGAAGACGTGAAAGGTCTCCTGGCTCAACGTTTCGATGCACATCCGGGCACGTTCTATCTCCTGCGCCCGGACCAGCACATCGCGATGCGCGCTCGGTCGTTTGAACTTCAAGCCGTCCGCGAAGCACTGAGCCGCGCGATTTGCGCCCTGAACGAAACCCAGCCTGCATGATGAGGACCGCCATGCTCGACACCACCTTGCGTCTCGCCGATCCCGATACCTTCTACGAAGCGCTGATCGACATGCATCGCGACCTCGGCAACGACGAAAGCCAACTCGTGAACGCGAAATTGATCCTGCTGTTGTCGAACCAGATCGGCGATATGGATGTGCTGCGCGAAGCGATGTCGATGGCGCGAAGCGGCGTGGCGGCCTCCGTTGCGGCTTAGTTGCAACGTCAACCGCCAGCGTATGAAACTGTAGAAAAGGACAAGCCCATGAAACCGGAATCACCTGGCGCATTCACGAGTCACACCGAAACCAGCCGCCACTATCAATCGGGCTTCGCCGCGGACTTCGCCACCGAGGCATTGCCCGGTGCGCTGCCGCTCGGCCGCAATTCACCGCAGCGCGTGAACTACGGGCTTTATGCCGAGCAGCTTTCGGGCACTGCATTCACCGCGCCGCGCGGGCATAACCGGCGCTCGTGGTTGTATCGGATACGGCCGGCGGCCGTGCATCAACCGTTCACGCAGATCGAGGGTGAAAACCTGCGCGCGAAGCTCGTGGCGAACTTCGCCGAGGTGCCGCCCACGCCGCCGAATCAACTGCGTTGGGACCCCTTGCCGATGCCCGATGCGCCCACGGATTTCATCGACGGCTGGGTGACGATGGCCGGCAACGGCGCGGCCGAATCCATGCAAGGCTGCGCGATCCATCTCTACGCCGCGAACCGTTCCATGCAGGATCGTTTCTTCTACAGCGCCGATGGCGAATTGCTGATCGTGCCGCAGGAAGGACGGTTATCGATTGCAACTGAACTCGGCCGGCTCGATATAGAACCCTTCGAAATAGCAGTCATTCCGCGCGGCGTGCGGTTCGCCGTCTCGCTGCCTGACAACACCGCTCGAGGCTATATCTGCGAGAACTTCGGCGCCTTGTTGAGGCTGCCGGACCTTGGACCCATCGGCTCGAATGGTCTCGCGAATCCGCGCGATTTCCTCACGCCGCATGCGGCCTACGAGGACCGCGAGGGCGCGTTCGAACTCGTCGCGAAGATGAACGGCGTGTTGTGGCGCGCGGACATTGGCCATTCGCCGCTCGACGTGGTCGCGTGGCACGGCAACTATGCACCGTACAAATACGACCTGCGCCTGTTCAACGCCATTGGTTCGATCAGCTTCGATCACCCCGATCCATCGATCTTTCTCGTGCTGCAATCGCAGACGGATACGCCGGGTGTCGATGCTATCGACTTCGTGATTTTCCCGCCGCGATGGCTCGCGAATGAGGATACTTTCAGGCCGCCCTGGTTTCATCGGAACGTCGCGAGTGAGTTCATGGGCCTGGTGCATGGCGTCTACGACGCGAAATCCGAAGGTTTCATGCCGGGAGGGTCGAGCCTGCATAACTGCATGTCCGGACACGGGCCTGACGCGCAGACCTTCGAGAAGGCATCGAACGCGGATACATCGGCGCCCGTAAAAGTAGGCGACACGATGGCCTTCATGTTCGAAACGCGCACGCTGATCAAGCCGACCCGCTTCGCTCTGGAAACCGCGCAATTGCAGGCGCATTACTACGAGTGCTGGCAGGGATTGACCAAACATTTCAACCCGGAGCAACGATGAGTTTTTCAGCCGGCCGGAATCAGGATGCGCACGAAGCGCTTGAAGCGACGCGGGGTCCATCGCTTAAAAGCTGGATCGAATCCGCGAATGATCAGCGAAGCGACTTCCCGATCCAGAACCTGCCGTTCGGCATTTTCACCGACGAAATCAACCCTCTGCCGCGCGCGGGCGTCGCGATCGGTGACTGGATTCTCGACCTTGCCGTCGTGCATCGCGCGGGGTTGATCGAAGGCGAAGCCGTGTTCGCGCAGCGCACGCTGAATGCGTTTATCGCGTTGGGACGTGACGCGTGGCGACACGTTCGTGTCCAGGTGAGCGCGCTGCTCGCAGCCGGTTGCGACGCGCTGAAAAGCGATCCGGCGCTACGCTCGCGCGCACTCGTGCCCAGGGCGAGTGCAACGCTGCATCTGCCTGTCGATATCCCCGGCTACACGGATTTCTATTCATCGAAGGAACACGCGACCAATGTGGGTTCCATGTTCCGCGATCCGAAGAACGCGCTGCTGCCGAACTGGTCGGAGATGCCGATCGGGTACAACGGGCGGGCTTCATCGGTGATCGTGAGCGGCACGCCAGTGCGCCGGCCGAGCGGTCAGATCAAGCTGCCCGATGCCGGGCGGCCGGTGTTCAGCGCATGCCGCAAGCTCGATATAGAACTGGAAACGGGGTTTGTCATCGGCGCGGGGAATGCGCTGGGGGAGCCTGTTGATTGTGAGGACGCCGAATCGCATATCTTCGGCATGGTGCTGCTCAATGACTGGAGCGCCCGCGATATCCAGCAATGGGAATACGTGCCGCTCGGCCCGTTCAATGCGAAGGGTTTTGCAACCACGATCTCGCCGTGGATCGTCACGCTCGATGCGCTCGAACCGTTCCGTACCGCCACGCCGAAGCAAGAGCCCGAACCGCTTCAGTATTTGCGCCACGCTGGCAATCACGCATTCGATATCGAACTCGAGGTGCATCTGCGGCCGGCACTGGCTGAGTCGGCGACGAAGCTCTCGCGAACGAATTTCAAGCTGATGTACTGGTCGATGGCGCAGCAGCTTGCGCATCACACGGTGGCGGGTTGCAACACGCGCGTGGGCGACCTGATGGGCTCCGGCACGATCAGCGGCCCGACGCCCGATTCATGCGGAAGCTTGCTTGAGATGACGTGGAACGGACAGCGCCCGATCACGCTGGAAGAGGGCGGCGAGCGCAGGTTTATTGAAGACGGGGATGAATTGACGCTTACCGGATGGTGCCAGGGCGAGGGGTATCGGGTGGGCTTTGGTGAATGCAAGGGCGTGGTTCTGCCCGCGCGTGGGGAGGGTCACTAAGGGGCGGTTATGAGGTTAGCGGTCAGGGTCAACGCCGGCTTGGTGCAAAGTCCCTGACTCAATCCCCCTTGTCATTGACCGCCCGCGCGCCCGTTCTTTATGAGATGAGCGCGCGGAGAAGTGCGTTAGCGTGGGTCTCTTGCAACCATAGGAGACACGACCTGATGACAAAGGAATTGACGCGTTACAACGGCTATCGGTACGTGATGCGCAGGGGGCAAACCTTTAGCGATGACGCCGAGAAAACCAAGGCCGGGCGCGCTATGTTGATGAACGCGGATATGTACGTTTGGGAGTCGAACGCGCCGCTTGTGGCACGTGTCGAATCGTTCTTGCGAGAAAGCTTTTCGTGGTATTCCCGATCAGACGAAAGCGCGCGGGATACCCTTCAAACGTTGCTCGCTTATGTGCGTGATGGCGCGGTCGAAATTTTGCAGGAAGACGGCGCAACGACCAACGTTTTCGAGAACGGTGGTTTCACGCTTGACCCACCAGCGCAACAAGATAGACAGGACCCATCGCCGTTCGATTACAACGCGCGTTTTGATGCGAATAGACAATCGCTGCGTGATTACAACGCGGTGATTGACGCGCGCATCGAGCAAGAATTCCGGTCCAGACCGTCGCCGTTCGAAACGGTAAAAGAATCGGAAATGCCGTTTCTTCTGTCGCTTGTGCGCATGGTCGCGCGTAGTTCGAACCTTGAACGCCAAGCAAAGCAAAAGGCGGCGCCAGGCTTTAGGGGCATTGCGGATAAGGTGGGCACACCGCTAGGAGACGCCGCGCCGTTTGAGCTTGGCGACATGCCGAGCTTCGGTGATAGTTTCGACGTTGCGAAAACGCCGAACAATGGCGAGCCGGGTACGTGGTACACGAATCCCGGAAGCGGACAAATGCGCTTGTATGGCAATAACGGTAAGGGCTATATAGATTTAGATTTCGATCATACGCATGGGGGTGTCAAGCCCCATGCGCATAATTGGGTTGACGGCAATCGAGATTGGGCCGTCGTGCCATTTTCGCCGATGCCATACTAGAGATAATGAAATGACAAATCCGAAGATTTTTGAAGAACTGCACGACGCTTACATCATCGCGGTAGAGGTTGATCATTTAAGCAAGATCGTGAGTTTGCGTCTAAGGTTAGACAGGAAAATATTTACACTGATTTTCGAAGGCGCTACACGTTTCCTTTTAACAGAAATGCTGATGCAAAACATCGTTTACAGCATCTCGATCCTTGAACCGGGCAGTCGGGACTATATCGAGGCAGCTGCTAAACTTGAAACTACTTACTGGAAGCACGAACACAAGGGCAAGCAGATAGCATTTCTATCGTCGTCGTTAGGTGCGGAAATGTATATCGAATACGACGTTGTGAGAAAGCTTATGAAAAACGAAGGCGCGCCGCCAAACGCTTGAACCATCGGCCCACACGATGCGGGCCCTTTTTCTTTGGCGAGGGCGTAGCGCCGCTACATGCTGCTAGCCGCACGACGGGGCTTATGCTAGCGCCGCTAGCGCTATCGTCATTAGCGGCTTGCTTCTAAAACCGCCGTTCCCACGCCTCAGCACTGCGCCGGGTTATCAACACCTTACGCGGCCCGGCGCGCAGTTCGACCAGACCTTCGCTGCTGGCTTGCAGCGCGTAATAGCTTGTGCGGCCTATGTGATACAGCAAGCAAAACTCATTGATCGTGTAGGCGACTTTTTCCGGCGTGGGGTCGGTCATGGCGCGGCCTTTGTACGTTAGTGAGCGCCCATGTTTGTTAGCGGCGCTCGGCGTTCACTGTAGCGAGTTGGCGCGCTCGACGTTGGCAGGGGCGGGTTAGAAACCACTATCCGCCAGCGTCCGATAAAGGGCGCTTAGGTGCATACACGATCAGGTGCGTTCACGGGTGGGATGGACAAAAAAGCCCTTCGTGAAGGGCGGTTTGTGAGTGAGAATTTGCTAAATCGAGCGTTATGCGGCCATCGCGTTGTGATCCGCTCGCGCCGGTTGTCCGGGGCGCTTTGAAAGCGTCTCGACCGCCACCGCGCGGCAATCGAGGCTAGGGTGGGCATAGGGTAGCGTCATCTTAATACCACCCCACCACCCCAAACCCCAGGTCCACCGGCGCGAGCGAACTAAACCGCCTGTCCGATACTCGCGCGCCGTGCCCGTCGATCCAGCGATGCAGACAGCAACGTCAGTCCAAACGCGCCGCACGCCATCAGCACACCCACCCAAGGCAGCGCACTGAGTGCCGCGCCCGCGCCGATCGCCATCCCGCCGAGCCATGCGCCTATCGCGTTGCCCAGATTGAACGCGCCTTGATTCAACGTCGACGCAAGATTTGGCGCATCGCTTGCGCGGTTCACGATCAACATCTGCAGGGGTGGAACGATTGCGAAAGCGAGCACGCCCCAGACGAAGATGGTGATCATCGCGGGAATGGCGGCGTGCATCGTGGCGGCGAAAATGGCTTGTACCACGATGATCGACACGAGAAACGTCAGCAGCGAGCGCAATAGCTTCCAGTCGGCGAGCTTGCCGCCGAGCGTGCTCCCGACAGTCAATCCAAGCCCGAACAACAGCAGCACCAACGTGACCGCGTGCGGTGAAAAACCGGTGACGTCTTCGAGGATCGGCGTGATGTAGGTGAACACGGAAAAGAGACTCGCCGATGCCAGCACGCTGATGCCCAGCACCATCAGCACTTGCGGATTCTTGAGCACGTTGAACTCGCGCAGGATGCTCGATTCCCGCATCTCGATGTGCTTCGGCAGGCACACAGCCAGCGCACCGGCCGCGCCCAGCCCGATCAGGGTCACGACCCAGAATGTCGCGCGCCAGCCGGCTGCCTGACCGAGCGCGGTGCCAAGCGGCACGCCGAGCACGTTCGCCAGCGTAAGGCCGGTGAACATCAGCGCAATGGCTTGCGCGCGGCGGTTCGGCGCGACCAGGTCCGCGGCGACCACCGAGCCGATGCCGAAGAACGCGCCATGACAGAACGCGGTCAGAATGCGCGCGGCCATCAGCATCCAGTAACCCGGTGCGATAGCGCACAGCAGGTTGCCGACGATAAACACGCCCATCAGACTCATCAGCGCTTTCTTGCGCGGCATTTTCGCGGTGACGATCGCGAGAATGGGGGCGCCGATAGTCACGCCCAGCGCATAACCCGATACAAGCATGCCGGCCGCGGGGATGGATACCCCGAGATCCCGCGCGACGTTGGGCAACAGGCCCATGATGACGAATTCGGTCGTGCCGATACCGAACGCGGCAATGGCGAGGGCGAGAAGGGGCAGAGGCATGAGGCGAGCGGTGACTGATTGCTGGCCGGTCGCGCGTTATCGGGGTGAAGAACGCAGGCTCGGGCGAGCTGAAGGGATCAAATTGTACCGAACGTTTTTGGGTTTGCTCGGTGAAAACCCTGAGATTTGTGCAGTTGATTCAACGAGTTGGTTTCTCGGCCTTCTGCGAGCCGATCTGTGTTGCTTTTTGCCATCGGGCGGACTAGGTTGCGGGTTCCTGCCTTTCAACCAAGGATCTTCATGACCGCGCTCCGGCATTTCTTTCCCTTAATGGTTGCCGCGCTGCTGACATTCGCGATCTCGCCAGGGGTGTTTGCTCAGGAAGCCGACGCGAGTGCGGGACCCATTCGCACCACGGGCGGCAGCGTGGTCTTCGTTCAACAAGGAACCACCATCGAAGCTCAAATCGATGGCAAACCGTTCGATCAGCTGAACGCCCGCCGCATTGCGCATTTCGAGGAGCCGTCGGGGGCGCGGATGATTGTTGAGGCATTCGATACCGGCGCGCCCGAACTCGTTCTCTACGATTTCACCAAGCGCCCGCCCACGGTCGAGCGTATGACAAAACGCATGAAACTCATCGGCGTGTTCTGGCAGCGCGATGAAGTGGTGCTGAGAAGTGCCGATGGCTGGTACAGGTTCCAGCGCGGGACGCTAACGAAACTGACGTCATCGAAGACGACTTATCACTAAGTACGCACCGCCATCACCCGTTCGCCCGCGACCACGAAGATCCGCTCGCCGCGCGCGCTTGCGTTCACTTCTAAGCCGCCGGTAAACGCGCCGAATGCGGGCAGCACGCCAGCATCGGCACCAAAATGAAAGCACGGCAATCTCGCGCTATCGAGCCGCGTGGCGACGCGGTACACCGGATGTTCATGCCCCGCCAACGCATACGCATCCGCCACGTGTTGCGGGTAATGACACAGCGCCCAAGGCCCGACCCTGTACGGCTCCTCGACCACTTCGAGCGCGAGCGCGTCGGGTGGCCCGCCGGCATGGCGATCATGATTGCCTTCCACGAGAGTCAGCCGCAAGCCGGCATGCCGCTCGCGCCACTCGGCCAGCGCGCCGAGCGTAGTCAACGCATGTGACTCACGTGCGTGCAACAAGTCGCCGAGAAACACGATCGTCACCGGCCGATGCATCGAGATCAAGGCATCCAGGCGCGCAAGCGTCTCCCCCGTCGAGCCTTCCGGCACGGGAACGCCCCGTGCGCGAAACACGGCGTCCTTGCCAATATGCGCATCGGCGACGAACAATGCTTGCCGCACCGGATCGAACGCCGCCCGCGCCGCCGACAACACCAGCGCATGGCCGCCAATATCCACCGTCAATGCTTCTAGCATCATGCGCGCGCCGCCTTTTCCAGATCGGCGAGCATGCGCGCGACACGATCGGACATCTTCTCCGTGCTCACCTTCTCGCGCAGCCGCGCGATGATCAGCGGAAACGCAAACGGCGTCGGCTTCTTCGGGCGCGTCAGCGCGAGCCGGCTCGCGCTCATGCTCTTGAGCGCGGCCCGCATTCTGTCAAGTTCGAGTTCCTGCAACATGACCTCTTCCTCGGCCTGCGCAAGCAGCAGGTTGCCGCTGTCGTGCCGGCGAAAAACCTCATAGAAAAGTCCGCTCGATGCCTGCAGTTGCCGCGCACTTTTTTGTTGTCCGGGATGCCCCTGGAAGATCAACCCGGACACTCGCGCGATCTCGCGAAAACGCCGTGCCGCAAGCTCGGACGAATTCAGGCTGGCGAGAATGTCGTGTTCGAGATTATCGGGCGAAAAAAGTCCGTCCTGGATGAGCGTCTCCCAGTCGAACGGTTGCGCTGACAACAACTCGAAGCCGTAATCGTTCATCGATATGGAGAACGTACTCGGTCGATCGCGCGCCACGCGCCAGCCGATCAGCGATCCAAGCCCGACATGCGCCATCCGTCCTGCAAACGGATAACAGAACAGGTGATGCCCCTCGCGCGAACGAATCAGCTCAACCAGCAACACCCCCGGCTCGGGCAGCGCCGACCACCTCGCCTGCAGCTCGAGCAGCGGCCGCACGGCCTGCATCTCGGGTTCGTCATAGATGCCGTTCATGGCGCGCGCGAGCATCATCAGCGTGGCATCGGCGAGTTCGGAAGAGAGCGGCATCTTGCTGCCGGACCATTGAGGCATCGCGCCGCGTGAGGACGTGGCGCGTTTTACGTACGCGGTCATCTCGCGCACGCGCACGAGTTCAAGCGCGCGGCCGCCGAACGTGAATACGTCGCCGGGCTTCAGACGCGAGACGAACGACTCTTCCATCGCACCGATCCGGCCGCCCGTCATATACGCAATGTTGATGGTCGCGTTCGCGACAATCGTGCCGACATTGTTGCGGTGGCGCCGGACCAGATCCTCACGCGGTACCCGATACACACCGTCAGCATCGAGCGCCACGCGATGAAAGTCGGGATAGGCCGCGAGTGATGAGCCGCCACGTTCAACGAACGTCAGCGCCCAGTCGAACTCCTGCTGCGTCAGGTCGCGATACGCGTACGTCGTGCGTACTTCATCGAAGAGTTCGCGCGCCGTAAAGCCGCCGCCTATGGCGATGGTCACCAGATGTTGGACCAGCACATCGAGTGGTTTGCCGGGCATCTCACGGCCTTCTATGCGCCGTTGCTCGACGGCCCGGCGCGCGGCCGCTGCTTCCACGAGTTCGAGCGCGTGCGTCGGTACGATGGTCACCCGCGACGCCCGTCCCGGCGCATGGCCAGAGCGTCCGGCGCGCTGCATCAACCGCGCGACGCCTTTGGGTGAACCGATCTGGAATACCCGCTCGACCGGCAGGAAGTCGACGCCCAGATCAAGGCTCGACGTGCAGACCACCGCTTTCAACCGGCCGTTTTTAAGGCCGAGTTCGACCCACTCGCGGACTTCCTGATCAAGCGATCCGTGATGCAATGCGATCAAACCCGCCCAGTCGGGACGCGCTTCAAGCAGCGCCCGATACCAGACTTCGGCTTGCGAACGCGTGTTGGTGAAGACGAGCGAACTGCGCGCGTGATCGATCTCGGCCGCAACCGGCCCAACCTGGCGCGTGCCGAGGTGACCGCCCCACGGAAAACGTTCGATGGTGTCGGGAATCAGCGTATCGACGATCAGCGTTTTCGGCTGTTCGCCCCGCACCACGATACGCGGCGTTTTCACCGGCGCGAGCAACGCGTCGCGGGCGAGATCGAGATTGCCGAGCGTCGCCGATAACCCCCACACCTGCAATTCAGGCCGCCAGCGCGCGAGCCGAGCGAGGGCGAGCTGCGTTTGCGTGCCGCGTTTATTCCCAAGCAGCTCATGCCATTCATCGACCACAACCAGCCGTACGTGTTTCATCTCGTCTTCGGCGTTCGCACGTGTGAGCATCAGCGTGAGACTTTCAGGCGTGGTGACCAGCGCACTCGGCATGCGCTTGTTTTGCCGTGCGCGTTCAGCGGAAGGGGTGTCTCCGGTGCGCAAACCGATGCTCCACGGCACGGCAAGTTCTGTCACGGCAGACTGCAGTGCGCGGGCGGTATCGGCGGCGAGGGCGCGCATGGGTGTGATCCACAGCACGGTCAGCGGCGCGGGGACGCTGCGGTTTCGGGGCTTGTCAGAATAGGCGGCCAGCGCGCCGAGCCACACCGCCCAGGTTTTACCGGCGCCCGTGGTCGCATGGAGCAGGCCGCTCGCTCCGCCCAAGATATCCTTCCACACCTCGCGTTGAAACGGAAACGGTTGCCAGCCGTGCCGTTCGAACCATGCAGCGAGACGTGCATCGAACGGCATGTTCACAATGTCCTGATCTGCGACTATCGGCACGGGCCGGAATGGTTCGGCAACCGCATCGGCCTTCGCTTGGGCTGCGCGAGTTTTTGGCACCCGGCGCGGACGCGGAGCATGGCGCTTCGCATCACTGATTGATTTGGTATCCTGATGGTCGTTGTCGCCTTCGCCGGTGGACGCACTCATGGCGTCGCTCCTTCGAGGAAACCCTTCAACATGCCGAGCGTATCGGCGTCGTCAATATGCTTGTCCGTGCGCCATCTCAACATGCGTGGAAACCGCACGGCAATGCCTGACTTATGCCTTGGACTCGCCTGAATTCCTTCAAAGCCGATCTCGAACACGAGCGTCGGCGTGACGCTGCGCACCGGCCCGAATTTTTCGATGGTCGTCTTGCGCACGACCGCATCGACCTTGCGCATCTCTTCGTCCGTCAAGCCGGAATACGCCTTCGCGAAGGGCACGAGGGTGCGCACGCCGTCGGCCTCATCCCACACGGCGAAGGTGAAGTCGGTGTACAAGCTCGCACGCCGGCCGTGGCCGCGTTGCGCGTAAAGCAAAACCGCGTCGATGGCGTACGGATCGATCTTCCATTTCCACCATGTTCCAGACGCCTTCGTGCGCCCGACGCCATAAAGCGATTCACGTCCCTTCAGCATCAAGCCTTCAACGCCGCGGCCGCGGCTTTCGTCGCGCAACGCGGCGAGGGTTTCCCAATCGGGCGCTTCGACTATCGGCGATACCCGCAACAAGTCCACCGCCAACGTTTCGCCCAACGCGGTGGCCAAAGCATCGAGTTGCGCGCGGCGTTCGATCAGCGGCACGACGCGCAGATCGCGGCCATTGGCTTCCAGCAGGTCGTAGGCGAGAAATGTGGCAGGAGAATCGGCGAGCACTTTCTTCGACAACGTCTTGCGCGTGATTCGCGGTTGCAGTCGCGCGAAGGGCAATGGTGCATCGCCACCGGGTTCCCACGCGAGAATTTCGCCATCGATGACGGTGCCGTCCGCGAGCGCGGCGCCCAGCGAGGCAAGCTCGGGAAAGCGGTCGGTGATGAGATCTTCACCGCGCGACCACAGCCACGACCGGCCGCCGCGCTTTACAAGCTGCGCGCGAATCCCGTCCCACTTCCATTCGATCACCCACTCCGACGGCGCCCCTAGTGTCGCCGGATCGGCTTGCAAGGGATGAGCCAGGAAAAATGGATACGGCAAACCAAGATCACTTTCATGCGTCGTAGCGGCGTTTTCATCGTCCGTGTTTTCCGGTGCGATCAGTCGCAGATAACGCGCCGCGCCCGGCGCTTGCTGCGAATCGGTCCAGCCGACCATACGCTGGGCAATGCGTTTGTGATCCACGCCCGCGACTTCGGCGAGTGCACGCACGACGAGCTGCCGCGCGACGCCCACTCGAAAACCGCCGCCTATCAGCTTGGTCAACAAGAAACGTTCGCTCCAGTCGAGTTCGTCCCAGTAGCCGAGCAAACGGGTTCGAAGCTCGGCGGGCTCCACGCCGCGCAAGGTCAGCACGCGTCCCTCGATCCATTGCGCGAGGCCGAGTTCGGATGTGCGCTGCGCGGGCGGCAGGATATGCGCGATGGTTTCGGCCAGATCGCCGACCGCCTGATACGACTCGTCGAAGAGCCATTCCGGCAAGCCGGCGCGCTCACGGGCGAACTCGGTGAGAAGACGGGTGGGCACCGATTGCCGAGGTTTGCCGCCGCTGAGAAAGTACGACGCCCACGCAGCGTCCTCGGGTTCGGCCACCGAAAAATACGCGATCAGCGCCTCGAGTTTTTCTTTCGTCGACGTGGTGCCGTCCAAAGCGGTGTACAGCGCGGCGAAGCGTTTCATTGCGAGTCGGCCCCGGGCGGAGGAGGGGCTTCGACCGCTTGTTGCGCGGACGGACTCGCTTGGCCGCTTTCCGCCGCGCCGGCTTCTATTGCGTCATCGCCGTATTCGGTCGTGAATGCGCCCGCTTCCAGACCTTGCTCGCGCAACCAGCGGACCATTGGTTCGATTTGTCCGTGCGTGACAATCACGCGTTGCGCGCCCGTTGCGCCGATGGCGGTTTGCAATCCCGGCCAGTCGGCGTGATCGGACAGCACGAAACCGCGATCCAGGCCGCGTCGGCGCCGTGTGCCACGCAACCGCATCCAGCCCGACGCAAACGCATCGCTATAGTCGCCAAAACGACGCATCCACGGACTGCCTTGCGCGGACGGCGGCGCAATGATCAGTGCGCCCTTGAACGCGGTCTTGTCTTTAACGGCAATGTCGCTGACTGGCCGCGTCGGCGGCAGATTTACGCCCGCTTGCGCGTACGCCCGATTCAGCGGCTCTACGGCGCCATGGCAAAAGATCGGTCCTATGGCCGGATCGACTCCGGCAAGAATCCGCTGCGCTTTGCCGAACGAATAGCAGAACAACACGGAAGCCCGGCCTTCGGCCGCGTTATGCCGCCACCAGGAATTGATGCTGTCGAAGATTACGCGGGACGGTTCCCATCGATAAATCGGCAAGCCGAACGTGGATTCCGTAATGAATGTGTCGCAGCGAACCGGTTCGAACGGTGCGCAAGTGGGATCGGAATCGACCTTGTAGTCGCCCGAGGCCACCCAGACCTGGCCCGCATGTTCCACCCGCACTTGAGCGGAGCCGAGCACGTG
>DASYLW010000183.1:0-3119 GCA_036009385.1 Caballeronia sp.
GGGTCGCGTCGGTTCGCCGAAGCGCCGTGAAATTGGTCACGGCCGTCTGGCGAAGCGCGCATTGGTTGCCGTGCTGCCGAGCGCCGATGAATTCGGCTACTCCATCCGCGTTGTATCGGAAATCACGGAATCGAACGGTTCCTCGTCTATGGCATCGGTCTGCGGCGGCTGTCTCGCGCTGATGGACGCTGGTGTGCCCATGAAAGCGCACGTCGCGGGTATCGCGATGGGCCTGATCCTGGAAGGCAACAAGTTCGCGGTGCTAACCGACATCCTGGGCGACGAAGATCACCTCGGCGACATGGACTTCAAGGTGGCGGGCACGGCGCAAGGCGTTACGGCACTGCAGATGGACATCAAGATCCAGGGCATCACGAAGGAAATCATGCAGGTCGCGCTCGCCCAGGCGAAGGAAGGCCGCATGCATATCCTCGGCAAGATGACGACCGCTGTTCCGGGTACGAACACGAACATGTCGGATTACGCGCCGCGCATGATCACCATGAAGATCAATCCGGAGAAGATCCGCGACGTGATCGGCAAGGGCGGTTCGGTGATCCGTGCGTTGACCGAAGAAACCAACACGACCATCGATATTTCCGATGACGGCGTGGTGACCATCGCGAGCACGAGCAGCGAAGGCATGGCGGAAGCGAAGAAGCGCATTGAGAACATCACGGCTGAAGTGGAAGTGGGTCAGGTCTACGAAGGCCCGGTACTCAAATTGCTGGACTTCGGCGCGATCGTGAATATTCTTCCGGGTAAGGATGGTCTGCTGCACATCTCGGAAATCGTGAACGAGCGCATCAAGGACATCAACGACTACCTGAAGGAAGGCCAGATCGTGAAGGTCAAGGTCATTCAGACAGACGAAAAGGGTCGAGTTCGTTTGTCGGCGAAGGCTTTGCTGAACGAAGGCGGCGCGCCGGTCGAACCGATCCAGCCGACCCAGCCGCAGCAGTAATGCGGTAAGTTCGGATGGCCGGCGCGTGAGGTCCGCGTGCCGGCCGTTTTTGAATACGATGGTGGCAGATGACGGTTCGAATGTGATCTGATGGTATTGCGGGTTTCGGCTGAAGTCTCGGCTGAACTGTCGGCTGAGAGTGAGCCTGCAATGCCATGGGGTTATGCACCGGTGTCAGGCGAGTGTGACTTGAAGGAAATAAGCAGATGAAAGCCATCGAAATCACCGAGTTCGGCGCGCCTGACGTATTGAAGCTGGGCGAGCGACCCATGCCCGAGCCGAAGGCCGGGGAAGTGCTGATCAAGGTCGCGGCATCGGGCGTGAATCGCCCGGACGTGTTCCAGCGCAAGGGCGGCTATGCGCCGCCGCCAGGGGCGTCGGATCTGCCGGGGCTGGAAGTGGCGGGCGAGATTGTGCGCGGTGACTTCGATCCGAAGCACAATCCGTTCGGCCTCAAGGCGGGAGATCGTGTGTGCGCGTTGCTCGCGGGCGGGGGGTATGCCGAATATGCGTGCGCACCACTCGATCAATGCCTGCCGGTGCCGAAGGGGTTGACGGACATCGAGGCGGCGTCGCTGCCGGAAACCTTCTTCACGGTCTGGAGCAATGTGTTCGAACGCGCGCATCTGGGCAAGGGCGAGAACGGTGCGGAAGAAACGCTGCTGATCCAGGGCGGGTCGAGCGGTATCGGCGTGACGGCTATCCAGATTGCCAAGGCGCTGGGGCATCGCGTGTTCGTGACAGCCGGGAACGACGAAAAGTGTCAGGCGTGCGAAACACTGGGCGCGGAACGCGCGATCAACTACAACACAGAAGATTTCGTCGATGTCGTGAAGTCTCTGACGAACGACCGTGGTGTGGACGTGATCCTCGATATGGTCGCGGGCGACTATCTTCCTCGCGAGTTGAAGGCACTGGCCGACGGCGGCCGAGTCGTGGTGATTGCAACGCTGGGTGGATCGAAGGCCGAGATCAACCTCAACGAAGTGCTGCGCCGCCGTTTGGTGATTACCGGTTCCACCTTGCGGCCGCGCTCAATCGCGTTCAAGGGCAAGGTTGCGGTGCAATTGAAGGCGCAGGTGTGGCCGGAAATTGAAGCGGGACGGATCAAGCCGGTCATTCACCAGGTCTTTCCCGCCGATCAGGCCGCTGCGGCGCACGCGTTGATGGAAGGCAGCACGCACATCGGCAAGATCATGCTGGACTGGAGCCAGGTCGCCTGATTACGGGTCGTGGAGTTGCAACGAGCGGCGGATCAGGTTGCGTTGTTTGAGCACGTTGTTTGACCGATTTCCGCCGGGCACAGTAAAATTGCGTGTTGTGCTGGAGCGTTGCGTCTGAAAGTTCCATTTTTCTATTTCAATGATCGGCAGCCTCGCTGCTACGACGAGACAAATGCCGAAAGAAAAAGCCAAACGCGCAAAACTGGTGGTCGGAAACTGGAAGATGCACGGCCGTCTGGCTGAGAACGCGGTCTTGATGCAGGCGGTGGCCGCCGGCGCCGCGACGTTGCAGAACGGCGTGCGTGCAGCGGTTTGCGTGCCGATGCCGTATCTTGCGCAGGCGCAGGCGCTGCTGGGCGGGTCGGTGGTCGCGTGGGGTGTGCAGGACGTCTCAGCCCACAAGCAAGGCGCTTACACGGGCGAGGTCGCAGCAAGCATGGCGGCGGATTTTGATGCAACATTCGCGATCGTCGGCCACTCTGAGCGGCGCGCCTATCACGGCGAGCGTTCGGACCTGGTCGCGGTGAAGGCGCAGCGAGCGCTCGAAGCCGGGTTGACGCCCATCGTGTGCGTTGGTGAGACGCTGGAGCAGCGTGACAATGGTTTGACCGAACAAGTGATCGGTACGCAGTTGGAAGCAGTGTTGCTGGTGCTGAGCGAGCCGGAAGCGGCGAGGATTGTCGTGGCGTACGAGCCGGTCTGGGCGATCGGCACGGGAAAAAGCGCGACGGCGGCGCAAGCGCAACAGGTTCACGCATTCCTGCGCTCGCAATTGGCCGGCAAGGGCGCTTCAGCGGCGGACGTGCCGGTGTTGTACGGCGGCAGCGTCAAGCCGGAGAACGCGGAAGAGTTATTCGCTCAACAGGACATCGACGGCGGATTGATTGGCGGCGCATCGCTGAAGTCGAAAGATTTTCTTGCGATTTGCCAGG
>DASYLW010000184.1:0-26140 GCA_036009385.1 Caballeronia sp.
GCCGCCGCCGATAAGATCTACGTCGACAAGGCGAGCATCGTCGGATCGATTGGCGTGCTGATGGACGGTTTCGGCTTTACGGGCTTGATGGACAAGCTTGGCGTGCAACGCCGGCTGCATACGTCGGGCGCGAACAAGGGCGCGTTCGACCCGTTTTCGCCTGAAACGCCGGCCATGGATGCCCACGCCCAGGACATGCTCGACCAGATTCACCAGCAATTCATCGATGCCGTAAAACAAGGCCGCGGCAAGCGGCTGAAAGAGTCGCCCGATATGTTCTCGGGCATGTTCTGGACGGGTCAAAAGAGCGTGGAGCTGGGTCTCGCCGATGGTTTCGGCGACGCCGATTACGTCGCGCGCGAGCTTGTCAAGCAGCCGGATATTGTCGATTACACGCAGAAGGAAAGCATTGGCGAGCGTGTGGCGCGCAAGTTTGGTGCGGCGGTCGGCAATGCATCGATGCACGCGCTCATGATGGGCGGGAAGATGCAGTTGAAGTGAGTTTGCTACGTTTTTCAAATGAAACCGCTCGCCTTGAAGTCTTCAGGCGAGCGGTTTTTTGTGCGTAGTGCGGAAAGCGTGGCTAAGGGATGCGCCTCACGCCCCCAACAGCAAGAAAATCGCCGGCCGCTTATGCAACTCCGGCACAGCTTTCTTTTTCCATTCCGACACGGTTCGCGTGACGATCGTCTCGGCCGGCAACGTCAGGTCGACGGCGACGCAAACCAGTGTGGACGGCGCGCAGGTTGCGAGCAGCGTGTCCAGCAGCGCACGATTCCTGTAAGGCGTCTCGATAAAAATCTGCGTCTGGTTCGCCTTGCGCGACAGCGCTTCCAGTTCGCGCAGGCGCTTGCCCCGTTCGGCGGCATCGACCGGAAGATAGCCGTTGAATGCAAAACTCTGGCCGTTCATCCCCGATGCCATCAGCGCCAGCAAAATCGAACTGGGTCCAACGAACGGCACCACTTTGACGCCGCGCTCGTGAGCGCGGCGCACGAGCAGGGCGCCCGGATCTGCGACAGCCGGACACCCGGCTTCCGAGACGAGGCCGGCGTCGGTGCCGGCCAGGATCGGTTTGAGCAGCTTGTCGACTTCACCCGGTGGCGTGTTCACGTTGAGTTCGCGGATCTCGATTTCCTGGATCGGCCGCTCGGTTCCGACCTTCTTCAGAAAGGCGCGCGTGGTTTTCGCGTTCTCGCCAATGTAGTACTGCAGCGCCGCGGCGCGTGCTCGCACGGGTTCGGGAAGGACATCGGCGAGCGCGGCGCTGTCGCCGTCGCCGAGCGTGTTAGGGATCAGGTACAAAACGCCGCTCATGCTGCCCCCACCACTGGAAAACCGGCCGCGCGCAACATTCGCCACAACGCGATCAACGGCAAACCCACCAGCGCGGTGGGATCGTCGGAATGGATTGCATCGACAAGCGTGATGCCCAAACCCTCCGATTTCGCGCTGCCCGCCACGTCGTAAGGCGTTTCGGCAAGCAAATACGCTTCGATTTCCGCGTCCGACAGCTCGCGGAACTGCACACGCGTGACGATATCGGCCGATTGGATATGGTTCGAGCGGCTGTCGAAGAGGCAAAGTGCGCTGTGGAATTCAACACTTTTGCCGCGCATCGACTGAAGCTGGGCACGCGCGTTGTCGTGGGTGCCGGGCTTGCCGATCTGCCGGCCGTCGCAGGTCGCAACCTGATCCGAGCCGATTACAACGGCGCCCAGCGCACCGGACGCACCGGTTATCCGGGCGGCAGCGGCGCGCGCCTTGGCGATCGAGAGCCGGATAGCCGTGGCTTCCGGCGTCTCGCCGTCGAGCGGCGTTTCGTCGACATCGGGCGTGATCACATCGAAGGGAATGCGCAGGCGTTCGAGCAACTCCCGCCGGTAACGTGAACTCGAGGCAAGGATGAGGCGCGGCTGATTTGAGGCGTCGGGCATGAAAAGGATTGGCTATGGACAACGAGGTTAGGGACTGAAATCGGGCTGGGACCGAACTATCGGACTGAAAATGGCGGTGCCGCACACCGGAGCATAAGTGTTTGACTCGAAAAGACAAAGCCGCTATGATCTTGGGCTTTTCATCGGTATGTGAAGGCTTTATTGCGTACGCACACGCGACGCATACCGGGATGGCAACGAAAGTTGGAGTGTACCGAGTGTCTCGCCGGCTGCAGGCAGAACAAGGCAGAACAAGGCAGAACAAGGCAGAACAAGGCAGAACAACGGGCGAAGCAAAGGCCAAGAGCCAGTCTGGAGCGGGCAGGGCGGTTTTAGAGGGTCTGACGTGCTGCCAGTCAGGTGCGCTGGCCAAGGCCAAGTACGCATCCAGGTCGCATCCAGGTCCAGCCCGCTGCTAAAACCGGAAAATCGGGATAAACCACACCAGCCGGACGGGTCCGGTGCGGTGCATACTGCAGCTTCACCCCCGGTCGTCCGCCGCGGACCAGCTATCCAGCCGACGCGGCAACGACCACTGCAGGAGCGCACATGACACAGAATCCTGGCAAACCTGCATGCCCCGCCGACTTGCGCGCGCTCGACTTGTTCGAATTCGCCCAAAGCCGCCGGCAGGCTGCAGGCGGTGTACGGGTCTCGCAATTGCCGCGCATGTTGAACGAAGTGCCGGCAGACGCTCCAGACCACGAGACGGTGTTCTCATGGCAGGCCGAAGGCTCCATGCAGCCCGAGTTGCAGGACGACGGTACCGAAGCGCTGCAGCCGTATTTGCGGCTCGCGGTCCACGGATCGGTCTGGATTGAATGCCAGCGTTGTCTTTCGCCGTATTCGCAACACCTGGATGTCGATGCTACGTATCGCATTGTCACGACGGAAGACGAAGCAGACGAGTTTCCGCTAGACAACGATGAAGTGGAAGTGATCGTTGGCTCACGCCAGTTCGATCTCGTCGACTTGATCGAAGATGAGTTGTTGTTGACCTTGCCGCTCGTGCCGAAGCACGAAGTGTGTCCTGAAGTGCATGAGAGCCTGGTAACAGGCCTCTCGGGCACTGAGGGCGAGCTGGGCGATGGTGGTCTGAATGGCGACGCAGGCGCGCAGCAGGATGGCGGCACGGGCAGGCCCAATCCATTCGCCGCGCTCGGTAAGCTCAAGCAGGGCGGTTCCGACGACAACAAGCATTGAGTGTGGGTTGAAGCGTGTGCCGTAAGCGCTTGCACTAAAGAGTATTGGCATCCGGCATCAGGCCGGGCGTCGAATCATCAGGCGGCGCGATGCGTCCGGAAAGACTCACTGGCCCAAGGTCGGGGTCTCGGGCGTGTCGAGCTGTGTTAGAATTCGCAAAATTTTTCTGGAGTTATCATGGCAGTTCAGCAAAACAAGAAATCGCCGTCCAAGCGCGGCATGCATCGTTCGCACGACTTCCTGACCGCGCCGGCGCTGGCTCTTGAGCCGAGCACAGGTGAGGTGCATCTGCGTCACCACGTGAGCCCGAACGGCTACTATCGTGGCAAGAAAGTCATCAAGACGAAGAACGACTAAGCGTACGACGCTTGTTGCGTCTCGCGTCACCGTCTTGACTCGTGGTCTGAGTCGCGGTTGTTTGCGCTTGACATGTTCCCGGTATACCAAGAAGGCGGCATTTCACTGCCGCTTTTTTGTGCCTGAAATTCGTCGCATTCCATGACCGTAAAGATCACTATCGACTGCATGGGAGGCGACCACGGCCCGGCCGTGACCGTTCCTGCCGCGGTCAGTTTCGTGCGTTCGCATCCTGATGCGCAGCTGCTGCTTGTCGGCATTGAGTCGGCCATCCGCGCGCAACTGAAGAAGTGCAAAGCCACCGGCGAAACCCGGCTGACGGTCGTCCCTGCCACCGAAGTGGTCGAGATGGACGATTCGGTAGAGGTTGCGCTGCGCCGGAAGAAAGATTCGTCCATGCGGGTGGCGCTCAATCTCGTCAAGGACGGCCAGGCCCAGACGTGCATCTCGGCAGGTAACACCGGCGCATTGATGGCCGTGTCCCGCTACGTGCTCAAGACGCTGCCAGGCATTGAGCGCCCGGCTATCGCCTTCGCGATGCCAAGCCAGAAAGGCTTCACCACCGTGCTCGACCTGGGCGCGAACGTGGACTGCGAGCCGCAACACTTGCTGCAATTCGCCGAAATGGGCCACGCGCTTGTCGCCGCTATCGGAAACAAGGAGCGGCCGACCATCGGTCTGCTCAACATTGGCGAAGAAGTCATCAAGGGCAACGACGTCATCAAACGCGCCGGCGAATTGCTGCGCGCGAGCACGCTCAATTTCTACGGCAACGTGGAAGGCAACGACATCTATAAAGGCACGACCGACGTGGTCGTGTGCGACGGTTTTGTCGGTAACGTGGCGCTGAAAACCTCCGAAGGTTTGGCGCAGATGCTGACCGACATGATCCGCGAGGAATTCAGCCGATCGCTCTTGACGAAGCTGATGGCGCTCGTCGCATTGCCCGTTCTGAAACGCTTCAAACGGCGGGTCGACCCCGCTCAGTACAACGGCGCCGCGCTGCTCGGCCTGCGCGGGCTGGTCATCAAGAGCCACGGATCGGCACAGGCTTACGGGTTTGAGTGGGCTATCAAACGCGGGTATGATGCCGTCAAAAATGGCGTGCTTGAACGCCTCGTGCGCGCCATGGAAGAAAACGCTGCTCCCGTGCAACAAGCGGCGCTCGGCGCTTGCGCTGACACTGCTGGCACCGTGGTCCCGAATCAGGTCGACCCTGCAGCCGACCCCGTCGCCCCAGGCGATAATACGGTCGTTGCCCGCCCGCTCGTGCAGCCGGGCGAACCGGGTCCCGCGCTATCCTCGAAGGCATAATGGCTCAATCGAATCTCTATTCCCGCGTGATCGGAACAGGCAGTTACCTGCCGACGGATCGTGTCACGAACCAGGATCTGGCCGAGCGTCTGGCGAAGCAGGGTGTTGAAACGAGCGATGAGTGGATCGTCGCACGCACCGGTATCCATGCACGTCATTTCGCCGCACCCGATCAGACGACCAGCGAACTCGCGTTGCACGCGTCGCGTCATGCGATCGAGGCGGCGGGTATCGATCCGCAATCGATCGATCTGATCATTGTCGCCACGTCCACGCCTGACTTCGTTTTCCCCAGCACCGCTTGCCTGCTGCAGAACAAACTCGGCATCAAGAATGGCGGCGCAGCTTTCGACATCCAGGCTGTCTGCTCAGGCTTCGCTTACGCCGTTGCAATGGCCGACAGCCTTATCCGTGGCGGCTCAAATCGCACGGCGCTGGTCGTTGGTGCTGAAACCTTCTCGCGCATTCTTGATTTCAACGACCGTACCACCTGCGTGCTGTTCGGCGATGGCGCGGGCGCCGTGATCCTGCAAGCCTCCGAGGAACCCGGCGTACTGTCCAGCGCGCTTCATGCTGATGGCAGCCACGCAAACATCTTGTGCACGCCGGGCAATGTGAACAAGGGTGTAATCGAAGGCAGCGCGTTCCTGCACATGGACGGTCAGGCTGTATTCAAACTGGCGGTCAAGGTGCTGGAAAAAGTGGCCGTAGAGGCGCTTGAGAAGGCGCTACTGAGCGCGAGCGACATCGACTGGCTCATTCCGCATCAGGCCAATATCCGCATCATGGAAAGCACCGCGCGCAAGTTGCATGTGCCGCTGGAGCGCATGGTCGTGACCGTTGGCGAGCACGGCAATACGTCGGCGGCGTCGATCCCGCTCGCATTCGACGTCGCCGTGCGCGACGGCCGCATCAAGCGTGGCCAGCATGTGCTGATCGAAGGGGTGGGCGGCGGCTTCACGTGGGGCGCATCGGTTATCCGCTATTAAGCGGGTACAGGCCGATTCCACAGCGCGTCATCACGCCACGTCAGTCATTCGACAATCCAATCGAGCAAGGGCCTCATGAAATTCGCGTTCGTTTTTCCGGGACAAGGTTCCCAGTCGGTCGGCATGCTCAACGCATTCGCCGACCACGCCGTGGTGCGCGAAACCGTGCAACAAGCATCCGATGCACTCGGTCAGGATCTGGGCAAGCTGATTGCCGAAGGCCCGGTTGAAGAATTGGGTCTGACCACGAACACGCAGCCTGTGATGCTGACGGCCGCGTACGCGATTTATCGCGTGTGGGAAAAGGAAACCGGGCTCAAGCCGGTGATCGTTGCCGGTCATAGTCTGGGCGAATATACGGCGTTGGTTGTTGCTGGTGCGTTGCCGTTTTCTGCCGCCGTGCCGCTCGTGCGTTGTCGCGCGCAAGCCATGCAGAGCGCGGTGCCCGTGGGCGAGGGTGGAATGGCGGCCATTCTTGGTCTCGATGACGACGCTGTGCGCGCCGTTTGCGCCGAAGCATCGGCGGCGGGGATTGTGGAAGCGGTCAACTTCAACGCGCCTTCTCAAGTTGTGATTGCCGGTGCGAAAGCGGGCGTTGAAAAGGCCTGCGAAATCGCCAAGGCCAAAGGTGCAAAACGCGCGTTGCCGCTGCCGGTATCGGCGCCGTTTCATTCTTCGCTGCTCAAGCCGGCGTCGGACCAATTGCGCGAGTATCTGGCGAGCGTCAGTATCGGCGTGCCGCAAATTCCGCTGATCAATAACATCAATGTGGCGAGTGTCGCCGATCCGGCTGCGATTAAGGACGCGCTCGTGCGTCAGGCCGCGGGTCCCGTGCGCTGGGTCGAAACCGTGCAGAAGATGGCGCAGGAAGGCGTCACGCACGTGATCGAATGCGGTCCGGGCAAGGTGCTGAACGGGCTGACGAAGCGCATTGACGGGTCGCTGATCGGCGCGTCGATCTTCGATCCGGCTTCGCTCGAAGAAACCCGCAAACTGCTCGCCGGCTGAATGCATCAGCCAGATAGGCCAAAGCAGTTAAGCGACAAATCAAGGAACGGACGAAAGATGATTTTGGACAAGCACATAGTGGTCGTGACGGGCGCGTCGCGCGGCATTGGCCGGTCGATCGCGGTTGAACTCGCGCGCCAGGGCGCGACGGTGATCGGCACGGCGACTAGCGAAAGCGGCGCCGAGGGCATTACCGAAGCGTTGAAAGAGTTTGGCGGACAAAGCCGTGGCGCCGTACTGAACGTGACGGACGCGGCCGCGAGCGAAGCGTTTATCGACGGCGTGGTCAAGGAATTCGGCGGCCTCAACGTGTTGGTAAACAACGCCGGGATCACGAAAGATCAACTCGCGATGCGCATGAAGGACGACGAATTCGACGCGGTCATCGACACCAACCTGCGCGCCGTTTTCCGTCTCTCGCGTGCCGTGCTGCGCCCGATGATGAAAGCGCGCGGCGGCCGGATCATCAACATCACGTCGGTCGTGGCGTCGTCAGGCAACCCGGGGCAGGCTAACTACGCGGCCGCGAAAGCCGGTGTGGCGGGCATGACGCGGGCGCTGGCCCGTGAAATCGGGAGCCGCGGGATCACGGTGAACTGCATTGCACCGGGCTTTATCGATACCGACATGACCAAGGTCTTGCCGGAAGCGCAGCGCGCGGCGCTCACAGCACAGATACCACTCGGTCGACTGGGCAGCCCGGAAGATATCGCGCATGCTGTGGCTTTCCTTGCTTCGCCGCAAGCCGGCTACATAACGGGCACGACGCTCCATGTGAACGGCGGCATGTACATGTGACAGGCATTTCGTTAATATCCGCGCCTTGTGGCAGGTGCGCAAAGTGCTGAGTTAAAGCACGGTGAGAGCACGATGCGCGAGACGCGAAATTTGCTGTCATAAGTGGTAAGCGGGAAAGTGCGCAGGAGAGTGCGCAATAAAGGCGTGACGGGCATCAAAGGCATGTCGCGCGCTAAACAAAGCTGATTCCGTGCGTGGGTATTTACGGGTACAAACCTGATAAAATGCGCGCACTTGTGTTTTTGAACTACATTTCCCTCGGAGGGCTGCATGGACAATATCGAACAGCGCGTGAAGAAGATCGTCGCCGAACAACTGGGCGTCGCCGAAGCCGAAATCAAGAACGAAGCTTCGTTCGTCAACGATCTGGGCGCTGACTCGCTCGACACCGTCGAACTCGTGATGGCTCTCGAAGACGAATTCGGCATGGAAATCCCTGACGAAGAAGCTGAGAAGATCACGACGGTTCAACAGGCGATCGACTACGCTCGCGCCAACGTCAAGGCCTAAAGCCCGACGCGCCAAGCTGCTTCTACACCGTTCGGGGTTGACGCTCTGTCGCGATTCGAACCGATTTAACAGCCACAGGGCTCACAGGGCAATTTCCTGTGGATCTTGTGGCTTTTGCTTTTTGTCATTTATGGATAAGGGGTTACCGTGAGCCGTCGTCGTGTTGTTGTTACAGGCCTTGGGCTGATTTCGCCTGTTGGCAATACCGTTGCCGACGGCTGGGCCAATCTGGTCGCTGGCAAGTCGGGTATCGCCGAGATTACGAAGTTCGATGCCACGAACTTCTCCACGCGCTTTGCTGGTGAAGTCAAAGGCTTCAACGTCGAAGACTATATGCCGGCCAAGGAAGCGCGCCACATGGATACCTTTATCCATTACGGCATAGCCGCCGGTGTGCAGGCCATGCAGGACAGCGGGCTGGAAATCACCGAGGAGAACTCGGAGCGCGTGGGTGTGGCGGTGGGCTCGGGAATCGGCGGTTTGCCGATGATCGAAGCCACCCAGACGGAATTGCTGAACCGTGGTCCGCGCCGGGTTTCGCCGTTCTTCGTGCCGGCGTCGATCATCAACATGATCTCCGGCCATCTTTCCATCCGCTTTGGTCTGAAAGGGCCGAATCTGGCCATCGTGACGGCTTGTACGACGGGTCTGCATTGCATTGGCGAAGGTTCGCGGCTGATCGAATACGGCGACGCCGACGTGATGATCTGCGGCGGCTCCGAGGCGACCGTGTCGCCTTTGGGTATCGGCGGCTTCGCGGCTGCGCGCGCGTTGTCCCAGCGCAACGATGACCCGGCTACGGCGAGCCGTCCGTGGGACAAGGATCGCGATGGTTTTGTGCTGGGTGAAGGCGCCGGCGTGATGGTGCTCGAAGAATATGAGCATGCGAAAGCACGTGGCGCGAAGATCTACGCCGAAGTCAGTGGCTACGGCATGAGCGGCGACGCGTATCACATGACCGCACCGCCGGAAGACGGCGACGGCGCACGTCGCAGCATGCGCAATGCGTTGAAAAACGCGTCGGTGAATGCGGACGAAGTGCACTATCTGAACGCTCACGGTACGTCCACGCCGCTGGGTGATCTGGCCGAGACGGTCGCTATCAAGAACATGTTCGGCGACCACGCGAAGAAGCTCGTGGTGAATTCCACCAAGTCGATGACGGGCCACCTGCTCGGTGGCGCCGGCGGACTGGAATCGGTCTTCACCGTGCTGGCGCTGCACCACCAGATCTCGCCGCCCACCATGAACATCTTCAACCAGGACCCGGCATGTGACCTGGACTACTGCGCGAACGAAGCGCGGCAAATGAAGATCGATGTGGCGCTGAAAAACTCGTTCGGTTTTGGCGGCACGAACGGTACGCTCGTTTTCAAGAAGCATTGAGCAGCGCGCGCCTGATCGTCGCGGGAACTGGCGAATGACGGGCGCGCACATCCTGTTGCCGCTGGCGTCGGCGGACTTACTTGCTAATTCTCCGCGCCGGCACACACTCCGTCCCTCACGATTCCTCTGGGGCGCTACCGCAGCGTTCGCGGCGGTAGCGGCGGGATCGGTATTCCAATGCGTGGCGGCTTACGCCGGCCTATTCAGCGGGTGTGTAGCAGCTGTGGCCGTGACTGTCGCGTTAGCCACTGCGGCTTGGGGTGGCGAGCGACGCCGGCCAGTCGCGTTCGAGATCGGGCAAGACGGTTTGACCACGTGGGATCGCGCGGGGAACGCGCAATATCGGCGAATAACCGGTTGCGCCCAGTGGAGTGACCGCCTGCTTGCACTCACTCTAATGCCCGCAGAAGGCCGCCCGGTATCGTTCCTGGTGGCTGCCGACGCGCTCGCCAATGCCGGTGCGTTCCGCGAACTGGCCGTGCGCGCCCGGCGCTGCGCCCAGGAACATCTGTAACGCGTGTAACCGCCGGTCAGCATCCGGCGTGTTCCCGCGGCGTAACGCTACAATAGCCCTCCGCGTAGCACCCCCAAAGTTAACGGATTTCCCAGGTGAGCGAAAAAGAAATCGACCAGGTATTGGTCGAACGCGTACAAAAGGGCGATAAAGCAGCGTTCGAGCTACTGGTCGCCAAATATCAGCGCAAAATCATCCGGCTTATCTCGCGCCTCGTGCGCGATCCCGCCGAGGTTGAGGATGTCGCGCAGGACGCCTTTATCAAGGCTTATCGCGCGTTGCCGCAATTTCGCGGAGAATCGGCCTTTTATACGTGGCTTTACCGGATTGCGGTGAACACCGCGAAGAACTACCTTGCCACTCAGAGCCGTCGTGCTCCAACTTCTACCGAAGCTGATGCAGAAGAAGCGGAAACTTTCTCCGATGCAGACCAACTAAGGGATATCAACACGCCCGAGTCGATGTTGATGAGCAAGCAGATCGCACAGACGGTCAATGCTGCAATGGCGGTTTTACCGGAAGAGTTGCGCACCGCCATTACTCTTCGTGAGATTGAAGGTCTGAGCTACGAGGAAATTGCCGAGATGATGAATTGCCCGATTGGGACCGTCAGATCAAGAATTTTTCGCGCTCGCGAAGCCATTGCGGCAAAATTGCGTCCGTTGCTGGACACTCCCGAAGGCAAGCGCTGGTGACAGCGAGGTTGCGCGGGGCAGGGACGCGGTATCTGAGTCAGGTAGTGTCACTACGGGGTGCAGTCAAGATGGGGAGCATCATGGGGTCGGTTTCGGTGCAATCGCAAGCTAGCTCGCGAGGCGAGCGTCTGTCCGCTTTTGTCGACGGAGAAACGTTCGACGATTCGGGCGACATCAGTCAGTTTCTTTCCGGGTTTACGCAGAAGGATCGCGCGGCGTGGTCGGATTTTCACTTGATCGGCGACGCCATGCGTTCCGACGATCTCGCGGCAAGTCCTAAAGCCAGCAGCGCGTTCATGAACGCGTTCTCGGCGCGGTTCGAGGCCGAAGCGCATGTATTTGCGCCCGCAGCCATTCCCGCAGTTTCCGCTGAGCGCCTCCGTTCGCGGCTGTTTCGCCGTCGTGTAGTGCCGGCTTTTGCCGTCGCGGCTGCCGCTGCCACGCTGACGTGGATCGTCGTGCCGCAATTGCAGGGCGTGGACAGCCACAACGGCGTGCAGATGGCGTCAGTGTCGTCAGATCATGTGCAGCGCGTGGCCATGGCGTCCATGCCTGCCGCCAGCACGCGCTCGCCGGTTGTCGAAGCGAACATCATTCGCGACGCAAGCCTGGACCAGTATCTCGAAGCGCATCAGCAATTCTCCCAACAGCCCGTCATGCCGGGCTCGATGCCTTTGATTCGCACTGCGGCTACCAGCCAAGGCCAATAACTGATGCAACGTGTGCGGTTGAAGAAAACGACTCATTGGGGGCGGTTGCCGGCGTTGATGTTCTGTGCAGCTGCGTTGTTATCCGCGGCATCGAGTGCTTTTGCGCAGGGTGACAATTCTGCCGCCACGCGCAAGTCCGCTGCGGAACTGCTCAACCGGATTCACGACGCCGCACAGCAGCAGAACTACGAGGGCACCTTCGTCTACCAGCGTGGGACAACGGTGCAATCGTCGAGGATTACCCATTCGGCGGCGCGCAGCGACGGTGAGTTCGAGTCGCTGGAAAGCCTGGACGGCAAGCCTCGCAAGATGCTTCGCCACGACGACGACATGTATACGTTCGTACCTGAACGGCATTTGGTGGTCGTCGAAAAACGCCAGAACAAGGACGCCTTCCCGTCGCTGCTGACAACTGGCAGCGACCAGGTCCTGACGGTCTATGAGCCGAAAATGCTCGGTCCGGACCGCGTTGCGGGGATTGATAGCCAGGTGATCGAGCTCGATCCGAAAGACGCCTGGCGCTTTGCCTATAAGCTCTGGGCCGACTCGAAAACCGGTCTTTTACTGCGCGCGCAGACGCTTGGCCCCGATGGTCAAGTGCTCGAACAGCTTTCATTCTCGCAAGTACAGATTGGCGGGTCCGTTGACCGCGCCGGCATTGCGAACGGAATCAAGAACATAGCCGGGTGGACGGTCGTGCGCCCGCCGGTTGAGCCGGTCGATATGGCAGCTCAGGGCTGGAAAATCGCGTCTGCCGTGCCGGGCTTCCGTGAGATTCGCGAGTTGCGTCGGCCGATGGCGTCGCGTGAAGAGGGCCAACCGCCTATTCCCGTCGATCAGGCTGTTTTCTCTGACGGACTCGCAGCAATCTCGATTTTTGTCGAGCCCGTGGAAAAAAATTCCCGCAAGGAAGGTGCTGGCGATAGCGGCGCGACACACGTTCTGGTCAAGCGCCGCGGTGATTTCTGGATTACCTTGTTGGGCGAAGTGCCCCAGGCCACGTTGCAGCAATTTGCTTCTGCCATAGAATACAAGCCTTCCAAGTAATTCCTCGGCCCACCACGATATGAGCAATCTCTCGCTGCGCACCTATTTCGCGGCCGCGGCGCTTGCCGCATGCCTGCCGCTCGCGACCTACGCGGCCACAGCAACAGCAGCGGCGCCCGCGTCGACGACGGCGCCGTCCGCTACGCCGGTCGCAGTGCCGGGAGTGAATTTGCCCGACTTCACCACACTCGTCGATAAAGTGGGTCCGTCGGTCGTCAATATTCGTACGACAACCCGTGTCAGCAGCAGTAACGATCTGCGCGGCTTGCCGCCCGGTATGGACAACGGCGACATGTCCGAGTTTTTCCGCCGTTTCTTCGGCATTCCGATGCCTGGCACGCCGGGTTCGCCGCGCGGCGGCGGTAATGGTGGTGGGAGCGGCAACGGCGGCGGAAGCGGCGGCAACGGAAACGGAAACGGAAACGGCGACCAGGGCGGCGACAGCGGCGGCAGCGGCAGCGGCAGCCCCGACAATCAGGACAATTCGGAGCAGAGCAGCGGCGTGGGCTCGGGTTTCATCATGTCGGCCGATGGTTACGTGATGACCAATGCCCACGTGGTCGATGACGCCGACACTATCTACGTCACGCTTACGGACAAGCGCGAATTCAAGGCGAAGCTGATCGGCGTCGATGAGCGCACGGACGTGGCGGTCGTCAAGATCCAGGCGACGAGCCTGCCGGCCATTACCATCGGCGATTCGAACAAGGTGCGTGTCGGCGAATGGGTGCTGGCAATCGGCTCGCCGTTCGGGCTCGACAACACCGTGACGGCGGGTATTGTCAGTGCGAAGGGTCGTGATACGGGTGACTACCTGCCCTTTATCCAGACTGACGTCGCGGTGAATCCGGGCAATTCGGGTGGTCCGCTGATCAACATGGCGGGCGAGGTGATCGGCATCAACTCGCAGATCTACAGCCGTACGGGCGGCTTCATGGGGATTTCGTTCGCGATTCCTATCGATGAAGCCATGCGTGTCGCTGATCAACTGAAGACGACGGGCAAGGTCACGCGCGGCCGAATTGCGGTGGCGATCGGCGAGGTCACGAAGGAAGTGGCGGATTCGCTTGGGCTTCCGAAGGCGCAGGGCGCGCTGGTCAGCAGCGTGGAAGCGGGTGGGCCGGCCGACAAGGCCGGTATCCAGCCGGGCGACATCATCCTGAAATACAACGGCCACGACGTGTCCACGGCAACGGATCTGCCGCGCATGGTCGGCGACACGAAGCCGGGAACCAAGGCGACGATCACGGTTTGGCGCAAGGGTCAGTCGCGCGACTTGCCGATCACCATCGCCGAAATGCAGCCGGACAAGGTCGCGAAGACCGAGGCCAGGAAGACGCCGCCGCCAAAGGCCAACGCGAGCAATACGCTCGGCATTGCGGTGAGCGACATTCCGGCTGACCAGAAAAAGGCGCTGAAACTCACCAATGGCGTGATGGTGGACGCAGTGGAAGGACCGGCGGCGCGTGCCGGCTTCCAGAAGGGCGACATCATCCTGCGTATCGGCGATACCGACATCACGAGCGCGAAGCAATTCGACGCAGTTGCGCAAAACGTTGATCCGAGCAAGATGGTCGCAGTGCTGGTGCGTCGTGGCGACAACACGCAGTTTGTGCCGTTGCGTCCGCGTACTGCGCCGGCGCAGAAATAAGCACGATGAGCGCGCTTAAGCTTTATGGGCGCGCGTGGTGCCACTTGTGTGAAGATTTGCGCGCCGGGCTTGAGCCGATTGCGGCTGAGTTCGGCGTCGCTGTCGAATGGATCGATATCGACACTGATCCTGCGCTCGAGGCGTTATACGACGAACTCGTTCCCGTGCTGGTATTCGATGGCGTGGAGCTATGCCATTACCGGCTGGACGAAACGCGTGTGCGAAGTGCGCTTCTAAGCAAGCTTCCAGGCGCTTCGGGCACGCGTATAAGTCCCTGAGCAATCGGACCTTTCCCGTAAAATCCGCCGTCAGCCCGCCTTTTCGGCTAAAATAGACAGGTTTTTCACCCCCATTTTCAAGGCGTGCTCCGCGTTTGTCTGGGCGCGCCTTTTTGCTTGATCGGCACTGAATGAATCATATTCGTAACTTCTCGATCATTGCGCACATCGACCACGGCAAGTCGACGCTCGCCGATCGCATCATCCAGTTGTGCGGCGGCTTGTCTGACCGCGAGATGGACGCGCAGGTGCTCGACTCCATGGATCTCGAGCGCGAACGCGGCATCACCATCAAGGCGCAAACCGCGGCACTGAGCTACAAGGCGCTCGACGGTCAGGTCTACAACCTGAATCTCATCGACACACCGGGCCACGTCGACTTCTCGTACGAAGTGAGCCGCTCGCTGTCCGCCTGCGAAGGTGCGCTGCTCGTGGTCGACGCCAGCCAGGGCGTGGAAGCGCAGACGGTCGCCAATTGCTACATGGCGATCGAACTGGGCGTGGAAGTCGTGCCGGTCCTGAACAAGATCGACTTGCCCGCGGCAGACCCCGATAACGCAATTTCGGAAATCGAAGATGTGATCGGTATTGATGCAACCGATGCCGCGCGTTGCAGCGCCAAGACGGGTCTCGGCGTGACCGACGTGCTCGAGGCGCTGATCGCCAAAGTGCCACCACCGAAGGGGGATCCAGACGCACCGCTGCAGGCGCTGATTATCGACTCATGGTTCGATAATTACGTCGGCGTGGTCATGCTCGTGCGTATCAAGAACGGCACGCTGCGTCCGAAGGAAAAGATCAAGATGATGGCGTCCGGCGCGGTTTATCCGGTCGAAAGTCTCGGCGTATTTGCGCCGAAGGCCACGAATCTTGCGTCGCTGTCGGCGGGGCAGGTGGGCTTCATCATCGCGGGCATCAAGGAATTACAGGCGGCAAAAGTCGGCGACACGGTCACCACCGTCGCGCGTCCGGCCGAAGTGCCGCTGCCCGGTTTCAAGGAAGTGAAGCCGCAAGTCTTCGCAGGTTTGTATCCGGTCGAAGCGAACCAGTACGACGCCCTGCGTGAATCGCTGGAAAAGCTGAAGCTGAACGACTCCTCGCTCCAGTACGAGCCGGAAGTGTCGCAAGCACTCGGTTTCGGCTTCCGATGCGGTTTTCTCGGTCTCCTGCACATGGAGATCGTGCAGGAGCGGCTTGAGCGTGAGTTCGACATGGACCTCATCACTACGGCGCCAACCGTGGTGTACGAAGTCGTGAAGCGCGATGGCGTGCTGATTCAGGTCGAGAACCCGGCCAAGATGCCGGAGCCTTCGTACATTGAAGAAGTACGCGAACCGATTGTGACCGTGAACCTGTATATGCCTCAGGAATATGTGGGCGCGGTGATCACGCTCTGCACGAACAAGCGCGGTTCGCAGATCAACATGCTGTATCACGGCCGTCAGGTTCAACTCACGTACGAAATCCCGATGGCGGAAATCGTGCTGGATTTCTTCGACCGGCTGAAGTCCACGTCACGCGGTTATGCGTCGATGGATTACGAATTCAAGGAATATCGCGCGTCGGACGTGGTGAAGGTCGACATGCTGATCAATGGCGACAAGGTCGACGCCTTGTCGGTGATCGTGCACCGGTCACAGAGCCAGCATCGTGGACGTGAAGTGGCGTCCAAGATGCGCGAACTGATTCCGCGCCAAATGTACGACGTCGCAATCCAGGCGACTATTGGCGCGAACATTATCGCGCGCGAGAACATTAAAGCATTGCGTAAGAACGTTCTGGCAAAGTGCTACGGCGGCGATATCTCGCGAAAGAAAAAGCTTCTGGAAAAGCAGAAGGCCGGCAAGAAGCGCATGAAACAAGTCGGTTCGGTCGAGATTCCGCAAGAAGCTTTCCTCGCGATTCTTCGCGTCGAAGATTAATAAAACAACCGGAAACGATTGATGAATTTTGCGTTGATTCTTTTGGTGCTCGTCATCGTGACGGGGATTGCGTGGGTATTCGACAAACTGGTGTTCGAGAAGCAACGGCGCCGGGCAGCAGATGCAGCGGTAGCGGATTTCGATCAACAACAGGCACGCCTTGAGCCCCGTTTCGCCGATGAAAACGCGCCCGAAACACGCGCTCGCCTGCGCGATGAAAAGCTCCGCCAGCCGTGGTACCTGGAATATTCCGCGAGCTTTTTTCCGGTGATCCTGGTGGTGTTCGTGGTGCGTTCATTCATAGTCGAACCGTTCAAGATTCCGTCGGGATCCATGGTGCCTACGTTGCTGGTGGGTGATTTCATTCTCGTCAATAAATTCGAATATGGCCTGCGTCTGCCGATCAGCAATACCAAGCTGACCAGCGGTACGCCGCTCAAACGTGGTGATGTAGTCGTGTTCCGGTATCCGAAAGACGAGTCGGTGGATTACATCAAGCGCGTGATCGGCCTTCCTGGTGACACCGTTGCGTACCAGGACAAGAAGCTGACCATTAACGGCAAGCCGGTACCGGAAACGTCGCTGCCGGATTTCTTCGATGACGAACGCGTCGGTTATGCGAAGCAGTTCGAAGAAGATCTCGACGGCCGCAAGAACGCGATCCTGAATAACGCGCAAGTGCCGCCGTTCGTGATTGGCGCCGACGACTTCCCGTTCCGCGACAACTGCAACTACAACGCCCAAGGCGTCATTTGCAAAGTGCCGGCGGGTAACTATTTCATGATGGGCGATAACCGCGATAACAGCGCAGACAGCCGTTATTGGGGTTTCGTACCGGATGCGAATATCGTCGGGCGCGCATTCTTTATCTGGATGAACTTCAGCAGCTTGAAGCGCATCGGGGTGTTCCATTGAAGCGCGGTTCTGTTCGTTACCCCAAGCAGTAATTTCGTTCGACCACTACGCCGCGTCATCGCGGCGTAGTTGTTATTGGAAGTCCCCTTTGAGCCGCCTAGAAACAGCACGAAGAATCGCGGCTAAGGTGCGCTTGCCGTGCCATTTTTCTTGTGGTTTTTCGGCCTTTCAGCCGGATTCGCCCCTCCCGGCGCCCGCGTTATACTCTGCCCATGCCCTCAACCCCGTTGGAAAGCCGGCTTCAGTACGAATTTCGCAATGCGGAATTGCTGCGCCAGGCGATGACCCACCGCAGTCATAGCGCCACGCACAATGAACGACTCGAATTTCTCGGAGATTCCGTTCTAAATTGCGTGGTGGCTGCGCTTTTGTTCCAACGATTCGCAAAACTCGACGAAGGCGATCTTTCTCGCGTCCGGGCAAATCTCGTCAAGCAACAGTCGCTTTATGAGATCGCGCAGGCGCTGAATGTCTCGGAGGCGTTGCGGTTGGGCGAGGGTGAGTTGCGTAGTGGCGGCTTCCGCCGCCCGTCCATATTGGCGGACACGCTCGAGGCCATCTTCGGTGCGGTCTTTCTTGACGGCGGTTTTGACGCCGCGCTTCAGGTTATCAAGCGGCTCTACACGCCGATCCTCGATCACATCGATCCACGCACGATCGGTAAAGACGCGAAGACGCTGCTGCAGGAATATCTGCAAGGCCACAAGATTGCGTTGCCGACCTATACGGTCGTGGCCACGCACGGCGCGGCGCATAACCAGCAATTCGAAGTGGAATGCACGGTGCCGAAGCTCGAGGTGAAGGTGTCGGGTTCCGGTGCCAGCCGTCGCGCGGCCGAACAGGCTGCGGCAAAGAAGGCGCTCGACGAGTTGGCTTCGGCCGCGCCGGCCATGACGGCGAAGCCGAAGCGCAAGGGCTCGCGCGCGGCCAAGCAAGCGGAACAGGAAATTGTGCCGGGCGTGACGGGCGTGCAGGCGGCGCTCGATCTGCGCGCGCCGGACCGCCGTGAACGCGCACGCGCCAGCGGTAATAGCAATAGCGCAGGCCTTGGCAGCAACACGCATAACGATCCCGAGCGTCCAGCCACGGCGCCATTCGCGGTGATTCGCGCATCGCATGTGGAACCGTCGGCGGGTGCATTCGCCAGCGCGGAGAAAACCGAGCGGGCGACGATTCATCGGGCGGAGAAGACTGAGAAGGCCGAGAAAGCGGCGGCCGAAGTGCCGGCGGTGGCAAACGAGGGCGTGGACAAGCCATCGGTTGCGCAGGTCGAAGCCACGGTGGATAACGCTGTGCATAACCCGGTGGAAAAAAGCGTCACGAAGGCAGATAGTGCAGGTGAAAAGGCAGCCGCGAAACAAGCTGAGAAGCAAGTTGAGAAGCCGGCCGACAAACAAGCCGACAAGCCTGCCGCGAAGAATGCCGAAGCGTCACCTGTAGACAAGCCCGCAGTTTCCGCGCGGCCGCGTGAAGACGTGCCCGCCGCGCAATCTGCAACGGCCTCGAAGGGCGCAGAGAGCGTTGAAGCAAAGGTCGAAGCGCACCTGGCGGAAAGCGCCGATGAAACCGTCGTACGCGCTGCCGATACCGGCCATTGACGTGGACTTCCAGGCTCGTCGCTAAGGCTCGCACGCTAACGATCACACGCATAATCCAGACGCCACGCGTCCCCACGAATTCACGAATCTGCAGCCTCACACATTATGAACGCTCCCACTCCTCCTGGTTTCCGCTGCGGCATGGTCGCGATCGTCGGTCGGCCGAACGTCGGCAAATCGACCTTGATGAACGCGCTCGTCGGGCAGAAAGTCAGCATCACGTCGCGCAAGGCGCAGACCACGCGCCACCGCATTACCGGCATTCATACGCTGGACGACGCGCAGTACATTTTCGTCGATACCCCGGGTTTTCAGACCAAGCATAGTGGCGCGCTGAACCGCTCGCTGAACCGGGCGGTGACATCGACGCTGACATCTGTCGATGCCATTCTCTTCGTGATCGAGGCGGGCCGTTTTGGTCCCGACGACCAGAAGGTGCTCGACCTGATTCCGAATGACACGCCGTGCCTGTTGATCGCCAACAAGCTCGATCACGTGAGCGAAAAAGAAACGTTGTTCCCGTTCATGCAGAAAATGAGCGCGCTGCACGACTTCAAGGAAATCGTGCCGATGACCGCGAAGCATCCCGACGACATCGCGCGTCTGATGACGGTCGTGAAGCCGTATTTGCCGGAAGGCTCGCCAATCTATTGTGAAGACGATCTCACCGATCGCAGCGAGCGTTTTCTCGCCGCTGAAATCCTGCGCGAGAAAGTGTTCCGCTGGACCGGCGACGAGTTGCCGTACACAAGCACGGTGCTTATCGATAAATGGGAAACCGAAGGGCGCCTGCGTCGCATTTTCGCAACCATACTGGTTGAACGCGATACCCACAAGGCGATGATCATCGGCCAGAAGGGTGCAAAGCTGAAGCAGATCAGCACCGAAGCGCGCCTCGATATGGAAAAGTTGTTCGACGGTCCCGTGTATCTCGAGACCTTCATCAAGGTGAAGAGCGGCTGGGCGGACAACGAAGCGGGGCTACGCGCCTATGGGTACGAATGACGCGTGGATGACCCAGTCCTCCGACGCAGAATCTGATCCGCTCGCCGACGATAACTTCAGCACCGACGAGCCTTCCGCCCCCGCGCCTAAAAGGCGCCGGACGGCGTCTGCTTCTGCTTCTGCAAAAGTCGCTACACCGAAAGAACCGAAAGAACCGAAAGCCCCAAGACCGCCGCGCGCCGCGCCGCGCTCGGACTTTCGCATCGCCGAGCAACCGGCGTTCGTGCTGCACAGTTATCCTTACCGCGAAACGAGCCTGGTACTCGACGTGTTTTCACGCGATCACGGGCGCGTCGCGCTGGTCGCCAAGGGCGCCAAGCGTCCGCATTCCGCGTTGCGCGGCGTGCTGCAAACGTTCCAGCCGCTGGGGTTATCGTGGACGGGGAAGGGTGAGGTCCGCACCTTGACGCAGGCGGAATGGGTCGGCGGCATGTTGCCCCTCGCCGGCGACGCGTTGTTATGCGGCTTCTACGTCAACGAATTGCTCGTCAAGTTCTGCGCTCGCGAAGACGCGCATCCCGCGCTGTTCAATCACTATGTGTTGACGTTGTCACGCCTGGCGCACGGCGAGCCCGCCTTGCACGCGCTGCGCTCGTTTGAACGTGTGCTGCTGCGCGAAACCGGTTACGCGATGGCGTTGAACAAAACCATCACGCGCCAGCCGGTTCTCGCCGATCAGAAATACGTCTTCGATCCCGAACGCGGTGTGCGCGATGCATCGGATGATGTACCGTCGCAATGGCCGGTAATCGCCGGACAAACCCTTCTCGACATGGAGAAGGATGACTACAGCCGCCCGCAGACGGCCGCGCAAAGCAAGACGCTGATGCGCTTTCTGCTGAACGTGTATCTTGGCGGCACACCGCTCGCCACCCGTCAAATCCTGATCGACCTGCAAAATCTATGAGCTTCTTTCTCTCGTCGCCCGCTAACGTGATCGATCTGGGCGTCAACATTGATCACGTCGCCACGCTGCGCAACGCGCGCGGCACGTCGTACCCCGATCCGATCCGCGCTGCGCTGCAAGCCGAAGAAGCGGGTGCGGACGCCATCACGTTGCATCTGCGGGAAGATCGCCGGCATATTGTCGATGCCGACGTTCACACGTTGCGTCCTCTGCTTAAGACGCGCATGAATCTTGAGTGCGCGGTCACGCAGGAAATGCTGGATATCGCGTGTGGCGTTCGTCCGCACGACGTGTGTCTCGTGCCGGAAAAGCGCGAGGAACTGACGACCGAAGGCGGCCTTGATGTCGCCGGGCAGTTCCAGGCCGTGAAAGCCGCATGCGAGCAACTGGCTCAAGCGGGTGCGCGGGTGTCGTTGTTTATCGACGCCGATGAAACGCAGATCCGCGCCGCGCATGAAGCCGGCGCACCAGTGATTGAGTTGCATACCGGTTCTTATGCCGAAGCCCACGACGAAGCCACCCGCCAGAAGGAGTTCGAGCGCGTGGCGCGCAGCGTCGATTTCGGCAATTCCCTGGGCTTGAAAGTAAACGCCGGACACGGTCTGCATTACACGAATGTTCAGCCGATCGCGGCGCTGGAAGGCATTGTGGAATTGAATATTGGTCATGCGATCGTTGCGCACGCGATCTTCGCCGGCTGGGACAACGCGGTGCGCGAGATGAAGGCGATCATGGTGGCGTCGCGCCTTGCTGCCACGGCTTCGCGATAAGCGATAAAGCGCATAACCCTAACCCGGGCCCAACGATGGCGATCTACGGAATTGGTACGGATCTCGTTCAGGTAAGCCGTGTGGCGGGCGTGATGGAGCGCACGAAAGGGCGCTTCGCCGAGAAGGTGCTCGGGGCGGACGAATTGCGCATTTATCACGCGCGTAAGGCACGGTCCGAAGTCCGCGGCCTCGCCTTCCTCGCGACGCGTTTCTCCGCGAAAGAAGCGTTTTCGAAAGCGATCGGATTGGGCATGCACTGGCCGATGACATGGCGCGCGCTACAAACGCTCAACGAGCCGAGCGGCAAGCCGAAAATTGTTGCGTCGGGAGAACTCGCCGACTGGATGGCGGTGCGCGGCATCACCGCTCAGGTCACGATCACCGACGAACGCGATTACGCGGTGTCGTTTGTGATCGCGGAAACACATGCAAACCCGGGCGTGAGTCCAGAACCAAACACAGCAACAAAAACCCCCTGACTTTTTAGCTCTCATTGAGCTCTCAATTTGAACTCGTTAAAACGCATTCCCGGACCGGTCATGCTCGACGTGGCCGGCACCACGCTCTCCGACGCTGACATTCGCCGTATCGAGCATCCGATGACCGGCGGCATCATCCTCTTCGCACGGCATTTCCAGGATCGCGCGCAACTCGTCGCGCTGACCGACGCGATTCGCGCAGTCCGTGACGACATCCTGATCGCCGTCGATCACGAAGGCGGCCGCGTGCAGCGTTTTCGTACCGATGGTTTCACCGTCCTGCCCGCGCCGGGCAAGCTTGGCGAGTTGTGGGATCGCGACGTGCTGCTGGCGACGAAAACCGCGACCGCGTTCGGCTATGTGCTCGCGGCAGAACTGCGGGCATGTGGCATCGACATGAGTTTTACGCCCGTGCTCGATCTCGATTACGGGCACTCGAAGGTGATCGGCGATCGCGCGTTGCATCACGATCCGCGCGTGGTAACGATGCTCGCCAAGAGCCTGAACCACGGTCTTGCGCTCGCCGGCATGGCGAACTGCGGCAAGCATTTCCCGGGGCATGGGTTTGCATCGGCGGATTCGCATGTGGCCCTGCCTGTGGACGATCGCTCGCTCGAGGACATCCTCGCCGCCGATGTGAAACCGTACGACTGGTTGGGCATGTCCCTGGCGTCGGTCATCCCGGCACACGTGATTTATCGCCAGGTCGACGAGAAACCCGCAGGCTTTTCGCGAGTCTGGCTGCAGGACATCTTGCGCGGGAAGCTCGGTTTCAACGGCGCGATTTTCAGCGACGATCTGTCGATGGAAGCCGCCCGCGCCGGTGGAACGCTGACCGAAGCGGCGACGGCGGCGCTCACGGCAGGCTGCGACATGGTGCTGATCTGCAATCAGCCGGACGAAGCGGAGAAGGTGTTGGAGCGGCTCACGTTCGTGCCGACGAAGGCATCGCAGACCCGCTTGCGGCGGATGCGGCCACGAGGCCGTGCGTGGAAGTGGGGCAAGCTGATGGCACAGGTCGAGTATCAGCAGGCGCTGGCGCTGGTGAAAAGCACGCTGGGCTAAAGCGCTCGCCAACGCGGGCGAGAGGAAACAAGCGCGGCCACAAAAAAAGCCGCTGGTTCGAAAGAACGAGCGGCTTGTTTCAAGGAACGTCTCCATCACTCCAGCTTCATGCGCTGGAGCTTGTTGTAAAGCGTCTTCGGGCTGATCCCGAGCAGAGTGGCCGCGCGATGCCGCGTGCCGCCCACCGCCTCCAGCGTTGCACGAATCAGCATGTCTTCGACATCGGCTAGCGCCGTACCGACCGTCACCTGCACGCTGCTGCCGTTCAGTCCGCGTCCGCCGGTGCCGCCTTGCTCATCGGCGCGCAGGGTTTCGATGACATCGCCGGATGCGTGATACGCGCGGCGCACCCGCTCCCGTAGTTCGCGCACATTGCCGGGCCATTCGGTCCTCAGGCACTCGCGAATGAAATCCGGGCTCACGCGTTTGGGCGCGCCGCTCGTGATGCCGCTCACGTGGTTCTCGCGATTCAGTTCATCGACGAAATGCTCGGCCAGCAACGCGATGTCGTCGCCCCGGTCCGGCAAGGGCGGCAACGCAATCGACGACGCATTCAGGCGCAGGAACAGATCCTCGCGCAATTTTCCATCGGCGACGGCGTCTTTCACCGGCGTACGAGTCGCGGCGAGCAGGCGGAAATCCGTCACGATCTTGTTGCTGCCGCCCACGCGCATGAAGGTCTGCGAATCAAGCGCGCGTAGCAGCGCTTCTTGCTGCGAGATCGGCAATGCATCGATCTGGTCGAGGAACAGCGTCCCGCCACCCGCTTGCTCAAGCAAGCCCGGTTCGCGGTTCTCCGCGTCGGCAAACGCACCGCGCTCGTGGCCGAACATCAGGCTTTCCATCGAACGATTGCTGGTTTCGTTGGCGGCCGCGCAATCGAACGAGATGAACGGACCCTTGCGACGCCGGCTCATCTCATGCAGCGTGCGAGCGGCGACCTTCTTGCCGGTGCCGCTTTCGCCGCAGATCAACACGGCCGCTTCCGTGGGCGCGGTGTGTTCAATCAGATCGTAGACATGCTGGATCGCACCACTACGCCCAAGCAATCCGCCGAAATGGCCGAGCTCGCGCAGCGTCGAGCGTAACGCCCGCACTTCTTCCGTCAACTCGTAAGGGCGCGGAATACGGGCCAACAAGCTGCGCAGGCGCGGGATGTTGACCGGCTTCAGAAGATAATCCCAGATCCCCTGCCGCAAGCCTTCGATGGCGCTTTCCACCGTCGCGTTACCCGTCATCACAATCACAGGCAGCGCGCCACCGGGCGGTTGCGCCGGCAGGTTGTGAAGCAGCTCGAGACCGCTGCCGTCGGGTAGGTTCAAGTCGACCAGAACGACGTCCGGGATGAAGCGCGTCAGGGCAGAGCGCGCTTCGGCGAGCGTGGTCGCGGTATCGACGGAAAAACCGTCGGCCGCGAGGATGGCAGACAAGCCGGAAAGGCTATTGGGATCGTCTTCGACAATCAAAGCGTGTGGCATGGCGGACACAACGTATTAAGTGGTCTGAAATTCGTTCCGTGCCGGTCGCCTTCAATGGCGAGATCCAGCGGTGGACGTCTCGATGCCGGGCTACGCCGGTGCGGACTGTTGGCGGGACGACGTCAAGGTGTCAGTTTCCGCCCAAAGCTTCCAGCCCTCGCCCGACGCTGCGGGGTCTTTGTCCTGCGCTTCCTGATGTTTCCTGATTTTTCCTGATGTTTCCTGAAGGGCCGGTCTTGTCCATGTCTAAGCACGGTCCAAGCGACGGTTCTACGCTTGGTTCCAAGCACAACCCGCTCCCGAATTGCTGAGCTCAGCCCGTCGAAGTGCTATTGGCGCGCTATTGCGGCTTCACGTTCAGTTCGTTCTTGACCGACTGCACGCCTTCCACGCCACGTGCGACCGCCACCGCTTTTTGAATCTGATCCGGCGAATTCACAAAGCCTGACAGCAGCACTTCACTCCGATACGTCGTCACACTCACCGCCAGCGACTTCAAGCCCGGATCAGCGAGTAATGCCGCTTTCACCTTCGCGGTCAGTGCGGAGTCGGCGGTGTACTCCCCAGCCGATTCATGCGTCGGTGTCGACGAACATCCGGCTGTGATCGCGACTACGGGTACGGCACACGAAACTGCAAGAACAAGGCGGGCGAGAGCGGTTTTTATAATTGGCATGGTCGTGTATTGTTGGGAAATGCGACGCCGTCACAGCGCGGACATAGCAAGCAAAGCAGATTTCATGCCATCATGGCGATTACGAAAAATTAAGGTTTTAGCACTCGATATCCCATTTCGTGCAGCGGATCGCCCGGAAATTTCAGGAAATGTTCCGGTAAAGTTTGCCTGAATTGGCAATAATGTTCAGCAAAAAGAAAAAGCACCCCGAAGGGTGCTTTTTCAATTCTATTTTTACCTGGAGCGCACAAGCCGGCATTGGCAGCCGGCCGGCCGAAGCCTTAAGCGCGGCTGCGATACTCGTTGGTACGGGTATCGATTTCGATCTTGTCGCCAATACCGCAGAACAGCGGCACTTGCAGTTCGAAACCGGTGGCCAGCTTGGCGGTCTTCAGGACCTTGCCCGACGACGTGTCACCCTTTACAGCCGGTTCCGTATAGATAATCTCGCGAACCAGCGTGGTCGGCAGTTCCACCGAGATGGCTTTCTCGTTGTAGAACACCACTTCGCACGGCATGCCGTCTGCGAGGTAGTGCAGGGCGTCGCCCATCATGTCGGCTTCGACTTCGAACTGGTTGTAGTCGGCGTCCATGAACACGTACATGGGGTCAGCGAAGTACGAGTACGTCACTTCCTTGCGGTCGAGCTGGACGACGTCGAACTTGTCATCCGCCTTGTACACCGATTCCATGTTGCCGGTGGAAAGCAGGTTACGGAACTTCATCTTCACGACCGCGGAATTGCGGCCGGATTTGTTGTACTCGGCCTTCAGCACGACCATGGCATCGCTGCCGATCATCACGACGTTGCCGACGCGGAGTTCTTGTGCGGTCTTCATATTAAAAAACTGTCCTGTACGAAAATGTGAGCCTGATCGCTGCAGTGTCGACGGCCGGCTCGTGGCAGGGTTGCTTGCTTTAATCGAAA
>DASYLW010000185.1:0-7028 GCA_036009385.1 Caballeronia sp.
CCCACTCTACTGGTTGGCTACAGCGCATCTTCATGCGATAGCTGTCAGACGGAACAGCGCCACCGCGTCGTTCAACTGCCGGCTTTGTTCTTCCAGCGACACCGCAGCCGCAGACGCCTCTTCCACCAGCGCCGAGTTCTGCTGCGTCATCTCCTCCATTTGCGCCACCGTCATGTTGACCTGCTCTATACCCGTGGTTTGCTCGCCCGAAGCCAGGCTGATCTCCGCCATGATCGCGCTGACGCGCCTGACCGCTTCCACGACCTCGACCATAGTCGCGCCCGCATGGGCCACAAGCTGGCTGCCGTCCTTCACGCTCGACGTTGACGTACCGATCAACTCCTTGATCTCCTTCGCCGCCGATGCCGAGCGTTGCGCCAGGCTTCGCACCTCGCTTGCAACGACTGCGAAACCCCGGCCCTGCTCACCTGCCCGCGCGGCTTCCACGGCCGCATTCAATGCGAGGATGTTGGTCTGGAACGCAATCCCTTCGATCACGCCGACAATGCCCACTATTTTGTCCGAGCTGCCCGAGATCGCGTCCATGGTCGCGACCACGCGGTTCACCACATCCCCGCCACGCAACGCGATGTCCGATGCACCCGCGGCAAGCTCGCTGGCGTTGCGCGCGTTGTCGGCGTTCTGCCTGACGGTGGCGGTCAACTGCTCCATGCTGGACGCAGCTTCCTGAAGCGACGCAGCCTGCTGCTCCGTACGCGCCGACAGATCGAGATTGCCGCCCGAGATGGCATGAGCGTCACGAACGATTGTCTCCGCGCTCGAACGCACTTTGCGCACCGTCTGCACAAGCCCCTCCTGCATGCCCTTCAATGCATTGAGCATGTAGCCCATCTCGTTGTTGCGCTGGACCGTCACGGTGCTGGTCAGGTCGCCGGCCGAAATCCGCCCGAAATAATCGACGGCCATATCGATCGGCCGCACGATCGCCCGGGTCAATATCCTCTGCGCGAAAAAGCCGATGATGAGGGCCACGACCGCGGCGGCGCCGAGCGTCCAGAGCATGGCTTCGAAACGTGCATCGGTGGTGTCGAAGCGGGCCTTCTGGCGCTCGACCTGGAAGTTTTCCAGAGCAATCAGCGCGCTTTGATAATCGGAGAACAGCGCGGGCGGCGCTTCCCGCTGGGTGGTGAGGAAATCGACCAGATTGTCCTGATCGAGTTCGGTTAGCGCCTTCTGGAACACCTGGGCGAGCAGTTGATCCCGCCGCGCCTGCATTGCATCGATAAGCGCCTTCTCCGCCGGCAACGGCTCGTGAAGCTTCCGGAAAGCTTCCAGTTCCTTGTTGCTCTCGTTAAGGAGCGCATGCTGGCGGGCAATTTCGCGCTGGGCGGGCTTGCCGGCGCTGATCAGTTGCTCGACTTCGCCGAATCCGGCACGCAGCAACAGCAAGCGCTCCGAGCTGGTTTTAAGGTGCAGCACCGAAGCGGTATCGTCGCGATACATCTCTCTGAGCGCCGAATTGCTGCCGTACAAACCCAGGATGCCCACCGCGATGACCGCAATGAGCAAGACAGTGTAAATGGCGATTGTCGCGACCAGGCCGCCGCGAATGGTCATGTGTTTGCGCATAAGGGCTAGTCCCCACTGCGTCGCTGTAGTACGCGGCGCAACAGGTCTGTATCCTCCGGATATCTGGGGCGAACCGTGAAGGGAACCACTGGAATCAAGCGTCGATTAATCTGATAACGGCAGGGCGAGCTCCGAAGATCTATCGGAAGGCGACGCAGATATGACGTATAGCGACATCGGTGCGCGTTCGTGGTGCGTGGCGTGTGTGTGCCCCTCCTTCGCCTGATCCTCGCCCTGTCGTTCGCCCGGTTGTTCGCCCGGTTGTTCGCTCCTCAGGCACTTTTTTAAGCATGGATGTATGACTGACTCGACCTTCAAACGCTTTTCGGAACCGGAGATTGCCGCGGTCTACCGCGCGATCCACGAACGCCGCGACATGCGGCATTTCACCAACGCCCCCGTCGCCGACGATCAAATGGCCCGCTTGATCGACGCCGCACACCATGCGCCAAGCGTTGGTTTCATGCAGCCCTGGCGCTTCGTGCGGGTGACTGACCGGAACCTGCGCACCGCGCTGCATGACGTCGTGGAAACCGAGCGTCACGCCACCGCCGAAGCGCTCAACGAGCGCAGCGACGAATTCATGCGGCTCAAGGTCCAGGGCATTTTGGACTGCGGCGAGGTCGTGGTCGTCGGCTTGATGGAGAATCGCGAGCGTCATATTTTCGGCCGCCGTACGCTGCCGGAAATGGACCTGGCATCGGTCGCGTGCGCTATCCAGAACATCTGGCTGGCCGCACGCGCCGAAGGACTCGGAATGGGCTGGGTGTCGCTGTTCGACGTCGGCGCGGTGCAGCGGCTGCTGCATATGCCATTGGATGCGAAGCCGGTCGCTATCCTGTGCATCGGACATGTCGAGCATTTCTACGACGAACCGATGCTGCAAGCACAAGGCTGGGCCAGGCGCGTACCTGCACCGAATTGCGTCGAAGAGAACCGTTGGCCCGAGACGCTTCCGGATGCGTGAGTTGTATGTATGAGGCAGTTTCGCGTCCCGCTAAACTTCCGCCAGTTTGAAAAGCGCGACGGCCGCGTTCATCTGCGCCGCCTGCGTTTCCAGCGACGCTGCCGCTGCGGCGGCCTGCTCAACCAGCGCCGCGTTTTGTTGCGTCACCTGGTCCATCTGCGCGATGGCCACGTTGACCTGCTCTATACCGGTGGTCTGCTCCTCGGACGCCACCGTGATTTCCCGCATGATGTCCGTGACCCTGCCCACCGCGACAATGATGTCGCTCATCGCGCTGCCCGCGTTCCGAACCAGCACCGAGCCGTTGCCAACGCGTTCCACCGACGTGGTAATCAGTTCGCGAATCTCCTTCGCGGCCCCGGCCGAACGTTGCGCCAACGCGCGCACTTCGCTTGCGACCACCGCGAATCCGCGCCCTTGTTCGCCCGCGCGCGCCGCTTCGACTGCCGCGTTCAGCGCAAGGATATTGGTCTGGAACGCAATCCCCTCGATGACTCCGATAATCTCTGAAATTTGCTTCGAGCTACTATTTATACCTTCCATGGTCGACACCACGTCAGCTACGACCTGACCGCCGCGACCCGCTGTTGTCGATGCGGTTTGCGCCAGGTCGCTTGCTTGCCGGGCGCTGTCGGCGTTCTGGCGCACCGTGTTCGTCAGCTGGCCAATACTCGCTGAAGTTTCCTGCAGCGAAGCCGCTTGTTCTTCGGTTCGTTGCGACAGGTCGATGTTCCCCGACGCTATCTCGCGTGTCCCTACGGCCATCTGTTGCGTGCCGTTGCGTACACCGCCGACTATCGCGCTCAAGCCTTGCTGCATCGTCGACAAACCTTCTGTCAGGCGGCCGATTTCATCGTGCCTGCGCGCATTGAGCCGGGTTGCCAGGTTGCCTCCGGCAATCTCCGTGCAGGCGTCAACGGCCGCCCGCAGCGGCACGATTACTATCTGCTCCAACGCAACACGCGCGAAGAACGCCAGTACGAGGCCTGCACCGAGCAGCGTCGAAGCAATCCAGGTGACAGTGCTGGTGCGTTGCTGCGAAGCTTCAAAACGTGTCTTGCCGTGCTCGAACTCCATGGCGACGAGTGGCTGTAGCGCGGAATCGTAGGCGTTGAAAGCGTCCTTGATCTGGTTCTCGTTGAACTCGCGGATATCGCTCGCGCGCTTTGATTCCAGCGCCTCCACCGCGGGCAGCAATGTCTGCTGAACGAGTTGCTTGCGTGCCGTGTCCGCGGTCTGCATGAGCGTTTTCTCTTCGTGTCCGCTTGCCAGTGCTGCGAACGCTTTCCATGCCGCATCCGCACCGTCGATTGCGCCTCGAGCGTCACGCAGCAACGCGGAAGACGCTGCGCTGCCCGCACGCGGGTCGTAGTCCTGCAACGCCGTGCGCGCGATCAGCAAGCGGATCGTGTCCTTGGCGAGCAGGTCCAGACCACCGGTGTCCTGCATGTACAGCGCACGCATGGACGCGTCCGCCGTCCGCGCCGCGTAGATGCTGTAGCCGCCCGTGGCAGCCAACATGATGGCGAATGCCGCCACCAGGATACTGAGCCATGCCTTGATGCTTACCGCTGTTTTCATCGAATCTCCATACGATGCGCCGCTTCGCGCGAGGACATCGGCCCGTGCCGACCCTCTCCTTACGGCGTATGGGCGAATAAGTTTAGGCGGGCAAGTGGGCGGAGCAGATTGCAGTCGGGAGTCGCAAAGCCTTGTTTTATAAGGCTCTGGCGGGAGTCATCCAGTGCCGGACGGAGATTCGACAAATACCGGTTATACGCGTGGCCACACGGTTGGAGGCGTGGAAGGCGCAAGACGCGTCATGTCAAGGCACGGGCGCAGCCTTGGTCTCGCGTGTGTCGCTCATGGACCGCGCGTATCGTAGGTGAAGGCCTGAGCGGCATTTTCATCTCCAATGCGCTTGCAGTTGCGAAAAGCCACGATGTAATATGACGTCTGATAACGTATGAGATTGCCGAGATATTTCGGCGTCCACTCAAGGCGTCAAGCCAGAGGAAGCCTAGCCATGACACCGTCTTCGCCTTACCAGCCCTTGCCCAACACGTTTCGCCAGTCGGTCCTGAAAGGCGATACCCAGATCGGATGCTGGGCCTCGCTCGGCAGCCCGATCACCACCGAACTGCTCGGCATGCTGGGCTTCGACTGGATCCTGCTCGACGCCGAGCACGCCCCCAACGACGTCCTGACGCTCATCCCCCAACTCATGGCGCTCAAGGACAGCCGCAGCGCCCCCGTGGTGAGGCCGCCAGCTAACGACAGCGTTGTCATCAAGCGGCTGCTTGATAGCGGCTTCTTCAACTTCCTGATCCCCTTTGTCGACAGCGCCGCCGACGCCGCCCGCGCTGTCGCCGCCACGCGTTATCCGCCGCAGGGGATTCGCGGGGTATCGGTGGGTCATCGAGGAAACCGTTACGGAACTGTAAGCGACTATCTAAGCACCGCGAACGATAATATCTGCGTCGTGGTGCAGATCGAAAGCCGGAAGGCGGTTGAAGCGATCGACGAGATCCTTGCCGTCGACGGCGTTGACGCCGTGTTCCTGGGCCCGTCGGATCTGGCTGCATCATATGGACACCTCGGCAATGCGAATCACCCGGAGGTGCAGCAGGCCATCGCGCATGTCTTCGAGCGAGCCCGCGCAGCAGGCAAAGCGAGCGGCACACTGGCGCCCGTGCAGGCCGAAGCGGAACGGTATCTTTCGATGGGCTGCCAGGTGATCGCCGTTTGTGCCGACATGGGCCTTCTCAGGAACGCGGCGCAGGCGGTGCAGAATCATTTCATGCAGAAATAGCAGGACGCAAGCAAGACGCATCCGAACAACTTGTGGAGAGTGACATGCAAAAAGCAGGCTTCATCGGTCTTGGCATCATGGGCAAACCCATGGCCGAGAACCTCATCAAGAACGGCGTGGCGCTGGCGGCGTTCACGCGTAGCGGCGTGCCGGACACGCTGACCCAGGCTGGCGCGGTTGCGTGCGACAGTCCAGCCGCGGTCGCGGCACAAGCCGACGTGATCTTCGTCATGGTGCCGGATACCCCGGACGTAGAGCGCGTCCTGTTCGGCGAAAACGGCGTGGCCGCCGCGCTGCGGGCAGGCCAGGTCGTGGTGGACATGAGCTCGATCTCGCCCATCGCGACCCGCGAGTTCGCAGCGAAGGTGCGCGAGCGCGGCGCGGACTATCTGGACGCGCCCGTCTCGGGCGGCGAAGTCGGCGCCAAAGCCGCGTCGCTCACGATCATGGTCGGCGGCTCGGAAGCTTCCTTCGACAGCGTGAAACCTCTCTTCGACATGATGGGGAAGAATGTCTCGCTGATCGGCGAAGTCGGTGCGGGACAGGTCTGCAAGCTGGCGAACCAGGTGATCGTCGCGGCGACAATCGAAGCGGTCGGCGAAGCGTTGTTGCTGGCGTCCAAAGCCGGTGTCGATGCCGAGAAAGTGCGTACTGCATTGATGGGCGGTTTCGCGTCGTCGCGCATTCTGGAAGTGCACGGCGAACGCATGACCAAACGCACGTTCAATCCGGGCTTTCGCATTGAATTGCATCAGAAGGATTTGAACCTCGCGCTCTCGACTGCGCAGTCGCTTGGCGTTTCGTTACCCAACACAGCGACTTGCCAGGCGCTGTTCAATGCTTGCGTGGCGCATGGCGGCAAAGCCTGGGACCACTCTGGAATGGTTCGCGCGCTGGAGTATCTGGCCAACCACGAAATCGGTCAGACGCCGGCTGGCTGACGACCTGAGGTCGGCCAAATAAAAAGGGCATCGCAATCAACATCGCGATGCCCTTTTTTCATACCACCAAGGCTTAACCCTTCGTCACGCTCACCGGCAGATCGCGGCCGTGATACTTCTTGTAGATCGTGTTGAGCGCGCCATTTTTCTGGTTCGTGCTCACCCAGTTATTGACCCATTCCTTGAGCTTCGGCTCGTCCTTGTTCATCGCAATGCCCAGGTCGAAATCCTTCTGCTGGAACTTCAGTTCCAGGTTGCGGTTAGGCGCGCGCTTGACCATCTCGGCGAGGTTCGACGGCGTGCTGGAGAAGATGTCGACCTGCCCCGTCACCACCGATGTAATCAGTGTCGCATCGTCTTCATAGCGCTGAATCTGCGCGCCCTTCGCCATTTGCGTCGTGATGGTGTCGTTGACCGTGGCGCGCGTCAGTCCGATTGTCTTGCCGTTCAGGTCATCGTAATTCTTGACGTTCTCGTTCTTCGTGCCGCCTACGATGATCGTGATGACCGCATACGGAATCGAGAAGTCGACGACCTTCGCGCGCTCAGGCGTGATCGAGAGATCTGCGATCACAAGATCAGCGCGCTTGGCCTGCAAGGTCGGTACGCGCGCTGCGTTCGTGATCTGAACGAGTTCGAGTTTCACGCCAAGGTCTTTCGCCAACGCCGCGGCCGTGTCCACATCGGACCCCGCCGGCTGGAGGTTGGCATCGGCGTA
>DASYLW010000186.1:0-11971 GCA_036009385.1 Caballeronia sp.
CATGTTTTTATGGGCCGATACTGGCGTGGACTCAGAAGGGCTCGCCGCTGCCGGACACGAAGCCGGATTTTTGCTGACGCCCGGCAGCTTGTTTTCCCCGCATCAGCTGCCCAGCACGTGGATGCGCTTTAACATTGCGAACTGCGGCGATCCGGGCCTGCCCGCAATGCTTTCCGCGTACTCGGATCGCGTGGGATAAGGCGCTTGGCGTTTCTGTCTGAACCACGGCTTGAGTTAAATCACCCTCACACGCCCCGCCCCTTGAAATTATCGCGGGGCGACCTCATTTGTCGCAGAATTCGCGCGATGCGCCAAGGCATTTACCGTGACGGCCAATATCTCCGGTACGTCCGGTCACAAAATGCCGGCCGCTTCGCTACCGCTTTAAAAATCCGTCAACGCTAGACACAACCAGAGGAGCCGACCATGGCACAAGAAACCATGAGCTTTCAGGCAGAAGTTAAACAACTTCTGCACCTGATGATCCACTCGCTTTACAGCAACAAAGAGATTTTCCTGCGCGAGCTGATTTCGAACGCATCGGACGCGGCGGACAAGCTGCGTTTTGAAGGTATCGAAAATAGTGCGCTGTACGAGAACGATCCGGATCTGCGCATCCGCATCTCGTACGACAAGGCGGCGCGCACCGTGACTATCGACGACAACGGCATTGGCATGAGCCGCGACGAAGCGATCTCGAATCTCGGTACGATCGCGCGCTCGGGAACGAAGGAATTCTTCTCGAAACTCTCTGGCGATCAGCAAAAGGATGCCGCGCTTATTGGCCAGTTTGGCGTGGGCTTTTACTCGGGTTTTATCGTCGCCGACAAGATCACGGTTGAAACGCGTCGCGCCGGTTTGCCGGCAAGCGAAGGCGTGCGCTGGGAAAGCGCGGGCGAAGGCGATTTTGTGGTAGAGCAGATCGAGCGCGCACAACGCGGTTCGAGCATTACGTTGCATTTGCGTCCGGAAGAAGACGAATTCCTCTCCACGCACAAGCTGAAGTCGATCATCCAGAAGTACTCGGATCACGTCGCATTGCCCATCCTGATGAAAAAGGAAGAGTGGGATGCAGAGAAGTCCGAGATGGTCACGAAGGACGAAGACGAGACAGTGAATCAGGCGAGTGCGCTCTGGACGCGTCCGAAAAGCGATATCACCGACGAGCAATACAAGCTGTTTTATCAGCACCTTTCCCACGACCATGACGATCCGCTCGCGTGGACCCACAACCGCGTGGAAGGCCGTAGCGAATACACGCAGTTGCTGTATGTGCCGAAGCACGCGCCTTTCGATATGTGGAACCGCGACCACAAAGGCGGTTTGAAGCTGTATGTGAAGCGCGTGTTCATCATGGACGACGCGGAACAACTCGTGCCGACGTACTTGCGCTTCGTGAAGGGCGTGGTCGATTCGGCTGATTTGCCGCTGAATGTATCGCGTGAAATCCTGCAGGAAAGCCGCGACGTGAAGGCGATTCGCGAAGGCGTGACCAAGCGCGTTTTGTCGATGCTGGAAGAAGTGGCATCGTCGTCTGCTGAAGCGACCGATGACGCTGAGAAAGCCAAATACGACACCTTCTGGAAAGAGTTCGGGCAGGTATTCAAGGAAGGTATCGGCGAGGATTATGGCAATCGCGAGCGTATTGCAAAGCTCGTGCGGTTTGCTTCAACGCATACGGATTCGTCGGAGCAGACCGTTGCGCTTGCCGACTACGTGTCGCGCATGAAGCCCGAGCAAACGAAGATCTATTACGTCACCGCTGATACGTGGCAAGCCGCGAAGAATAGCCCGCATCTGGAAGTGTTCCGCAAGAAGGGCGTGGAAGTGCTGCTGCTGACGGATCGTGTCGATGAATGGATGTTGTCGTTCTTCAACGAATTCGATGGCAAGCCGCTGCAAAGCGTGGCCCGCGGCGACCTGGATCTCGGCGCGTTGAACGACGAGGAAAAGCAGGCGCAGGAGAAGGTCGGCGAAGAGTTGAAGCCGCTGGTCGAAAGCATGAAGGCTGCGCTGCAAGGCAAGGCTAAAGATGTGCGCCTCACGTTCCGCCTGACCGATTCACCGACGTGTCTGGTTGCCGATGACGGCGACATGAGCGGTTACTTGCAGCGCATGCTGAAGCAAGCAGGTCAGGCCGCGCCGCAAATGCAGCCGATTCTGGAAGTGAACCCGGAGCATCCGCTGGTCAAGCAGCTTCACGCTGACGACGCGAATTTCGGCGACTGGTGTCATTTGCTCTTCGATCAGGCGATGCTGGCCGAAGGTGGATCGCTGGAAGATCCGGCGAGTTTTGTGAAGCGGACTAACGCGTTGTTGCTGGCTCGTTGATCTAGCGTTCGAACGGTTGGAAAAAACGCGCTGCCGGGAAACTGGCAGCGCGTTTTTTATTGCGGCGTTGCGGTTACTTCGCCTTGCGTTCCTTGTTGGCCTGCGCCACTACCGATGCGGCCAGCGTCTTGGTGTCCTTCGAATATTTGTTGCTGTGAAGAACCTGTCCGGCTTTGTGTTCCATCTCGGCGCCCGTTTGATTCTTCGTATGCGTTTGCGATAACGCCGAAGCCGCGAGACTCCTGGCAATCACCGACGCCTTCGGATCTTGCAACGTGTGCGACGCGAGCGTGGCGACGACCTTCGACGTTTGTTTGGTATTGACCGACATGTGTTTCCTCTCATGCTTTATAGATGACCCGCAACATGATTGCCGCGAGCGCCGGACATCTCCCGACCGGTTCGCCAGTCTCCCGTGAGCGTCCACGAACATCTATACGAATCCTCCTATATACGTGTCTGGTTTTATAATCTCGCGCATGCCGAAAAACCTCTCTACGACGCAATGGCGCGAGCGTCCGCTTCCCACGTTCACCGCCGATCAGAAGGACTGGCTCACGCGCGGCGGTTCGCTGACCGCGCATTTGCGCAAACTAGGCGACGTCACGGTCGAGGTCACGCGTGAGACGGTCGGGCAGCCGTGGCGGGACGAAGGCGCAGCGCTGGACATCACGCCGCGCACGCCTGTATGGATCCGCGAAGTCGTGCTGAATGTGAACGGCGTGCCGTTCGTCGCGGCGCATAGCGTTGTGCCGCTCCATGCCAGTTCGGGCGTGTGGCAAGCCATGCGTCGACTGCGGACGCGCCCGCTCGCCGAGTTGCTATATAGCGATAGCAGCGTGTGGCGCTCGCCGCTCACGAGCAAGAGGATCGATGCGCGCGACCCGCTCTATAAGCTCGCCGCGAGACAAACGCTTCACGAAACACCGCACGCGTTCGTTGCGCGCCGTTCGGTATTTCTGCGCAAAGACGTTCCGTTGATGGTCACCGAATGCTTCCAGCCGGCGCTCTGGTCCTTTCTCGAGCGTCGCGAGAAATGCTGAAAGGCTTTCCACCTATCGCCGATGACAACACGCACACGCTGATTCTCGGCAGTTTTCCCGGCGTGGCATCGCTGGTGGCGACGCAGTATTACGCGCATCCGCGTAACCAGTTTTGGCGGCTGGTGGGAACGGTTATCGGCGAGCCTTTAAACGAGCTTCCCTACGATGAACGCGTGCTCCGTTTATTGACACACGGCATTGGCCTATGGGACGTGCTTGCCGCTTGCGAGCGCGAAGGCAGTCTCGACACCGCAATCCGCAACGCCAACCCCAACGATTTCGCCTCATTTCGCCTTCACGCGCCGCGGCTGAAAAAGCTCTGCTTCAACGGTAAAACCTCCGGCCGTTTCGAGCCCGTGATCCGCGCGGCGGGCTTCGAAACCCTCGTCCTGCCTTCGTCGAGTCCCGCGAATGCTATCCTCTCGTTCGATCAAAAATTGCGCATCTGGCGCGACATCCTTAAATGACCCAATTAATCAAACGTGCGTCGGCGGAAGCTCGTGCGTTCGGCAGCAAGCGTCAAGACAAGCTCGACAAGCAAGACAAGAAGCACGGCAAGCAGAGCAAGCGCTCGAAGCGCGAACGCGACGAGGATCTTGACGACGCGCCACGCATCGATGTCCCTCGCAAGCCGCGTTTCGCACCGGTGACGTTTTCGGAAGAGGACGGCGTGCGTTTCCTGCATTTCGGCACCGAATGGGTGCAGGGTGCGATGCGCCTGAAGAAGCCGAATCACATCGAGCTTGAATACGCGCAGCAGATGATGGCGTGGCTGTTGTTCATCGAGACGCCGAAGCGCATCGTGCAATTGGGACTTGGCTCGGCCGCGCTGACCAAGTTCGCGCACGCGTTCCTCAAGCGCGCGAAGGTGGAAGCGGTCGAACTGAACCCGTCCGTGGTGATCGCAGCGCGAACGATGTTCGAACTGCCGAACGACGACGCGCGCCTTGCTGTCCACGAGCAGGACGCGTGGGACTTCGTCAATGACCGCGCGAATCACGGCACCATCGGCGCATTGCAGATCGACGTCTACGATGCCACCGCGCGTGGCCCCGTACTCGACAGCACCTCGTTCTATCGCGCGTGCCGTGCCTGCCTGACGGCGCCGGCGGGCGTAGTAACGATCAATCTGTTCGGCGATCATCCGAGCTTCGTGCGCAACATGAAGCGCCTGAACGAAGCCTTCGATGGCCGCGTGATTGCGCTGCCCGAAGTCCACGATGGCAATCGCATCGCCATTGCGTTTGCCGGCCCGGAAATCGATGTGCCGTACGCGCAGCTTGAAAAGCGCGCGAAGCTGATCGAGAAGGAATTGAAGCTGCCGGCCCGTCAATGGGTAAAGGGATTGGCGATTAGCGCCGGAGCGGACGACGCAACCAACTTCTCTATCTGATCGCCAACGGTAGCTCGCTAAAGCCCCACCGCGAGACCCTCGCGACGAACCCGCTAACCGGATGAACGAAGCCCGGACAAAGCGCAGCCGAAAAAGCAAGATATTACATACGGCTGTTTTCTTTCATTACGGTTCGGGTTCGCCCTGCTTGACCCGCTTTTCTGCGTCCATATACTCCACGTGTTATTTCGGGGCGCTATAAGACTGAAGATTTGCCGCAAGACCCGCGCAAGGTCCAGTCAAGCAGCATATTTCAAAAGCAAGAGGAGAGCGTCATGGCTCAAGAAGCGGTGACCGCCAGTGGTCAAGTTCGCAACAAGAAGTGGCTCTGGCTGCTGATTCTTCCATGGATCGGCGTGGTCTGGGTGCCGTTCTACAACAAGATCGAGCCCGTGCTCATGGGCTTTCCGTTTTTCTATTGGTACCAGTTGCTCTGGGTGCTGATCAGCGCGGTGATTACAGCATTGGTCTATGTGAAGACCAAGCCCATCCACGATGTTCCCAAGCTCACGCCGGGGAGCCCGCGATGATGAATTCCACCGCAACCTTCGTCTTCGTCCTGTTTTTTATCGGTGTGACGATCCTGGGTTTTGTCGCTGCTCACTGGCGCAAGGCCGATCTCGGACAACTCGATGAATGGGGCCTGGGCGGCCGTCGCTTCGGCACGATCGTCACGTGGTTCCTGCTTGGCGGCGACCTTTATACGGCGTACACGTTTGTCGCGGTTCCCGCGCTTGTGTTCGGCGCGGGCGCGACCGGCTTCTTCGCGTTGCCGTACACCATCCTGATTTATCCGTTCGCTTTCGTCGTGTTCCCGAAGCTCTGGGCGATCTCGAAGAAATTCGGCTATGTGACCGCTGCCGACTTTGTGCACGCTCGTTATAACAGCCGCATGCTCGCCCTTGCGATTGCCGTGACGGGGATTATCGCGACGATGCCGTACATCGCGTTGCAGCTCGTGGGTATTGAGGTGGTGATCGGTGCGCTCGGTTTCGATACAACGGGCTTCGTCGGCGACTTGCCGCTGATCATTGCGTTCGCGATTCTGGCAGCCTACACGTACACGTCAGGCCTGCGCGCGCCGGCCATGATCGCGGTCGTGAAGGACGTGCTGATCTACATCACGATCATCGCGGCCATGATCATCATCCCGGCACAGCTGGGCGGTTTCGGCGCGATCTTCAGCCATGTCGATCCGGCGAAGATCCTGCTGAAGGCACCGGATGCGTCGAGCCTGAACGGCTATAGCGCGTATGCCACGTTAGCGGTCGGATCTGCCCTTGCGCTGTTCCTGTATCCGCACTCGGTGACGGCGGTGTTGTCGTCTAAATCGGGCAACACGATCCGCCGCAACATGGCGCTCCTGCCGGCGTACTCGCTGGTGCTCGGTTTGCTCGCGTTGCTGGGTTACATGGCGCTGGCATCGGGCGTGAAGGACATGCCGGAATTCGCCCCGTACTTCAAGGCTTACGGTTCGAACTTCGCCGTCCCGGCACTGTTCCTGCACTACTTCCCGTCATGGTTCGTGGGCGTGGCGTTTGCAGCCATCGGTATTGGCGCGCTGGTTCCGGCGGCCATCATGTCGATCGCGGCTGCCAACCTGTACACGCGCAACGTGCATAAGGAGTTCGTGAACACGAACATGACGCCGGAACAGGAGACCAATGTTGCCAAGCTGGTGTCGCTGCTGGTGAAGGTGGGCGCGGTCGTGTTTATTCTTGCATTGCCGCTGACCTACGCCATCCAGTTGCAACTGCTCGGCGGGATCTGGATCATCCAGACGCTGCCCGCACTGGTGCTGGGGCTTTACACGCGGGTTCTGGATCACCGTGGTTTGCTGCTCGGCTGGGCTGCCGGTATTGCAACGGGTACGTGGATGGCGGTGTCGCTGAAACTGGCTGGCTCCATCTTCACGATCCACCTGTTCGGTTATGCGATTCCCGGTTACGCCGCAGTGTGGGCGCTGGTCGTGAACCTGGTGGTATCGATCGTGGTGAGCATCGCCGTGCGCGTGATCGGTCTCAAGCGCTCGGATGACCGCACGAGTCCAGAGGATTATTACGACGTCGCGGAAACCTGATCCCCGGAGAAGGGAAAAAGGGCATCCAACCCCGTTCTGACTCGAAAGCTGGTAAAACGCCCGTAACGGATGTTGCGGGCGTTTTGTCTTGTGCGCCCGGTTTCATCAGCCTTTTGCCCCGCTAAACTCATCGGGAACCGCATGTCCTCGACCGATACGACCAGGCCCCGCCGCAGCCAGGCACGGCGTTTACTGCATGTGCTGGGTTCGCCGTATTTTCGTTATCGATACGCCAAATACCTCCATGCAGCGCGCGTGGCGCTGGCGCTGCTTGCGTCGATTGCACTGACCTCGGGTATCGATATTCCGCACGGCGAATGGTCGTCGGTGACCTTGCTGGTCGTGATCGGTGGCTTGCAGCATCACGGCAATATCCGCAAGAAGGCCGCCGAGCGGGCGCTGGGCACGTTGCTTGGCGCGTCGCTCGGACTGGGGCTGATCCTGCTGCAATCGGCCACCCACTCGACCATGATCACGTACGTGCTCCTGGCAGCGATTGCCGGCCTGTGCGCGTATCACGCCATCGGCAAGCCGGGATATATCGCGTTGCTGACGGCCATTACCACGATCATCGTCGCGGGACACGGCGATTTATCCATCGAAGTGGGTCTGTGGCGCACCTTGACGGTGCTGATCGGGATTGTGATCGCGCTTGCGTTTTCGTTCGTGCTGCCGCAATACGCGACCTATTCATGGCGCTACCGGCTCGCCGACAACATGCGCGACAGCGCACGGATTTACGGCGCAATCATGGAAGGACAGCCGATGTCCGCTGACATCCTGACCAAGCGTTTCCTCACGATGAACGCACGGCTGGTCACGTCGCGCTCCTTGCTGGCGTCGGTGGCGAAAGAGATCGGCGTGCCGGCTGCCGTGCTCGACGACATCCAGCGCCAGCATCGATCAATTCTCAGTGCGCTCGAAATGATGGCGACGGCCATGCCGGCCGCTGCGCCAGGATTTGCCGAGAGCCCTCACACGGACGAGCGCGCAGTGCGGCACACGTTGCTGCTGTTAGCCCGCGCGTTGCGTTTTGGGCGCGTGGGGTTGCTGCACGCCGCAACCGGGTCTGCTGCAGCGGCGGCGCGGCTGGAACAGACGGCGAATGTTGCGGCGGGCCTCGCACCTGAATTGCAGGGACCGTATTGGCTCGCACAACGGCTGGCGGAACAGGTCGACCGGCTGCGCTTGCGGCTGATCGAGATCGAGCGGCAGTGGAACATCGAGGGTGCGCAGCCCTTTCATCGATAAAAGGATGGAGGCCAAGGCGCGTGCAGGCCAAAACAACGCGGACAAAACGGCGGCCTCAGCCCTCCATGTCTTCCATCACGTTCACCATCCACGGCATGCCGAATCGATCGCAGACCATGCCAAAACCGCTGCTCCAGAACGTCGGCTGCCAAGCCATGCGGACGTCGCCGCCAACGCTCAATGCGTCGAACATTTTTTGGCCCGAAGCGGCGTCGTCGGCGACGATCGAGATACTGAAGCCCGAGAAAACCTGGGGAGCAGGGTTCACACCGTCCGACGCCATGATGACGCTCGACCCTATCCGGAAAGTGGCGTGCATGACCTTGTCCAGCCATTCGGGCGTGGCGGTCACACCCTCGGGGGAGTCCTTGAAATGCAGGACGGACAAGGTTTCCGCACCGAGCGCCGTTTGATAGAACTTAAGCGCTTCTTCCGTGCGGCCGTTGAAGAACAAGTAGGGTTCGAGACGCATTGGCAACTCCTGGATTGTCGGGCAGCCCCGCCGCCCGTGCCAAAAGTCTAGCCCACGCCCGAGGGCTAAAAACGCACCTCGCGGCGTCGATCCGCATAAAAAAAGGCGTCGGCGTAATAGCGCCGACGCCCGTTTTCAGACGCGAAATACAGGTGTTGCAACCGTGAAATTATTTCAGCGCTTCGATCAGTTTTTCGAGCTTGACTGCGTCGGCTGCGAACGCGCGGATGCCTTCTGCGAGCTTTTCGGTTGCCATGGCGTCATCGTTGACGAGGAAGCGGAAGCTCGATTCATCGACTTCGATCTTGCTCACCGGATCATTCGCGACCGCTTCCGGCGACAGCTTGCGTTCAACCTTTTCAGTGCTCTCGGCGAGCTTTTGCAGCAGGTCCGGGCTGATGGTCAGCAGGTCACAGCCGGCCAGTTCTGTGATCTGGCTGACGGTGCGGAAGCTCGCACCCATCACTTCAGTCTTGTAGCCGAACTTCTTGTAGTACGCGTAGATCTTGCGCACGGACTGCACGCCCGGATCGTTCGCGCCGCCCATCTTGACGGCATCCCAATCCGCGCCTGCCGACTTCTTGTACCAGTCATAGATGCGGCCAACAAACGGCGAGATCAGTTGCGCACCGGCGTCCGCCGCGGCCGCGGCTTGTGCGGTCGAGAACAGCAGCGTCATGTTGCAGTGGATGCCGTCCTTCTGCAGCGTTTCCATCGCGCGGATGCCTTCCCACGTCGACGCCAGCTTGATCAAGATGCGCTTGCGGTCAATGCCCGAATCTTCGTACAGCTTGATGATCTCATGGCCCTTCGCGATCGACCCCTTGCTGTCGAACGACAGGCGGGCGTCAACTTCAGTTGATACACGGCCCGGGACGATCTTCAGGATTTCCTTGCCGAAAGCGACCAGCAGCTGGTCGATGATCTGGGGCATCGGCTTGCTTGCGTGGTCCTTCACGGTCTTCTCGAGCAGCGGCTTGTAAGAGTCGTTCTGGACGGCCTTGAGGATCAGCGACGGGTTCGTGGTCGCGTCTTGCGGCTTGAACTCGCCGAGTTGCTGGAAGTTGCCGGTGTCTGCGACAACGGTGGTGTATTGCTTGAGCTGGTCGAGAGCGGAGGTCATGTCTGGTCTTCGGCGTGTTGTGCCGTTGTCAAAGATGCGGAATGCCCGCGGGTGAAAGGGTTTTGCGAGGCCGCTGGTGCGGGTGTGCTGCGCCAAAGCTGCTGGCGAGCGGCTCGCCCAAGGTTGCCATTCTATTCCTGCCGCGCCATTTGGCGCAGAGAACGCGGTAGTTCGCGGCCGGGTTTGCTGTGTCCGGCCGCTGAACTGCCGCGTTGCATACCATGCCCAATTCTTTTCGACGACCGGTGGATTTGCGAGTTCACCCGCTGCGCCAGTCGTCGTGATTGCTGATCTGCGAGTCACAGCTGGCGGGTGTTTTACGATGCGCATGCCGAAGCTCTGTGCAATCGCGATGCCAGAGCCCGGTATCGACTTACCACGCCCCATTACACGTGGTTCGCGTGAACATTTCGCGTCGATACGATCAATCTACGCTCGCCGCGCGTTGAGCACAATCTGCGTAACGACGCCGGCCACCAGGCCCCAGAACGCCGAGCCGATCGACAGCAGCGTCAGTCCCGACGCGGTGACCATGAACGTGACAAGGGCGGCTTCGCGCTGGCGCGGGTCGCTCATCGCGTTGGTGAGGCCGCTCATGATCGAGCCGAACAAGGCCAGCGCGGCGACCGACACTACCAGCGCTTTCGGCATTGATGCGAACAAGGCGGCAATGGTCGCACCGAACACACCGGCCAGAAGGTAGAAAATCCCGCACCAGACGGCGGCCATGTAGCGCTTCGAAGGGTCCTGGTTGGCTTCGGGGCCGGTGCAAATGGCGGCGGTGATGGCTGCCAGGTTGATGCCGTGAGAGCCGAACGGGGCGAGGACGAGCGATGCCACCCCGGTTGTCGCGATCAGCGGCGCGGACGGCGTGTTGTAGCCGTCCGCCCGTAGCACGGCAATGCCGGGCACGTTCTGGGAGGCCACCGCGACCACGAACAGCGGTATGCCGATACTGACGACCGCCGCGAGCGAGAAGTGCGGCAGGGTGAAAACGGGGCGGGCGAACGCGACGTGGAACTGGCTGAAGTCGAGCAGACCGAGCGATCCTGCGGCCACGATGCCGACCACGAGCGTCGTTAGGATGGCATAGCGGGGCGCGAGGCGTTTCACGACCAGATAGGTGAAAAACATTGCCAGGACGAGCGCGGTCTGGAACTGGGCGGCCTTGAATATTTCGATGCCGATCTCGAACAGGATGCCGGCCAGCAGCGCGGCGGCAATGCTGGCGGGAATTTTCCGCATGAGCGTATCGAACCAGCCGGTGAGGCCCACGATAGTGAGCAAAACCGCGCAGACAACGAAAGCGCCGATTGCGTCGGGATACGCTACGTTCGGAAGCGATGTCACGAGGAGCGCGGCTCCGGGCGTCGACCAGGCGGCTACGATTGGTGCGCGGAATTTGAGCGAAAGGCCGATCGTGCACAGCGCCATGCCAATGGAGAGGGCCCAGATCCAGGAGGAAATCTGCGCATCGGAGAGATGGGCGGCGCGCCCGGCCTGGAACATGAGGACGAGCGAACTGGTATAGCCCGTCATCATCGCGACGAATCCCGCGACGAGCGCGGAAATGGAGGAGTCGGCGAGGGGGCGGAAGGTCGTGGCGGGCGGATTCATGCGAAGCCTTGGAGAGACGATCGCAGATCGTACTGATCACAAGGGATTAAGGGCAGTGACAGTCTGGAAAATTTCCGCCGTGCCACTTTAATGCGATGTGCTCAAACCAGACCAAAGAGGGCGGTATAAACCCTTGAATTGCTATTGGTCAGATCGGGGAGCAAGAGAGCCGCTTAAGGAGCACCAGGAGCACCGGTTATTTGGAAAGCGCCCGCATTGCGCTTTCAAGCCCGCCAAGCGTCAACCCATACATTCGGCCGCCCAATATTTGCCGAATAATCGATACCGACTGCCGGTATTCCCAAAGCCTTTCCGGCTCAGGATTGAGCCACGCAAAACGGGGGAACTGATCGGCGAGCCGCCTTAACCAGACCGCGCCCGCTTCGGCATTGTTGTACTCGACCGAACCGCCGGGCTGAACGACTTCATACGGACTCATGGTTGCATCGCCGACAAAAATCAGTTTCGTGTCCGGCGAAAACTTGTGCAGCACATCAAACGTGGCGGTGCGCTCACCATGCCGTCTCCGGTTATTTTTCCAGAGATAGTCATAAACGCAGTTGTGGAAGTAATAAAACTCCAGATGTTTGAATTCTGATTTCGCCGCGGAAAAGAGCTCTTCAACGCGCTTGATATGATCGTCCATCGATCCGCCTACATC
>DASYLW010000187.1:0-7498 GCA_036009385.1 Caballeronia sp.
CCAAGCGCGGGAAAGCGTTCCGTGGGATAGGCGATTTCATCTTGCGAGGCGACGATCTCAAGCTCATAGCGCCCGGCCTGGAATGTATTCCTGACCACGGCGTTCACCGCGGCGAGCGTGTGTTCCAGCGCGGCACGCACCGAGTCGCCCAATAGCGTACGAGCCAGAAATACAGCGCTGGTCAGGTCGCCTACGCCCACCGGTTGCCGCGCGAACGGGTAGAGCGGCCGTTGTGCAAACCACGCTTCGGACGCGGTCACGGCGAGCATGTTGAAGGTATCGGCGCGGCTGTTTCTGTCGATCAGGTGTTTGACTAGCACCACCTTCGGGCCGCGGGCGATCACCTCGCGACAGGCGGCGACCGCTTCGTCCACCGTCTCGATGGCGCGCCCCGTCAGCTTCTGCAATTCAATGTGATTCGGTGTCATGACATCGGAGACTTCGGGCATGGTGTTCACCAGGAACTCCTGGATGCCGGGTTCGACGATACAGCCGCTCGTAGTGCCCATGACCGGGTCGCAGAAATAGCGCGCTTTCGGGTTGACGGCCTTCACCATCCTGACGATTTCCACGACCGCGGCGCCTTGCTCAGGAGAGCCGAGATAACCCGACAGGATCGCATTGCAGCGCGACAGCACGCCGATGGCGCCAACCCCTTCGATCACGCGCGTCAGTTCGTCGGCGTCTACAACGCCGCCGGTCCAGCGGCCGTATTGCGTGTGATTCGAAAACTGCACGGTGTTGAGCGGCCAGACGTTGACGCCCATGCGGCGCATGGGGAAGACGGCCGCGCTATTGCCTGCGTGGCCGAAGACCACGTGTGACTGGATACTGAGGACGTTTTGCATGATGGTTTTTAGAGCTGCAGGACAGCGGCTAAGGGCCGCGCACGAAAACCGCATGCATGTTCGGCATGCCGGACATCATTGTGCCGTGGTTTTTGTTTGTATCGGAAGAACCTGCTCGTGGAACCTGCTCATGGAACCTCAGCGAGAGCGACATCCACTTGGCATGAGGTTTGCTCATTCTATCGACTTATGCGCCGCCCGCGAATGCGAACCAATCCGCCAAGGGCATTGCATCGGATTACCAAGCGATTTTGACGAACCAGCGCGTCAATTTCCGAAAAGCAGGTGCGAACTATTCACCTTTGCAGCAAAATCATCCCAACCGCTCAATTAACTGCCGTTCAAACTGCGGTTCAAATCCTCTGGAGAAAACCACCCCAATCCCATTCGAGTCATTCGCCAGCAAGCGCCGGTAAAAGAGCTGAAACGAGCTACAAACAGGCCAGAGACAGGCCGCAAAACAGGAGGTCGGTATGGAGACGCTGACAGGAAATCGTACGGATCTGCAGAAGAACACGCTGGCTATCGTCCTCGCGGGCGGCCGGGGTACCCGACTCGGACCGCTCACGAATAAACGCGTTAAGCCAGCAGTGCATTTTGGCGGCAAATACCGGATCGTCGACTTCGCATTGTCGAACTGCCTGAATTCAGGCATCCGGCGCATTGCAGTCGTCACGCAATACAAGGCGCATTCGCTTTTGCGCCACCTGCAGCGCGGCTGGGGTTTCCTGCGCGGCGAGTTCAACGAGTTCATCGACATCTGGCCGGCTCAGCAACGCGTTGATTCAAGCTGGTACCGGGGAACGGCGGACGCGGTCTTCCAGAATCTGGACATCATCCGCTCGATCGGGCCCGAGTACATCATCGTGCTGGCGGGCGACCACATCTACAAGCAGGACTACACGCGCATGATTCTCGATCACGTCGAGAGCGGCGCGGATTGCACGGTCGGCTGTATTGAGGTGCCGCGCATGGAGGCGACCGCGTTCGGCGTGATGCACGTCGACGCACAGCGCCGCGTAACGGATTTCCTGGAGAAGCCGGAGGATCCTCCCGCGATGCCGGGCAAGCCCGACGTCGCGCTCGCGAGCATGGGCATTTATGTTTTCAGCGCGAAGTACCTGTATCACTTGCTTGAAGAGAACATCCTGACGTCGGATACGGATCACGACTTCGGCAAGGACATCCTGCCGCGTGTGGTGACCAGCGGCAAGGCGATCGCGCACCCGTTCGGCATGTCGTGCGTGACCTCGGAAACCGACCCGAACGCGCCGCCGTACTGGCGCGATGTGGGCACCGTGGATGCGTACTGGTCGGCGAACCTGGACCTCGCGTCGACCATTCCCGCGCTCGACCTCTACGACCGCAAATGGCCCATCTGGACGAACCAGGAGCAGTTGCCGCCAGGCAAGTTCGTGCGCGACCTGCACGGGCAGCAGGGCGCGATCAACAATCTGCTCGTGTGCGGCGGCTGTGTGATCTCGGGTTCGCAAGTCGCGCGGTCGGTGTTTTCATCGGCGGTGCGGGTGCACTCGTTCTGTCACATCAACGAGGCCGTGCTGTTGCCGCAGGTCACGGTGGGCCCAAGCTGCCGCCTGAAGCGGGTGGTGATCGACCGGGGTTGCACGCTGCCCGAGGGGCTGGTCATCGGCGAAGATCCGGATTACGATGCCGAGCGGTTTTTCCGGACTGAGAACGGCGTGGTGCTCGTGACACAGGATGCGCTGACACGTCTCGGACAAGCGAAGCAGTCATAATTCGGACGACCGGAAACAAGCCAATGGGGAACCGATGACCGTATGCGTGCTGCATGTTGCAGCGGAGATGTATCCGCTTTTGAAAACCGGCGGCCTCGCCGATGTCGTGGGCGCTTTGCCGCCGGCCCAGACGCAACTGGGCACGAATGCCCGTGTGATCCTGCCGGCCTTTCCTTCGGTGGTGGCGGGCCTGACGCAGATCGAACCGGTGGCCGACCTTGGCTGGGCGTTTGGCATCGATCACGTGCGGCTTGAGCGGGGTCTGCTTGAGCCGCACGGAATCGTGGTCTACGTGGTCCGCGCGGATGCGTTCTACGACCGGCCTGGTAATCCGTATCTGGACGGCTCGCATACGCAATATGCCGACAGCGACCGGCGTTTCGCGTTGCTCGGCTGGGCGGCTGGACGGCTCGCGACCGGTGCCGACCCCGCCTGGAAACCCGACGTCCTGCACGCGCACGACTGGCACGCGGGCCTCGCGCCGGCGTATCTGCGGGCACGCGAGCGTGAGACGGGTGTGGCGCGCGTGCCATCGGTCATGACGGTTCATAACCTCGCGTATCAGGGCGTGTTTCCCGCCGCGGAATTCAGCGTGCTGCAGCTACCGGCAGATTTTTTCTCCGTCGATGGCATCGAGTTCTACGGTCATCTGTCGTTTCTCAAAGCCGGGCTGTTTTACGCGGATCGCATCACGACCGTGAGCCCGACCTACGCGCGCGAGATTCAAACCCATGCGCAGGGCGCCGGGCTCGACGGTTTGCTGCGAACCCGCACGCACGATATCAGCGGCATTCTCAATGGCGTCGATAAAACGGTGTGGAATCCGGCGACCGATACCACCATCAACACGCCATACTCGATCGCTAAATTCACCGGCAAAGCGAAGTGCAAAGCCGCGTTGCAGGAACGTGTCGGCCTGGCGCGCGAGCCGGATGCGTTGCTGTTCGGCGTGGTGAGCCGCCTGACCGAGCAGAAGGGGATTGACCTCTTGCTGTCGGCGATTCCGGATATTGTCCAGCGCGGCGGCCAACTCGTCGTGCTGGGCACCGGGGACCCGGCGCTTGAAAACGGCCTCAAGAAAGCCGCACTGGCGCATCCGCACGCGGTTGCCGTGGAGCTTGGATTCGACGAAACGCTCTCTCATTCGATTATCGCGGGCAGTGATATCGTCATGGTTCCGTCGCGCTTCGAGCCGTGCGGCCTGACGCAGTTGTACGCGCTGGCATACGGTTCGCTGCCGCTCGTTCACTGCGTGGGAGGGCTTGCCGACACCGTGGTGGACACGTCGCTGGAGAATCTTGCCGACGGACTGGCTACGGGTTTCGTATTCGAGAAATTCGACCGGCCGTCGATTGTTGCCGCGATCCGGCGCGCCTTTGCATTGAAGCAGCGGCGGCTGGAATGGAAAGCCGTCGTGCGTCGCGCGATGGAACAGGACTTCGGCTGGGAAGCATCCGCGTTGCGATACATCGATGTGTATCGCGAGCTGATCGGGACGCCTGCGCACTAACTAGTTAGTGGTAGCTGGCGTCAGTCAGCCAGGTCGCGTGCAAGCGTGTGGATCGCGATCTGCACGCGGCTCGACACATTGAGCTTGCGAAGCACATTGCGCACGTGGATCTTCACGGTGCTTTCGGCCAGGTCGAGTTCACACGCAATATCCTTGTTGCTCGCGCCGCGCGCCAGGATTCGCACGATGTCGCGTTCTCTTGGCGTCAGTGCCGGCGACGCAGGCGAGCTTCGTGATTCGGGCGCCGGGGGCGGCGCGGTATCTTCTGCGCGCACCGGCGTTCTCATTTGCGCGATCAGCCGCTGCGTCATGCTCTCCGCGATCACGGATTCGCCTGTCGCCGCGCGGCGGATCATGGTAGCGAGCGCGTCGGCTTCCATGTTTTTCAACAGATAGCCGCACGCGCCTTCACGCAGCGCACGGGTCAGTTCATCCACGTCTTCCGAGACGGTCAGCATGATGACCGCGGCATCTGGCAAATCCTGCTGCAGCAACTGCAACGTTTCGATACCCGATAACCCCGGCATGTTCAAGTCGAGCAGGACCACGTCCGGGCGATGCTGCTTTGCGCGCTTGAACCCCTCGATACCATCGGCGGCGTCATCCACGACTTCGAAGTCGGGCTGACGCTGCAATAACGCGCGCACACCGGAGCGGAACAGCGTGTGGTCATCGATCAGGAGAATGCGGATGGTCATGCTGCCTGCCGTTCGCTGACGGGCAGCAGAAGGTGGACGCGTGCACCCTTGCCAGGTTCGCTGTTCAGCTTTAGTTGCGCACCGAGTCGCGCTGCGCGTTCACGCATGATGTGAAAGCCGACGTGAGTTTCACCGCGGCTGGCGATATTGGCGGGATCGTAACCGTCGCCATTGTCTTGTATCGTCAGTTCAAAATCACGGGCGTTCTTGAGCGTAATCTGGACCTGCGTAGCCAACGCATGTTTGCGAATGTTCGACAACGCCTCCTGAAGGATGAACAGCACCTGTAGCTGCTGGTCGGGCGGCAAGGGCAGTCCGCCCGCTTCGTCGTAGTCAAGTCTGACCTGTGCGTCCGTTTGCCGTTCGAAGCGCGTTACCGTCTCGTCCACGGCGTCGCGAAGGTTACCCGTCGCGAACTTCGTGCGGAAATTGACGAGCAGCTCGCGCACGTCCTCATAACTTTCCTCAAGACCTCCGCGCAACAACGGCGCGATCTCGCGCACTTCGTTCATGTCGTCGCGGCCGGCGGCGTCATCGAGTAAATGCAGTTGCAGCTTCAGGAAATTCAGGCTCTGCGCGATGCTGTCATGCAGTCCCTGCGCGACCAGGTGACGTTCCTGCGCGACCGCAAGCTGACGCGCGGCGGTCGCGAGACGATGGTTCTGCAAAGCCGTGCCCAGATGCTTGCCGAGCGTGTCGAGCAGGCGCGTTTGCGATGCCGGCATTGGGCGGTCACCGCGAAAGTGCAGCGAAAACGAACCCAGCGCAAGGTCATGCGACACGATACCGAACGCCGCGACGGCATCGAAACCTGCCTTGCTGCAATGGGTCGCAGGTCCGCTGTCAGCCGCTTGCTGCATGCGCAGATCGCGTACGACCGCAAGGCCGCCCGTGGCTGCCGCGCCGCACGCGCAGGTGCTGGCCGGCATGCAGCGCTCAGCACTCAGAATGGGCTCGGGCAAACCTTCGGACACGACTACGTGCAGGTTGTCCCCCTCTTGCGCGAGGACGCGCACGGTGCCTGCGTCGGCATTGAACTGACGCATGACACGCGCAAGAAAACCGCGGCACAGGACTTCAACGTCGTGCGCGCCATGCAGGAAGGAGGTCATTTCGTAGAGCGCGACCAGCTCGCCGTTGCGAGTGGCAAGTTGCGCAGTCTTGTTTGTCACGCGCAGCGCGAGGTCCCGGTACAAGCTTTGCAGCTCGCTTGCCATCCGGTTGAAGTCATGCGCAAGATGACCGAACTCGTCGCGCGATTCGACGGGCAAACGTGCGCTGAATTCGCGCTGTTCGATACGGGACAGACCGCGCTGCAGACGTCGTACGGGCGTGACGAACCACGCATAAAGCAGGTACACGATTGCAATCGTACCCAGGCACGCAAGCGCGGCGAGGGCCATTTGCCAGCGTCGTAGCCAAGCTGTCTTGCGCGCGTTTTCGCGTTCGATCATGCGGACCAGCGCATCGGCTTCGGCCACGAACGTGGGCAGCCGCGCGAGATACAGCGAGGGGGTATCAATGAAGCTTGACGAGTCGTGCGTGATCGACGGCTTTAACGAGTCGTGCCAGGACCGCGAAACGGCCGCGAGCTGAGCGTGGATTACGGGCGTGGCAGGAAGGAATAGTGGCCGCGCGGGGTCTCCGCTTTTCAGACCAGCCAGCGTGAGATCGAGCAGGGCGCTTTGCGAATTCACGTCAGCTTTGCGGCCGGCCCGTGCTTCGTTGAGCTGGATCGCCACGTTACCCGCGCGCATGCGCAAGCTGCCGGCGTCATTGATCGCGGCTCCCGCGCCTTCGAGTTGCCACGAGAGCCATAGCGTACCCGCGATCATGGACAGAACTAACGCCAGCGCAACGCCGGACAAAGTGACAATGCGCGTGGATAACCGGTAACGGAACGGCGTGGTGAGGGAGGCCCCGGGCGTGGTCGGATGAAGCGGATGATCGGACATGGAACTGCGTGCTTGCGCGACCGGAATGCTAAGGGGGCTAATTATCCGGCGCGTGGGCGTCCAATAGCGAGAGTCCGACTGTTTTACATATGAACTCGCCAATACCGCAAACGTCCTCCAGAGGCAGAAGCGGGATCGCAGGTGCGTCATGAAGACGCAGCGCGTCGTTGGTGGCAATCGCGAGGATTGCCGTATCGGTCAGGTATAGCGGGTCGCGGCCCGCCTCGGGACGCACGACTTCGAGGCGCGGCAAGGCCTCGCGCGTGAAGCCTTCCACCAGCGTCAGGTCGGCGGGGGTGAGCCGTGCGACAAGATCCGCCAACGGCGGTTCGGGCGCGTCATGCAGTTCGCGCACGATGGCGTACCTGTACGGCGAGGCAATCAGCACTTCGCCCGCGCCGGCCGCGCGATACCGTGCGCTGTCCTTGCCCGGCGGCTCGAGATTGATTGAATGATGGCTGTGCTTCACCACGTTCACGACCAGGCCGCGCGCGCGGAACCAGGGCAGGAGCGCCTCGATCAGCGTTGTCTTGCCCTGTCCCGAACGCCCGCAAATACCGAAAATGCGCGGCTTCGCTGCTGCTTCTGTCATGTCGCTACCCCGTCTTTCCAGCCTTGAATATTAGCGCGTTCCACCGCTTCCATCACATAGCGCCGCTCGGCGAGATCGCGTAGTGCCAGCGACATGGCGACGCGAATGCGCAGTTCGACCTGCTCGAACGGCAACACC
>DASYLW010000188.1:0-6796 GCA_036009385.1 Caballeronia sp.
GACCGGCGTGATCAGCGAGAAAGATCTCAACCTGATGCAGGTGATCGACGATCCGGACCAGGTGCTGGAAGCGGTGCTGCAGTTCTACGAAGACCGCGAGACCGCGGAAGAACAGCCGACCGAGGGCAAGTCGGACGAAGACCGGATGTTCTATCTTTGACGGCGGATCCAGCAGCGTAAGCGTTCATGAGCGGCTCCTCCCCGGAGCCGCTTTTTTTGTTATTGGAAGGCAACTTCTGCAAAACCACGCAACTTCCGGCTATGCAGTTTCGATAGCCCGTTCATGCGCAGCAATTCCATGGCCTTCACGCCGATCTGCAAGTGCTGATCTACTTGCGCACGATAAAACTGATCCGCCATGCCCGGCAATTTCAATTCGCCGTGCAAAGGTTTATCGGAGACACAAAGCAGGGTTCCGTAAGGCACGCGAAACCGGAATCCATTGGCGGCAATGGTGGCGCTCTCCATATCGAGCGCAATGGCGCGGCTTTGCGACAACCGCTGTACCGGCTCACGGTGATCGCGCAATTCCCAGTTGCGGTTGTCCACGCTCGCCACGGTTCCCGTGCGCATGACGTGCTTCAAATCAATGCCTTCGAGTTTCGTCACTTGTGCAACCGCTTTCTCCAGCGCGACCTGGACTTCAGCCAAGGCGGGAATCGGAATCCAGAGCGGCAAGTCGGCGTCGAGCACGTGATCCTCGCGCACATAACCGTGCGCCAATACGTAGTCGCCCAGGCGCTGCGTATTCCTCAATCCCGCGCAATGCCCGAGCATGATCCACGCATGCGGCCGAAGTACGGCTATATGGTCCGTGATCGTCTTCGCATTCGACGGACCCACTCCTATATTGACCATGGTGATGCCGCTGCCATCGGCGCGTTTCAGATGATAGGCGGGCATTTGCGGCAAGCGAAGAGGAGCTACGCCCTGCTGCTCCTCTTGGGAATCGCCAAGGTTCTCATTGCCCGTAATCACGTCGCCAGGTTCCACGAACGACATATATTCGCTTCTATACGCCCGAGTTTCTTCATCGTCCGCGCGTGACATGATCCTGCGCCCCAGCTTCACGAACTCGTCGATATAAAACTGGTAGTTCGTATAGAGCACATAGTTCTGGAAATGCGTGGGCGCAGTCGCGGTGTAATGCTTGAGCCGATGCAAAGAGAAATCCACCCGCGCCGCCGTGAACAATGCAAGCGGATGCGGTTCGCCCGGCGCCGGTTCATAGGTGCCATTCACAATGCGGTCGTCGAGCAACGCGAGATCGGGCATATCGAAGATATTGCGCATGGCGAGCAGCCGGTCGCGATCCAGGTCACCTTCCAGGTGAATGCCTTCTGCAAACGCGAAGTGAATGGGCACGGGTTGCGCCGACACACCCACCTCAATCCCGACATGATGATTCTTGGTAAGCAGCCGCAATTGCTCGCGATAATAATGGCCGAATAAATCCGGCCGCGTCAGCGTGGTTTCGAAAATGCCCGGCCCTGCGACAAAGCCATATGAACGGCGTGAATCGATTTGCGTATTCAGCTCGGTACGCACGCGCACGAATGGATAACACGCGCGCACGCGATGTGAAAAAGGTTCGTTCTTTCTATAGCGCGCGAACGCGTCGCGCAGGAAAGAGGTGTTGGCTTCGTAGATGGCCGATACCCGCGCAACCGCGGCCACGGGGTCGTCGAAAGACTCCGTCGGGAAGTTGTTGGCGGGCGTGGAATGGCTTGCTTGAGTCCGGTCGTTTGTCATGATCTTCTGCGCTCTTGTGATGAATCGACATTAACACGGAAGAACCACACGCCCATGAACACCCCTCCCGGCGATGCGTTTCTTCAACACCTTCCGCCGCGCCAACGCGGTTTCAATGAAACCAGCGCAAAATAAGACTTTTGAGACGGAGTCAACGTCCCTTTAGTGTCCCCTTAGCGAGTGCGTTTTGCTAAAATTCGGGCACTCATCTGGAGAAACATCATGAAGCCGCTTCAATCTGTCGCCATCGCGGCCATTTTCGCCGCAGCCAGCATGGGCGCCTACGCGCAATCGGCCGTCGCGACGGGTGAACCTCCGGCGCACGTCATGTCGCCTGAAGAGAATGCCGGCCTGCCGGACCTGAAGGCCATCAACCGGCCTGCCGCACAAGTGACCTCGAAGGTCGAGATTTCGCCGCCGCGCCTGCCGAGCTATCACGAACAAAGCACGAACGGCACTGAAATCACGGAATATCGCGACAAAGGCAAACCCGTTGAAATCGACGTGCGCTCAAACTTCGGCACGCGTTATCAGATGAGCGCCCCGGCCGACACGTCACCGACCGTCCGCGATAACGGCAAGCCCAGCACACGCCTGCCTTCGTGGAACCTGAAGTACTGAGCGTTTATTGAAGGCTTGTTGAGCGTTTATTGAGCGCTCAACCCTTGTGACCGCCGCCGCTTCATCCGCTGGGCTCGACGTTGCGTCGCCGTGCGTCGTCGTATGCCGGCAGCGCAACGCCTGACTGACGCGCCCGTCATCCTGCATGTTCAACCTCACCGACGCTCTCCCGCATGGCCGTATTCACCGCTGTCACCGATTCCCAGCTCACCGACTGGCTGCAACACTACGAACTCGGCGAAGCCGTCGATTTCCGTGGCATTGCATCCGGTATCGAGAACAGCAACTTCTTCCTGACGACCACGCGCGGCGCATATGTACTGACGATCTTCGAGAATCTCACGGCCACGCAATTGCCGTTTTATCTCGATTTAATGAGACATCTGGCATCGCACGCCGTGCCGGTTCCCGACCCCATGCCGCGTCGCGACGGCGCGCTTTTCGGCACGCTGAACGGCAAGCCGGCGGCGATCGTGACGAAACTAGAGGGCGCGCCGGAATTGTCGCCGGGTCCGTTGCATTGCATCGAAGTGGGCCAGATGCTCGCGCGGCTTCATTTGGCCGGACGGGATTTCCCCGTGCATCAGCCGAACTTGCGCAGCCTCGCGTGGTGGCAAGAGAACGTGCCCGCCGTGCTATCGCATTTGAGCGACGCACAGCGAGCGCTGATCATCAGCGAACTTGCCCATCAGGCGGCGTTTTTTGCATCGGACGAGTATCGGTCGCTGCCAGAAGGCCCGTGTCATTGCGACCTGTTCCGCGACAATGTGCTGTTCGCGCACCCAACGGCAGATGAAACGCGGCTTGGCGGATTCTTCGACTTCTATTTCGCCGGCAACGACAAATGGCTCTTCGATGTCGCCGTCTGCGTGAACGACTGGTGCGTCGATCTGGCAACCGGCGCGCTGGATACCCCGCGTGTCGACGCGTTGCTGCGCGCCTATCAGACAGTGCGGCCGTTCACTCCGGCCGAGGCGCACCACTGGAACGACATGCTGCGCGCGGGCGCGTTGCGCTTCTGGGTGTCGCGTCTCTATGATTTTTACCGGCCACGCGAAGCCGAGATGCTAAAACCGCATGATCCTGGCCATTTCGAACGCATTTTGCGCGAGCGCATCAAAGTTGCGCCTCCTCCCGTTCACGGTAATTAATCAATGCAATTGATCGAAGTCCCCGCCAAAACCGGTTATGTGTGGTTCCGCCAGGGTATCTGGCTGTTTCGCCGGAATCCACTCGCGTTTCTCACGGTGTTCTTCGCCTATCTGTTCGCCATGACGCTGATCTCGCGGCTGCCGCTGATCGGTCCCGTGCTGCCGCTGCTGCTGATTCCGGGCGTGGCCGTGGGTTTCATGGCGGCTTGCCGCAATACCATCGCCAAGAAACCGGTCTGGCCGACAGTGCTCGTCGACGGCTTTCGCGCTTATGGGCAGATCGTCGCGCGCCGGCTACTTGTGCTCGGCGTGATCTATGTGGCAGCCATGGGTTTGATCTTCGCCGCTTCAGCGCTGGCCGACGGCGGCTTGCTGCTCAACTTGATGCTCGGCAACGGCCCGGCCGGCGATCCGGAAACCGTGGCCGCAAGCTTCAACCCGCTCGCTGTGCTGGTCGCCATGATCTGTTATCTGCCGGTCGCCATGCTGTTCTGGTTCGCGCCAATTTTGGTCGCCTGGCACGACGTGCCGCCGGTGAAAGCCCTGTTTTTCAGCTTCGTCAGTTGCTGGCGCAATCGCGGCGCGTTTGTGATTTACGGCGTGTTGTGGATTGGTATTGCGCTCGCCGTGTCCTTCGGACTCAGCGCGTTGATGCAGGTGCTCGGCGCGGCGCAGGACATGGCCCTCGCGGTGTTGATGCCGGCGTCCATTCTCGTGACAACCGCGTTGTATTGCTCGTTTTACGCGACGTATCGCGGCTGTTTCGGCGTCCAATCGGAAGATACGCCTGACATTCCGGATCCGTCCGAGCCGCCGTTGTGAGTCTTGTCCGATAAATGGCCCGGATGATTCGAACGCCCGATGACTACTCAGTCATCGGGCGTTTTGTTTGAGGCCTGCCGTGGGAGCGGGTGCGATCGGCTTCCGTGGCCGATTTCCTTAGTGCGCTAAATATTTGCGTACACTAGCGATATATCCGTTTTTGCGTATTCAGGCGCGACTGTCATGACTTCTACGCCACAATTTGCGCTCGAACTCGATGCCCAGCTTTGCTTCGCGCTGTACTCGACCTCGCTCGCGATGACCAAGACGTACAAGCCGCTGCTGGACAAGGTCGGACTGACCTATCCGCAATACCTGACCATGCTGGTGTTGTGGGAGAGCGACGACCTGACCGTCAAGCAGATGGCCGAACGGCTAAGCCTCGATTCGGCCACCATGACGCCTTTGCTCAAGCGCCTTGAAGCTCAGGGGTACGTCAAGCGCGTGCGCGGCATTGAAGACGAACGGCAAGTGCATATCCACCTTACCGACGCCGGCCGCGAACTGAAGAAGGCTATTCGCGGTATTCCCGGCGAGATCTACTGTGCAGCCGGATCGGACGCCGACCGGCTCATCAAGCTGCGAGACGATCTGATACGACTGCGCGCGTCGTTGATGGAACATAACGAAGTTTAAAACCGCGACATAGTCACAATCAATCATCTACGCGCCAATTTAATTTGCACACAAATTATTATCGCGATATATTTATTTTCGTTGGCACCGCGTTACCGGACGTAAACCCTGCATTGCCCTCTTCCTGCCGCCGAGCGGCAATCATTGAACAGGAAAACATCATGAGCATCCTTTACACAGCAACGGCAACGAGTACGGGCGGCCGCGACGGCCGGGCAGTTTCGTCGGATGAAAACCTGGATGTGAAATTGAGCGCGCCGAAGGCATTGGGCGGCACGGGCGCAGCCGGCACGAACCCGGAACAGTTGTTTGCCGCGGGTTACTCGGCCTGTTTCCTGAGCGCAATGAAGTTTGTCGCCGGTCAGCAAAAGAAGACCATTCCCGCCGACACGACGGTTACCGCCGATGTGGGCGTGGGCCCCAATGACAAAGGTGGTTTCGCGCTGGACGTTGAATTGCGGGTTTCGCTGCCGGGACTGGATGCGGCTGAAGCGCAAAAGCTGGTAGAAACCGCTCACCAGGTGTGCCCGTACTCGAATGCGACGCGCGGTAACGTCGACGTACGCGTCAAGTTGGTCTGAGCCAGGGCGGTCGCGCATGAGCGGCGGAAGCTGGCGTTTGTTGCTCATCCAAACGCCAGACGCAAAAATGCCGGCCTTCGTGGCCGGCATTTTTTTGCTTCGACAACGCCGTTTTCAGCGCGGCGAATCCTGCTTGTGCTTCTACTGACTACGAACTACCGCAAAATCACTGCGCGAGCCACGAGGGATGACGCGACGATGCGCGGCGATCCAGCTTCTGCATGCGGTATTCGAGGTCGTAGATGTCGCTGGCTTCCGCCAGATAAGCGTCGTTGCGCTCCTTGTCACGCTGGTCGGCGGATTTGGTCAGGAACAGGAAGAGGCGGCTGAGCAGATACATGGTGAACCTCGCTTTAATGATTAGGGTAAGTACCTAGTGCTTTGAACGAAGTATAGGGTAATCCCTATGCAAATGCTAGTGCCCAAAAAAGAATCACGTTGATATGAAAGACTTTTTTACAACACTGCGGCCTAGACCAGGGTCTCGTCGCGCACGGGCGATTGCACACGTCGCTGGTATTTGAAGAATTCCCATAGCATGGCCGATGCGTCCGGTCCCTTGGACGAATGGAACTGGACGGTGTCGTCGCCACCGCTCCAGGCATGGCCCAACCCGCGGACGATGCACGTCTTGATGACTCGCCGCCCGCCTTTGACGTAATCCGTCACCGTGCTGTCGGCCTGTGTTTCCTCGCGGCGCTCGCCGTTGCGCCAGGCGCCATTTGCGTCGATAAAACGGTTCAGGCGCAGGAATTCCGTTGTCAGTTGCTCGGCATTGGTCTTCGATACGACCGAATCCAGTTCGCCGTGCACGATGATGGCCGGCATGCCAGGGTAATCGGCGACGTCGGCTGCAGCGTCGATGAGCCCGACCGGGTCGTTGCGGCTGCCGCGCCGCATGGCGTCCATTGCGCCGATTGCGGAGTTTGCGTCGCCGAAAACCACGCCCGAGTGCAATCCGACCGCCGCGAACAGCGACGGATATTTAACGGCGAGCATGGCCGCGAGCCCCGCTCCGGCCGACATACCAGCCAAATAGACACGTTCGGAGTCGAAATGGTGACGCGCAACGACCTCGCGCACCAGGGAGACGACCGCTGCCGCTTCGCCCCCGCCGGAATTGGCGGAATCTTCGTACCAATGCCAGCAGCGGTGGACGTGCGCCGTTTTCGATTGCTCGGGATACAGCACGGCAAATCCGAAGCGGTCCGCGAGCAAATTGATACGCGTGCC